>JBHPHW010000005.1:0-53836 GCA_042570105.1 Candidatus Omnitrophota bacterium | reverse complement strand
AATCTAAATCATTATCATCTCTTATATTTATTCCTCTATTATTTTTTATCTTTATAAGGCCGTTTTTCTCCGGACTTGCGTATCCGACATTAGAAATATACTATGAAAATTCTCTTATATTTCTTGCGATTATCGCAATAATTAGCGCGCGAGGATTTACTCTAAAAAATCCTTACAATGCCCCTATCCTCTTGCTTTTATTAGCTTATCTAATATCCACTATCACATCTATTAATATCCAAAACTCTATAAAGGAAATAGTTAAATTTGTCGGTTTTCTATCTATCTTTTTTTTAATCTCGAGGGGTGATACCAAACAAAAAAGCATAGTAATAAAAACTATTGTCTTCTCGGCCTCGATAATAAGCGTATATTCAATATATCAATATTTCTGGGGATACGAACATACCCTAGACTACCTTGAAAAAATAGAGAGCCGATTCCTTTTAGCTTCTTCTTACGCAAGGGATATTTTAATCTCAAAGCGCGCAATAGGGACATTCCCCTCCCCAAATATTCTAGGTGGATACCTGATAATGGTTTTCTTCCTCTCTCTATCTTTAATAAAAAATAGCGCCATAGAGCGAAAGTGGATTTTATCATCTTTTTTAATAATCGCAGCCCTTATTCTTACAAAATCCATGGGTGCATGGCTAAGTTTTATCTTCGCGTTGATTTTTTTATTCATCTCTTCATATAAGTCACTCGAAAAACGGAGATCGATCTTGGTGATTAGCGCTATCTTAATAATCCCTGTTTTGACTTTTATTATAGTAAACCGCTGGGAACGCCTGATGGATTTAGGAAATCCACAGAATTCTATCACCGAGCGCCTAAATTACTGGCGCACAGCCATTGCCATAATAAAAGATCATCCTATCATAGGAGTCGGTCCTGGAAATTTCCAAGAGGTGTTCTTAAAATACAAAATGGGGCTAAGCACAAATACAAGATACGCGCATAATATATTTCTTCACTTCTGGTCAGAAATAGGCCTACTGGGATTAATGGGGATTTTCTATCTAGTTATCAACTTTTTTAGAAGGTGTAAGGCCCAGCCCAAATATAGATTTATATTCTTAGGCGGACTAACATTTATCCTGCATAATCTTATTGATAATTCTTATTTCATACCTGAGGCAGGGATGTTTTGGTGGATATTGCTGGGATTAACACTGGAAGATTAGATAAATATATCTAGGCAAATCTTTCTGCGAGTGGATAATCCTGAAGCTGACTAAGAAACAAGTTGCAAAAGGTCTTATTGCCAAGCAATTCTTTGCCGCTTGAAACAACTATCTCTCCAGACTTCTGTAAAAAATAAATCTTATCAGCATTCATTACTGTGGATAACCGATGGGAGACGATAATTACTGTAAGGACCTCTTGAAGCTCTCCTATATTGGTAATTATTCTTTCCTCACCTTGTGAATCAATAGAGGATAGCGCTTCATCAAGAATAAGTATCTTTGGTTTTTTTATCAATGCCCGGGCAATGGCAATCTTTTGCTTCTGACCCTCTGAAATCTTACAGGCATTTTCGCCTATTATAGTCTTATATCCATTAGATAACTTACTAACGAAATCATCTATACCGCAAATCTTGGCAGCCTCGATCATTTCTCGTTCACTGGCATCGGGCCTACCGTACTTTATATTACTTTCTATAGTGTCGTTCCATAAAAATGGCTCTTGCAGGACTATTCCTATCTGGCTTCTTAGTGAGCTCAATTTCAGATCTTTTACATTATATCCATCTATCCAAATATCTCCCGACCATGGATCATATAGCCTTAAAATTAGATTTAATATAGTACTCTTTCCGCTCCCTGAAGTTCCAACAAAGGCAATATGAGTTCCGCCTTTGATATCAAAATTAATCCCGGATATTACCTCTTCGCCATCCTTGTATCCAAAAATAACGTCTCGAAACGCTATGTTGCCTTTCTTAAATGCTATGTCCTTAGCATCCTGCTTTTCAACGATCTTGGCTTTTTTATCCAAAATTTCTTCTACGCGTTGACAGGACACAAGCCCAAGGGCGATATTTTGAAAGAAACCGGCAAAAGTACCCTGTAGACCGATCAGCTGGCCTATATACATCATTATCGCACTCAAACTCCCCAAGCTCATCCGTCCTTTTATCACCTGATAACCGCCATAGAAGGCAATCAACCCAATAGCAACCTTGTTGACTACGCTTCCCGCAAAGCCACTTGCAACCTCCAATTTTACATTCCTCATGCTTATCCTTATATTAGCTATCCGCCTTCTTAAATAACCTCTTACCGCAGTCGCTTCCTTGCCAAATGCTTTAACTAATTGAATATGTGAAAAAAACTCGTTCAAGCACTTAAAGATTCCTTCAGAATTTTTAATTAACTCTTTCCAAATCTCTTCCATCCTTTTTATAAAATAATAAGACGGCAGATATAAAAGCGGGGCGAGAAAAATAGAGAAAAGTGCCATTTGCCAGTTAAGACGAAATACTATGACTAAGATAAATAACAACTTAGGAAATGTAAGTACAACCTGAGGCGGACTAGAGGTTATAAAATCAGATGCTCTATCTATATCGTAACTGCTTCTATAAAGATGTTCCCCTGTGGATTTATTCTGAAAGTACCTAAGGTCAAGCTTTTCTAAATGCTTAAAGACTTTTTTATTTAAGTCAAAATTAACCTTGATCTTTATCTGTCTATCTAAATAATTCTTCAGACCTCCAACTAATCCACTTAAAACAAAAACACCTCCTCCAATTAATGCCAGAATAATAAAAATCTTTAGGTCTCTATTCCCAAATGCCCTATCTATAACTAATTTTGAAAGATAAGGGCTTACCAGGGCCAAAAGCACTGTCAATCCACTCAAACTAAGTATTGCTACTTCTTTCTTCCAATAAGGTAAAAGATACTTGGCAAACTTCAGGAATAATTTAAATTGGGTTTTGTTTAAGATCTTTTTCATTATCACCGAATCTCAAAATTACCAAGTACAAAAGGGCTTAGGAGGAAGTAGCCCCACTCTCAGCGACTATATTCCGCACTCCAAATGACCCCGGCGCTTTATGGCCGATATCATGGTTGGCCCTGCCGTAGCACACCGCCCCTCCCGGCCCTGAGTAGTGCAGATACCCGCCGCCCTCAGCACCTGTGACACGCCACTCCCGATCGTAGCACGCACAGGTGAGCACCGCCTGCTCAGGATTGAGTTTTATCCGGGTGAGCCTGGGTCTAAATTTTGGCTTTCTTGACATTTTTCACCTCTCCCCTATTTGCTTTCCTCACAAACCCAACAATCTTTTTATCATTCACAAATCCAAAACTAAAACAAGGAACATTCTTAACCAAATCCTGACAAAAAGAGACAATATTCTCAAGCCCTCCTTTGTCCCAAAAAGTAGGAAAAAGCGCTGGATACAAAAGATTAAACGCTCTTTTCTCTGAAACAGGCCTTGCGATATTTTTTAATGCATGATGGATAAAAAATAATTTTTCAAGGGGGGCAGACTCAATCCTTGAGGCAAGATAATCATTAAATTCTCCATGCCATGGTGAACCATGGATAAAAAAACGCTTTTTATATTTGCGTACAATAACACGGTCATCATTTAACACCATTGTTTTTGAGTGCTTATACCATAACTTTGCCATAGTTGTTTTTCCACAGCCAGACTTACCTGCAAAAAGTAAACCCTGACGACCTAAATCTCTTATTCCAATAGCATGGGTAAAAATCCCTTCGTTCCGTTGAGCAAAATAATTTATAAGCAATACTTGCAAAAAATCATAGATAACGTCAGAAACGCTCCATATAAACCCTTTATTTTTTTTAATATTCTCTCGCTTCTTCTCTGATAGAGCAACGTCTTTATTTTTAGGTAAAAGATAGGCAGTTACTCTATTAAAGGTCTTATTTACCACCATAAGCTGTTCTTTATCTTTAATCGGGCTTTTATAAATATATATATTTCCTTTTTTAAGCAAATGCCAATTCTCGCTTCTGTCCTGAAAATGATATGTAGTAAATACGGGTTTCATATTAGAAATATTAGGCAATCTATTTACTATCTCTACCTGGATTACAATATGTGGGGCCTGTCCACCTTTATAAGAAAAATTATTAAAACGTTCTGAGCGCTGTAGATCCCTTTCTTCCTTCTTAGTAAACTTTTCAATAGGAAAACAGCTTTTCATCTGAATAATTACATCGGCAATTCTTAGTTTAACCTCATAATCTCTCATTTTAATTAAATTCCTTTCATGTGTAAGGCGTTACGTGCCAAGCCTTGGTTGGCCAACTCACAGAACCAGTCAAGTTGTCCTTCTAAATTGCCCATTTCTAAAAATGCCTTGCCAGGACAATTATAACATATCTCTCTTATTAAACAATCTCTACATTTAGAGTTAGTAATATATCTTCTACTTCTTGCCCAGCCTAAAATTACATTACGGGCTTCTTCAAAATCCTCCTTGAGTAAATCTGCCTTGGGTTCCCTAAGACAATTGCAAGGGGTCAGATTCCCATATGGGTCAATATTAATTCCGTCGCCTCCCCCTATTGCGCAGGAGAAAAGTTCAATTGTCGGCTGTAGCTTTTCGGTTTTCGGCAACACTTTACAATCATTATTTGGCAACTTTTTTCCATTTAGATTTAAAACCTCCTCGGGAGATATTCTTAAGCCACAGGGACTCGAATCTTTATCGAGCCTAGCATGCAAAAATGAGCTGGGTCTAAATTCCAATCCTAATCCTTCAATAAAGTTCTTTATTTTAGGTAGCTCCTCTAAGTTATCCTTTATAACCTGTGTCTTTATCTTTAAAGATAGCCCTCCCTGTAATATTAAATCTATCCCCTTCATTGTCTTCTCAAATGATCCATTTATACCAGATATTTTCTCATAGGTCTTTCTGGTAGCAGCGTTTAAAGTAACCTCAATAACAAAAGGGGGGTTTTTTCTTAAATAATCTACTATCTCTTCAGTCATAGAATAGCCATTAGTAAATATACTAATAATAAACCCTTTATCCTTAGCATAAGAATATATATCTAAAAAATCCCCTCTTTCTAAAGGGTCCCCTCCGGTAAAACATAGCCAGAGCGTTCCTTCTTTATGCACCTTATCAAGTATAAATTTTACTTGCTCAGTATCCAACTCTTTTTGTACATATTCAGGTTTATTATAACAGATCGCATAACAGTAATTACAATTAAGTCCGCACCTAAAAGTTAACTCAAATTGACAGACACTCGGACTTTCTAACTTTAAATTCTTCTTATGGGTGTCCCAGCTAAATTTTTTGTACTGGATCTCTTTCATGATTCTTTCGTAATAGTTCTGCCCTTCTTTGGTTTTCCAGCTCGCAAGATGTAAAACTTTTATTATAAAGCCAGGATCTTGCCGGACACCATTTACAATAAGGTGAAAGTTCGCATCTATCACACTGATAATTCTCATCCGGCTTGATAGAACCAACTAATCTTTTTAGTTTCTCCCAGGCATCTTTTAAGGAGCTTTCTAATATCTTATACTTAGGGTAATCTATCATCAGACACATCTTTAGTTCTCCTGAAGGGGTGATAGCTGCCTGACTTACTCCTACACCACACTTAAAGAGGTCTTCGCTGTTCAATGCTAGACAGTTAGAGGGGGATATTTGGTAGTAGGTCTCTTTTATTTGACATTCAGTTTTTTCCGGTAAGTTACTCTCTCCTCTATATCTATATGGCTCTTTCGAACCATCTAAACAAGGAGAGAGAATATTATCTAGTCGATGTAAGGCATCTAACCTAGCAGTAAAACCCTGTATATCCTTTATCTCATTTTCATTGTCCTTCAACATGCAGCTTTTAAAACCCAATTTAATACCTCTTCTATGTAATAAATCAATAGCGCTAAAAACCTTTTTATACGAACCAGGCATCTGGGTAATTCGTTCAAAGCTGGCTTCAGACATTGCCGGAATAGTAACGTCTATCTTATTGGGTCTTAAATCAGCCAATTCATCTATGATTTCTTCATCTATTAACGAACCATTTGTATAAATAATTACTTCAAAACCTAATCTTTTTGCGTACCAAAGAATATCTATGAAATCTCTCCTTGCAAATGGCTCTCCTCCTGTAAAACCTAGATAGAAACAACCGATATCGGCAAGTTGTTCTAAAATAGAAAAAACCTCGTTAGTATTAAGTTCCTTATATTTTCTATAACTTTTTGGCACATAGCAATGCCTACATCCAAAATTACAGCGATAGGTTAACTCGAACATCACGCGTAATGGAAAACCCTCATGCCTTGCGGCATTATGTATGCGTTGCCAGAAGCTATGATAAGGCTGATTTTTCATTTTGGCCTTCGGTATTATGTGTTTGGTACGCTTGCATTTTTGTTGCTGTTTCTTTTGCCAATTTACAGTAATAATCTACTGGCGCTTCTTCATCTCCTGTCTCCAATAAAGCCCTTGCCGGACAATTATAGCAGACCGACCGCAAAGAACACTCCTTGCATTTGGAAGCAGTTTGAAACTTTTTATCTAGAAGCTTCGGAAACATATTATAGAAACCTTCTTTAAACAAGGTATTTCGTAGATCTATGCTAAAGCTCTCGGTAAACTGGCAAAATTTGAGCCTTCCATAAGGATTAATGAAAAATTGTTCCATCCATGCTGTACAGCGATACAAAAAATCTCTCGATCTAGATAAATCTGGAAAATCAGCCTGAAAACCTCTCTCGTATTCTTCCAATATCTCGAGATCTGATTTTCTAACTTCTAATAATTCCTCTGGAGTAAGCCTATAATTACAGGGGCTTAGATTACCATTGATCGCAGGATATATCATCGGGTCGAATTTAAATCTTTTCTTATTCTTACCGAAGATCTTTTTACTAAAACCTTTAATTTTAGCTATCTCTTCTCTGTTCTGTTTTAAGCAGTTACACTTTAATGCCAATGGGAGGTTATTTTTGGCAAGTTTATCTATAGCTGACATCACTCTCTCAAAAGAATCAGGAATTCGGACAATCGATTCATAGGTATTTTTAGTAATGCCGTTTAGAGTAACTTCTATTGATGCGGGCGGAGACTTCAAGAAGCAATTTATGATTTCATTGGTAAAAAGTTGGCCATTTGTAAAAATTTCAATTACAAATCCCTTCCTTTTAGTGTATGTATAGATTTCTAAAAAGTCCTCCCTTGCCAATGGATCTCCGCCGCTAAAGGTTAAGCACAGACAACCTTCTTTATGTAGTTGGTCGATAATACCTTTCCATTCACTAGTGCTCAACTCTCCTGCCTTGTCCTCTAAGCCCTTACAATAACAATGTACACAGTTAAGATTACAATGATATGTAAGTTCGATCAAACCATTTAGGGGCTTGCGGACTTTCGTCCCTTTTCCAGCGCGCCTTATAAAATTGGCCTTCGTTGCATCTCTAATCATTTTAAAAAGGAATCTCGCATTGATATACGATACGATCTATGCCAAGATCGTATATCTTTTTTGGTAATACTGGATTTTTATAAAATGTCGTATTACCTCGCTTATAGATAACCTTGGAAATACTTCTATTTCTCAACTTATCATACATCCTTTGACATTCCCTCTTGCATACATTTATACGATAAATCTTTTGTGTTTTTGTTTCCATCGGGCAAAAACGTGTAGTAGATATATTTACATAAGGGACGTGCAGAGATTTTTTAAAATAGACCCCCTCTGTATTCAAGCCCTGTACTGTATTATTCAATTCAATTCTTTTTATTCCTAATTGGGATAAAAAATCTTGCACTGATTTAGAGTTTATATAGGAGGCCCTTATTCCTGATTGATAACACTTGCCAGGCACACGATGGACAAATATAGCAATCTTTCCATCTTTATTCTTAATAGCAGTAGGAAGTTGTTTCTCAATGATTTTTCTTATAGAAGGATTTGTATCTTGTCTGGTCAAGAGACGGCCCAAGGCAAGTTCAAAAAAACCATTATAGTGACTATGCAACCTTTTAAGCACGCCCCAGTCATTTACTGCGATTTCACAGCTGATTCTATTTGCCTTTAGCCATTTAAAGATTCCCTCTAATTTCTTAAGACCCTCTTCTGTTACAAATGGGGTAACCAATGTAAAATCTAAACCTTTATTTAGGGTAAACTCCAAAGCCTTCTTGGCCTCCTTTATTCCCGAAATAAGATTCTCACAAAACTCACTCCCCCAGTACAGTCTCTCATAAACAGGCTTCCAATATCTTAGATTCTTTAGTTTAGTTATGTGTATTGCCTTTTCCATTGCGTAATTTAAGCACCGAAGGATAATAGCAATCGTACCTGGAACATCTAGTCCTAAAAGTCCTTCGAAATAGTTTCTGAGCGTTCTCTATGAATTCTTCTCTACTAGAGTCATTCTTATCGAGTATATCTAGCAGCTCTTTAATAAATTTGGTTGCCTTAATCTTTTCTTCCGTGGGAAGATTCCTATCCAAAACCTTTAGGCTTGTTATTCCTATTTTTTTAAAATCATAAACAGCGCAGGCGCCACAACCCTGAATGTGTTTTTTATCCCAAAATCTAAAATCTTTCATAATCTTAGCGTGTTTTTCATTTGCTGTCAGTATCCTCTGGCAACTAAATCTTGTACGGCATCCACCTGCATAGCCACGGATAAGTGGGCGGGAACTTGAAAAAAACCTTATATCTTTATTGATATCTTTGCTCTTCTCTATTTGACCGCTTGCTTCCTTACAATAAGTACAGAATCCATCTACAAAAAAGCAAAGGTCGTGAATTATAAAGACTTCATATTCTAAATTTTTTGCTTTCTCTGTAACATCTCTTATCTCATCCAAGGTCATAGCTCGCGGGAAAACAATTCGAGAAGCACCAAAAGAACTATAGAAATCTACAGCTTGGGAATTAAATACAACAGCGTCTGTGCCTATCACAATGTCTTTGCCTCTAAACAATTTCTTATCTATGTTTAAAAGCAACCCAATATCAGCAAAAATGATGCCGTCAGCTCCTATATCTAAGATATCCTTTATTAAATCAATGGCCTTACTGTACTGCTCTTCCATATAGAAAAAGGCGTTTACCGCCACATGAACTTTTACGCCATATCTATGAGCAGTATTAACCGCCTCTTCTAAATCTCGCATCTTTGAGAAATTTGCACTACCTACTCTCTGATTTATTGCAAAATTCCGGTAATTCCTCTTCCAGCCATAAGGTTCAATGCCACAGAAAAGCTCATCTGCTCCAGCTTGGCACAATTTCCCTGCTTCTTTTTTATCCGTAAGAGGAGATTTTATTTTTATTGTTTTCATTTACAAAGCGACAAAAGGTAAAAGGGTTCAGGAAGAAGCGCTGCTGCCCGCCGACTGTCTCCTATCAGTCGATCCGAAAGTGTCAATCGAATGATTGGAGGATCTACCGTTACATATACCACCCCCCGTCTGCATCCTCATCCAAGACCCTTCTGGGCCCCAGATAAATCTACGACCTGTATCGTAACAGCTGCAACTCAACACCGCCTGCTCATAATAGAGTTTTACCCGGCTAACACTTGGTTTAAATTTCAGTTTTCTTGGCATTTTTAACCTCCTTGATAGCCTAAGAAACCGCCTTTATCTCTTTTAAATCCTTCAAAAGCCCTGTCATCTCTTTATCTGCCTCTTTGGGGGTAGTATCAAACTTCTGCAAAACTATTTTTTTAATCTCGCCGAGTGTCTTCCTGCCATCTATCAGATCCCAAACCTGTGAGGCTACCTTATTTAGGGTATAGATGCAGTTTATCTCATCCGATGTCTTATAAATAGGTAAAAGTATGACCTCATTATCAATTACCCTTGTTACCATATCCTTGTTCTTACGTAAAACTACATTCTCTTTCATCAGTTTCTACCTCCTTTTTGTTCGGCTTTTTAGCATTTAGCGATAAGGGATTTTAGCCTCCCTTAATCTTCTTTCTAAGCTCGCCATCTTTTTCTCAGTTATCACTAAAAATGCAGGCCTTTTACCTTTTTTCACACTCGATCTTCCAGCTCTATCGAAAACCTCCTTAAATTCCCTATATTTTAAAACTGCTAGTTTTATTATACCATCTCTTACCTTAAGCCGTAAAGCGATTCTCAGCAAGCGATGGATGACATCAATATTATTCAACCCAAACTTTATTGCGTATTGATATTGGGCTATTGCCTTTTTAAAGTTACCTTCTTTTTCATAGATACATCCCAAGAAATAATGGCTTAGTGGCTCCACTGGTTCCTTTGATTGATATTTTTTTAAAAGCCTTTTTGCCTCTTGGTATTCCTTTAGATAAAATTTTGCATGAGCAAGACCAAAAAGCGGCCTTAATAGATCACCTTTTTTCTCCAATGCGCGCCGGAAAAGTTCTTGAGCATTTTTATAATCTTTTCTTTGCAATAAGATATCGCCCAGACTAATAAGGGGATCGGGGTTGGTAGGATCGATTTCAGCTATCTTTCTGAATTCTTTCTCTGCCTTAGCTAATTTTCCAATACTTAGATAACGCAGGCCATAATTATTGTCGGCTACTCGATAAGAAGGATTTAATTTTATTGCTTTTTGATAATACTCTTTCTTTCTTGTAGACTCGAAAAGACCAAAATACTCTGCGGCTTGCAAATTTCGTCTATACGCATAGCGATCCTCCAAGCCTCTGCCACAAAGAGCATTAGCTAATTCATCACCTAAGTGTTTGTATTTAAGCGGTGTATAGCCTCCATTTATTGAATAGGCGATAGTTATAGATATGGGCCTTTTTATCTTCTTAACCAATATATCACTCAATCTATCAGGCAATATCCAAGGTCTTCTTTTCTCTATCATAGCGGAATTAAAAACATTTTTAAGACTATCTATAACCAAGAAATCTGTATCAATATCAACTAAAACTTTATTCTTTAAAAGAGGCAACTTCTCCAAAATACATATAATCATTCTCTTGCCTAATATACGAGAAGATATTATGCCATTTCCTATTTTTAGGCTAGTTCGTTGCTTCTGGCGGTAAGGATCCCGGCTAGAAAGATTTTTCAGTAGCCTTTTTATATCTTTTAATGATTCTTTAAATTCCTTTACGCTGCCGGGAATAACCCAATAAAAATCTTTGACGATACCTTCCTTTATAGCAGCATAGATATAATTCCCACAGCTAATTTTCCTAGCAATAGCATTTTCCAGGTCTCTTTTTAATTCCTTAATACCTTTTGCTGCTTCAAATATTAACTTGATCGGTCTTTCCGCTGGAAAACTAAAATCGATATGGGCATCGATGTGCACAAGGTCAAGATTTCTGAATCTTTTCTTTCTCCAAATAGTCAGTGCTTCATTGTGGTCTTCGATAAGAGATATTTTATTTATATCTTTATAATTAGCCATTCTTCCTTTTAATAACTCTACTCCCCATTCCAAATAAAGGACCTATCCATACAATAAGTCGATTGATAAAATTATACTGCCTTCCCGTAAGATTTACAACGCGTCCTTTTTTCAAAACACCCGCAACTTTACCAATGAGTGATTTCTCTATTACTAGCTCGCCTGGACTTAGACTGTTATCGCCTCGCGCATAAAGGAGGCAATCTTTCTCATGCTTAATTTTCTTTACTAGGCGATGGCAGACTATCTGATTATCTGCCAGATATAGAATAACATCTCCAATCCTTAAATCCTCTATTGATGCTTTTTTGACTATCAATTTTTCTCCCTGTTTAATAAACGGCCACATGCTAAAACCAGCGGTCTCTATAAAAATCAAATCTTGGGGTGAGGTATCTAGCTTCATTTGGCGTTAAATACTAAGTCAGTATATTTCCTATAAGATTTTCCAGTGATACATTTTAAAGGCATATACATTAGGCGCATCTTATATAAAAAATCTGTCTTTTTATTATATGCCTCAAGCCCGTAGAATTTGGCAAACTGTTCTCTGGGAATATCAAGGATATATTTTATTGGCTCCCAGAAACTATCATATAAAAGAAAATGATTTTTTAGATATAAATCTTTGCCTTTTTTAGTTAAATCTAGAGAAAATGTATTCTTTTCTATGAAATATCGGATCATTCTTTTTTTCCAATTCGGAACGTTTAATTTTTTCATTATATTTCCTGGAATATTGGTTTCTAGTAAAAACTTTGCCTGATAAAGAATAAAAAATAGACTCGCGCAAAGCCTGTATTTCCTGTTCATATCCAAACAGTAGTCCCAGTCAAAATTATTAGAATATTTATTCAAAAGCAGCATAACATCATAAGCATTTTTAAGACAAAGGGTCCTGCCAAACCTGCGGTTATGTAAGGCCAGACTAAAAAGCGTATCTTCCGGAGAAAGTAAATCAATCCTCTTTCCGTCCACATCGATACACCTGGTCCTCCCCCAAAGCTCTGGTAAAATAGTGCGGTTTTCCCTTTTGAAATCAATGCCCCAGTGAAGTTCCACGAAAGGTAATCCCTCTTTTTCTTTTTTATAAAAAGCAATATGACATTGGTTTTCTCTCCAATATTCCTCTCTTAGATCGTACAACTCTTTTCTGTATCCTATATCAGAAAAGATAGCTTCGGCTTTTTTAATGTCATCTTCTTTTACTAAGATATCTATATCGGTCATTGGCCTAATAGGCTTATCCATATAAAGATCGTGAAGAAGCGCCATTCCCTTTATTGGTAAAAGAGTAATATTGGATTCTTTAAATGCTCCGGATATCCGTAAAAATTCCTGCCAGAGGCTTTGACAACGAACCAAGGCACAATAATAATTATTCTTTAAAAATTCCATTAGATCCTGAGGCAGAGATGAATCGAAATCCTTAAGGAGAGAGTACGCAAAAGGCGTTAGGTCATGGTAGGTGATGATTTCTTTAAATCTCGACCAATCGATATCTTTAAAACATAAATCCTCCACCTCTTTGGTTCTTTTATTATGAACCATCTGTTCGACAACAAAAAGAACTAACGCTCTCTCAGGATTCATTCTTTTGACCAAAAAACTTTCTTTTATGACTTCTGTCCTGCAATCATGCCAGATATGCTACAAAAAAGCATAAATGGACTATTCCAATAAAACAGCTCGTATGCCCCCATGTTCACAAGAAGCCCTACCAAAGAAGAAATAGCAATAACTAGCATCTCTCGTCTTTTATCCTCTTTTGATGTCTCAAGCTTTCTTAATGCCCTTTTCAATAAAAGAAAGATGAAGATAAGAAACCCTACTGTACCAATGCCCCCCGTCTCTGCTAAAAAAGTAAGGTACATATTATCGGGTATCATAAATTCATACGGTACAGAATCTTTATTTGCCTTTGGGTAATATTCGTAAAATCTTATTCTGAAATGATTAAAACCAATACCAAAAAGCGGATAATCTTTCAACATATCAAAAGACATCTTAACCCTACGAAGGCGATATTCTGATATAATGCTATCACCACTACCAAGTATCATCCTCTTGAATCCAAGGCGATTGAAATTAACATCTTTTTGGATTGAGGCTAATGGGATAACTAAAATAAACACGATTAAAAACATAGAAAAAGCCCTTCTCTTTCCAGTTTTCCATAAATAAAACAATAATAAACCTATAAGCCCCAAGAAAACTCCCCTTGAAAATGTCAGTACGATAACAAGGATGGATAATAACGAGAGAAATATACCCACCCAGCGCAAATACAACAATCTATTTCTGAATAGATAAAAATTAAAAGGAAGGCAAGCAAGTAGATATGAACCAAGGACAGCTGGCATAAATTGCGTCGACATGGGTCGTGGATAAAATCTTACATATCTTTCGTAGAAAGGGTTGGAAATAAAGTGCTCATATAGGATATTCTTTCCAAAATATAGCTCCATAAGCCCGATAAGCGCCACTAGACCGCTACATATACAGATAGATATAACAATCGCGGTCCTATTCTTATCGGAATACACCAGACCTTTTCCTATGTAAAAAAGTAGTAAAAATGCTACGGCAATATTCCTATACGTTGCCAAGGCTACATTTTTGTCTGTAGCGTAGAAAATACCTCCTGATAGAGATATTATAAATAACCATAAAGGCCAATCTTGAAAATTAAATAGCTGCCTTAGGCCTCTTCTCTCCCAAATCAATACCAACAAGAAGACACCTAAAAAAATTCTCACAAAAAATGCATATTTAGCCTGAAGGGGCTCTGGGAAAAAAGAAATCCAGCTAAATAGAAGAATTATAAAAATAACTTTTATACTGTCCAATATATTTATTCTAAAGATGTTCATAGATGCTTTCTATTTTTGGTACAATTTTTAGCTATATCCTTCCTCTTTTCCAGCATTTTAAACATGCCCGCCAACACATCTCTTACGGCCTTCAGAGTATATTTGTTGCTCAAAAGCATAAAGATCGATCTTGGTATATCGTAAGTAAAAAAAATAAAAATGAGATAAGGTGTTATTTTTAAATTTTTAATTATTAAAAAATATCTATTTCTAAAACTATAATATTGCCTATGCTGAAAGCTCACACACGAGCCATTTCTTATATGATACCCAATAGCATTCGGTAAATATGCGCCTTTCCACCCCTTCTTTCTTGCCCTTAGCACAATATCGAAATCTTCTACAAGATAGAAAAAATCTTTGTCAAAATATTCCCCATCCATTTCTATATCTTCTAACATATCTCTTCTATAAATGCCTACAGCAGCGCATGGACCTAAAATAGCATTATCGCTATCATATTGGCCATGATCCTCTTCGCCAGAACCTCTATCAAAAAATCTGATACTCTTTGATAGCATGAGTCCCGTAGAATCAATAATCTGTCCATCCATTCTCATAATTTTAGGACTCAACATTCCAACATTATCTGGCAATTGAGTAACTGTTTTCATAACCTGTTCAATAAAGTCCTTGCATAATACAACATCGCTGTTTAAAACAAAAATATATCTTCCTGCAGAAAGTCTGATACCTTGGTTAACTGCTTCGCTAAACCCAAGATTTTCCTTGTTGCTGATCAAACAAAAATGAGGAAACTTATGCCTTATTAATTCAACCGTAAGGTCAGTGGAATGATTATCTATTATAATGACCTCGGACTCCCCCGATGTTTGCTCAACCACAGAATCCAAACAATCTGTGATAAACTGGCTTGAATTATATGTAACAATTATAATAGAACTATCGTCGCCCATTATATTCCCCGCCTACTAATCATGATAGAGTGATTTATAAAGTCCTCCTCTTGAAATTTTCTAAAAAGCCTAGAATAACAGGCTTTAGCTTAGTTGCTACCCTTCCCTGATCTTCTCCTATAACAATGGAGTCTAATAATAATTTTTTCAAATAATCGTAATCCACTCCTTTAATTTTTGGTTCATAACTATTCCTGCGATAATCAATGTGATTCTTAATAAGAGAAAGATTGTTCCCTATGCAATATTCAAATAAATCACTGCCTGGATGAGGAGTATAATAAGCGGGGCTACAATGATAAGGGCTGATTTTTCTTATCATATCTACTGTTGCCTTTTGCTCTTTTTTTGTCTCTGTCGGTAAGCCTAACATATAATTTGCCCAGATTTTTATACCAAACTTATGGCAAATTTCAGCTGCCTCTAAATTTTGTTCAACTGTACATCCCTTCCTTAAAAAATTTAAAATTCTCTGACTGCCGCTCTCGAAACCAATAATAAATAAAACGAGGCCGGCCTTGCGAAGATCCTTAACCATATCTTTATTTTTACAAATTAAATCAGGCCTGCTTTGACATACAAAAGCCTGACGAAATCCATGCTTTCTATATTTTTTACAGAATTCCAGTATCCATTCCGGATCTTCTGTAAGGCAGTCGTCATGAATCATCATACTATTAAATCTGAATTTTTCATCAAGGTACTTAAGCTCTTCGATTACATGCCCAACACTCCTTCTTCGAACAGTTTCCCCGAATATGGTCCTTTCAGCAGGTTGGCAGTAATTGCAGTTATATATACACCCACGACCAGCGATTATAGTTACAAAGGGCCTCTTTAAAAATGAAACAAAAGGTTCCTCTGGTAAAAGAAAGAGATTTCTATCGGCAAAAGGAAGGCTGTTCAAATCAGGCCTTTTCCCATAAACTATTTTATCAACATGGCGGTCATCTCCTAACTTTCGTATCAGCTCAATAATGCTTATTTCACCCTCCCCAACCAACACACAATCAATGTCTTCATTAAGTGCAAGCTCTTGAGGCGTTATTGATGCATGAGCGCCTCCAACTATGATTTTAGCATTTGGCTTGATACGCTTTATTATGTCTATGCATCTCGTTGCGTAGTCATAATCCACGCTCATCATCGTTATCCCTGCTATATCAAAATCGTTTTTCCCTACCTTCTCTTCAAAATCACCCCATCCTTTTAATCTTCGTAAGTCAATCAGATCTATCGAGAAACCTTCATTTTTAAGAACCGCGCTAATCAAGCAAAGCCCATGATTAATCCAGCTACCTTCATTTCCTCGTGGATTATCAAATCCGCTTTCAGATATGCCGGCATATATCAGAATAATCTTTTTATTTCTCTTGGCGCTCATGATGTGCTGGTATTATCTTTCGTATTTTCTAACCTTGATATTATGCTTTTAAAACTTAAAGGCATCTTTGTTAAGACTGCTTTATAAAAATTTAAGTCTCTATAGCGAAGGAAAAAATCCAAATAATCGTCTGATACCGATTTTCTTCCCTGTATAAATTTTCTTTTGGTTAGCATTTTTCTTAACATCTTTAAGGCCAAAAATAAAGCCTTTAATTTAACAAAATAGGACACGCCTTTAATATGCCCCAACAGGAACATCAACTCTTTACCGATTATTTTAAATTTATATTTATCCCAATATCCTTTCGGCATATTCTTTATAGTGCTGCAATAACGATTTCTGAATCCATAAATAAGGTAATCTTTTTGCATCCTATTATTACTTTTTCTTGTAGCACCGCGTTCATGATAACAAACTGCATTGGAACGATAAAAACATCTCCATCCTCTTAATTGAGCCCGCCAGGATAAATCAACGTCTTCAACATAATTTACAAAATCCTCGTCAAAAAACTCATCAAAATATCTTATATCTTTTAACATCGACCGCCTGTAAAAAGGCGCAGCGCCGCAAGCTCCAAATATCCCAAAGCTATCAGAATTATCATATTGACCTATATCTTCTTCCATCTCACCGCGGGGTCTCATAAAGCAGTATTCCATCATGATTCCCGTGGAATCAATTATTTTGCTTTTTTTTCCATTTATCTGCTTATATAGCTTGCCTGAAATTGTACCTATAGATGAATCGCTTTCCATAACTTCAACCATAGCCCTAATAAAATTTGGCTCAAGAAAAACATCAAAATTAAGGGGTAAAATATATTCTCCATTAGACAACCCTATTCCTGCATTATGGGCTTTTGAAAAACCTACATTTTTACTGTTTTTAATAATTTTTACATCTGGCAATGTTCTCATTATATATTCCAATGAACCGTCGGTCGAATTATTATCTACTACAATAACTTCTATATATGGGTATGTCTGGTTCTTCACGGAATCTAAACACTTTTCTATATAACCACTTGAATTCCAATTTACAATTATTATAGCAACAAGGTCTTTCTTAAAATTTACATTATTAGCGTTGTGTAAATGCCTAGAGCGATTCATATTGATCTATGAGATCCAATTTTTTATCATACCTTTTAGGTCCGGGGAAAAGATGACACCTTAAGCATTCATAAGGTTTCCTATCTCCCCGCATTCTTTGACGAAACTTTTGATATACTTCACCGTTCCAAATTTCTTCAGCTGTAGATTTATTTAAATCGCCCAATCTTCGGCCCGTAATCACGCAAGGGGCAACTGTTCCATCAAAACGTACATAGAATGTTTGCCAAGGCTCAAGGCAAAAACAGTACTTGTCCAATTCTTTACAACCGCTTATGCCATCGTTTATTTCCCTGATAGCAACCTCTTCATGTTTATTGATAAATTTTTTTGTAACCGAGGAATAAGAATCCGGCAACCTTAAATCAAATACACGGCCGCTCTCTTTAACAAGTTTCTCATATAAAGCGAGTGTCTCCTCGTAGTATCTTTTAGCTATTGGCTGCGTTTCGGGTAGATTCATCCGCTCCGATTCAATTTCTTCCGAATGAGCAACAACATCTATTACTAATAAGCCTTTTAAATTGTAGTGAAAAGCTCTTTGTAATAAAGAAGATAATTCGCTGATATTTGTCAACTGTGAAACAAATTCAATGTATATAATTGGGGGAGCGTTTATCGCCTCTTGAGTATTTTTAGCTGGTCCGTATTTTAATTTTGCGTCATTCAAAATACTTATATTCCTCCACAATCTTTGCCATTCATCTATACCATGAATCTTTTTATACGTCTCCTGACTGCCAGCACTACAAGAAAACGTAACATGTGACTGCCTATTTTCAACCATAGCCCTTGCAATTTCTTCAGTAAGCAATAGTCCGTTCGTATTAAAACCAACTTTTGCACCTGAAGTATTTAACAATTTTAAAAAATAAGTAAACTGAGAGTGTAAAAGCGTCTCTCCGCGGCCAAAAAGTGCAACCTGTGTACCCGGCTCACATAAGATTAAAAGCCTCTCAAATATCTTCCTTTCCATAAAACCCTGTTGTGAATGAGGTATTTTATAATGCGCACGTCCACACATCCTGCATATTAAATTGCATTTGGTACTAATTTCAGCATATATTAATGTAGGTTTACTTTTAAGAACAAGTGGAATTTTTTTACATTCTTCATGATTTAACTGAGCGTTATTAATCTTCGACATTTTTTTTTCTCCAGAATAATAACTTTTTAAATACCCTATATATCTTGTAACAACGGCTGGAATAAATCATTTGTAAATGATTTTGTAAATTCGCTGTACTCAAATTAAAACTTTCTGTTTGCTTCTTAAGCCCTTCTATTTCTCCCTCTAGGTTAGAAGCATGGTGTTTTAGATTCGTAAGCTCTATCTCTTTGTCCTTAGCTCCCAATTTAAGGCTATCACGTTCATTGATTAAAGTCTGGATCTGTTTCTGTAAATCAGTTGAATGCAAATTAAGACTTTCTGTTTGCTTCTTAAGCCCTTCTATCTCTCCCTCTAGGTTCTTTGCATGCTTTCTTAATTCTTCTCTTTCTCTCTCCAGGTTAGAAGCATGGTGTTTTAGGTTCGTAAGCTCTATCTCTTTGTCCTTAGCTCCCAATTTAAGGCTATCACGTTCATTGATTAAAGTCTGGATCTGTTTCTGTAAATCAGTTGAATGCAAATTAAGACTTTCTGTTTGCTTCTTAAGCCCTTCTATTTCTCCCTCTAGGTTAGAAGCATGGTGTTTTAGGTTCGTAAGCTCTATCTCTTTGTCCTTAAACTGATTGTATAATTTCTTATTTTCTTCACCTTTAATCCTTAAACTATCAATTTGATCTTTCAGATATTTTATATACTCCTGCTCAATCTCTCCGAAATTCCTTTGATCAAAATCAAAATAGCCTTTTTCAATCTTAATAGCTATATCCGGGGAATGCTTTATATTATCGAGCCACTCTAAAAAAGGTTTGATGGTTTTTTCATTAAGAAAGTTTTCATAAACGAATTTTTTCGCTCTTTGGCTATAATCCTTAAGCATGTCTGACTTGGATAATAAGCTAAGGATTGTACTGCTAAGAGAAGCTGCATCGTTTATCGGAAAAGTAAAAACTATTTCTTTCTCAATTAAAATTTGCGTTAGTTCACTTGTCTTTGTAGTTAGCACCGGTAGTCCAACTCTCATCCAATCTAAAAGTCTATGTCGACTACCCAATAACACTTCATAGCAATATTTGTCGATGTTTATACCCAGGTTAGCTTCTAAATAAAGATTTGGTAAATCTTCTGTAGACAACCAACTTAACATAATATACCTATCTTTAAATCTAGATTTAGATATTAGTTCGAGAAAACGTGTGTATAAGGTTTCACTTTGTCCATCGATTGATCCTGATGAAGAAACAAATTTTATTTTTGTGCTATTAGCCATTACCTTCTCTAAAGCTAAATAAAGCGTATCGATATCTGCCCAGTTATTATATCCGCCGCTCCAGAGAATAACAAAATCGTCTTTTTCAACATACTTGCCTCGAATAATAGGCTGTTTGTAAACATGTCGTACCCTTTCCGTCCCACAAGGAATCACATACACAAAATCATACCCGACTGTATGCTTGTTCAATCTACCCATTTCGCCTAACTTCCCAATCAATGCAAACTTTTGGGGCATCGATACCGTTGAAAATATATCCCCCCGACTTAAAATTCTCTTCTCTAATCTTAAAAAATTGTATAAACATTCGTCGCAGTTATCCACGGAGGATTTTATCTGTGCTTCAGCCATTAAATCGCCCTGATCAAACCAAATAGGTTTAGTAGTCTTAAGTAGCGTTGTGATACATAAAGGGCAATAAGAGCTCATGCTCAAAATACAATCGGGTCTAAATGAATCATGAATTCTTTGGAAATATTTAAGATCTTTAATTTTATTCTGGTCAACTACATTATAAATAAAATTCTCATTCGTCTTTTTTCTAAGTAGGGATCTTTTATTATAGGTTCCTGGTGTTGAAAAGCAAACCAAACACAGCTTATGCTTATACCTAAGTAGAGGTTCGGCAAACTGCCAAGTTCTAATTCCTGGCCCAGTCAGGATTTTACTATTCTCTATAGGCAAAGGTGCTTCGCCTAGTAGTAAAATTTTCTTCTTCAACCGCAATCACCTCTCTTAAGTAACCTCGATTTTAAGATGACTCCCATTAGGGGAAAAAGGCTAAATATGTACGTTTTAAATACTACCCTTCTAAGCTTCAGCGGCAGCTCGTTAAAAAACCATTTTTTTTCGCTAGTGAAAAACTTCGTTATTAGATCACTAAAACTGTAGTGCTTAAAGATAAATCTTAGCCTGCTTCTATGATAAAAAAAATAAAATCTATCAGAT
The DNA here is from genome assembly GCA_042570105.1 of Candidatus Omnitrophota bacterium. Classification (GTDB taxonomy): domain Bacteria; phylum Omnitrophota; class Gorgyraeia; order Gorgyraeales; family Gorgyraeaceae; genus JBHPHW01. The sequence continues at coordinate 32,818 of JBHPHW010000005.1, read as the reverse complement.
AGGCCATTAGTTGATACATTTTCTTTATGAAAGAGGACTGTTCCTGGGACATAACGAATTTTAAAGCCCTTACTCCGTGCCCGATAGGCAAAATCTACGTCTTCATAATATAAAGGCTTATAGCCTTCGTCAAAAAAACCAATTTTATTCAAGATATCTCTCCTAAAGGCCAATGAGGCCCCACATAAATAGTCGACATCCTTTGAATCATTATACTGCCCTCTATCAAGTTCTCCTTTACCTATGTGGGCAGATATTCCATTTTCACGCAAAAGCCCACCTGCATGTTGCAATGTTTTCCCATCTGCAGAAAATATTTTTGAGCCTACTAACCCTACTGTTTTATCAGAAATTAATGCATCGATTAATGATTTAAGCCACAGCTTATCCACAACTGTATCCATATTAAGTAAGACTATTATATCCCCCATAGTTTTTCTTATACCCAGATTAACAGTCCCTGCAAACCCTAATTTCTTTCTAGTTTTGAATACTTCTACTGTGGGATAATTTTCCTTTATAAAACTTATAGTGTCATCCCGAGAACAATCATCGATTACTACAACTCTAAAGTCAGAATAATTTATTTTTAAAACGGAATTTAAGCAATCCCCGATTACCTCTCTGCCATTATACGTCGGCACAAGAATTGAGACCAAAGGTTCATTTTCAAAATTCTCTTCTTTTGTACGGTTAGACAAATAGCTATTAGGATCTAAGGCAATGTCCATTTCCACTTATGCTCCAAATATACTGTTCCGTGATCTTGTCGATTAAAAACCATGCGAAATTGACAAGCTGCAGGGTCATAGATCGAAAACTTTTTCTCTAAATTATCCCAGACACCCAAAGAAATCCTATAACTACCCGGCAAAAATGATAATTTCGGAAACAGTATCTGAAATCTCTTGTTTTTATTAAATGGCCTGACTATTTTTTGACAACATATATTATCATCTCGATAAAACGCAACCCATAAATAAAAATTCATGGTTTCGATTTTAAAATTTTGAAAATCAATAACGATTTTTACGGATTCATTGGTTATAAAAATATCTTTTGCCTGGTCACAATAATTCAGTAATTTTATATCTTTTTTCCCTATTCCTTTAGTTTTAACCATCTCTTTCGACTCTCTCTCTAATAGGCTTAGATCAAGGTGACGATATTGTATTCTTTTTAGAAAAGGTAGAAATCTTTTTATACTATCTTTAAAATTAATAACGCATGGAATACTTACAAGTTCTTCGCCAATATTTTCATAACCTTTAACTATCAATTTATAACAGCCATTATGGTAACCAAACGCCATCGTTTCATTTTTATCCCATATAGCTACTGAGACTTTATATTCGCCTGGTGCAAGCAGTAATTTACGATAATCCAATATAAAATGTCCCTGCCCTTCTTTTATTTGAGAAATCCTATATCCGTCAAATTTGGTATTTGGTCCATAACAATATACGCCGTCTTTTCTGAATACAGCAATACCAAAATGTGGATTTTTAATATTATTTCTTACTGTAAAATGAACTTCTATCTTTAATGAATCGCCACTTCTAATTGTCTTACTCTTCCATCCAAATTTGTTTATAAAATATACGGATTCTATCATAACTTCTTTTGTCCCTATTTTTTTCCCCCAATCAGCTATATCATCTGCCCATTTTTTAGTATTTTTTACTAAATCCACACGTCTTCGTTCTGGACCTACGAAAAACTGCTCCCTATTCAGTAATGCACGATATCTATTGATACCCTCTGCTGGTTCACCACTAAACAATAGACAACCGTGATCTAAAAGAACTACTTTGTCACATAACCTATCGATCAAAGACATATTTTGAGTAGTAATTACAAGGGTTTTACCAGAACGCCTAAAATCCATCAACCTCTCAAAACATTTATTCTGAAAAAGCGAATCTCCAACTGTTAAAACTTCATCTATCACTAAAATCTCAAAATCTAAATTGGCAATAATACTAAAACCTAATCGGAGACGCATACCTTGTGAATAAGTACCTAATGGCATATTGACAAAATCTCCCAATTCAGAAAAATCTATTATGTCGCTTATCTTATTATCCAACTCTTTCCTTGTAGCACCTATTATAGCTCCATTAAGAAAAATATTTTCTTTGCCTGTTAATTCGTCTTGAAAACCTACGCCTAAATTAAACAATCCGAGCGTCCTTCCCTTTTTATAAATCTCACCATTACTGGGAGTTAACACCCCTGTAATAATATTTAAAAGTGTTGTTTTGCCTGCACCGTTTCTACCGATTAGACCTAATATTTCTCTTTTATAAACATCTAAAGAAACATCCTTTAGTGCCCAAAAATCTTCAGTATTGTCATTATTAACAACACCACTTCCACTTCTTAAAAAGGAATACTTTTTACCAATAGAATTCAATGCTATTGTTTTATCTTTACCTATCAGCTTGTTGCATCTATCACTTGTCTTATCAGTAGAATAGATAGTCATTTATACTATTTTTGTTTTTCCTATAGAAATGGAATCCTAGTAAAAGAATACTGACACCAAATACAACAGGAATAATAATAAGATTTAAAAAAGTGACATCATGTTTAACAGTTGCATAGAACCCTTTTAAAAACATCAATCGATATAAATTAACCAAACCAACAAATGGATTGCACATATAAATACTAAATAATGACTGTGGAAAAGAATTTTTGACCAAATTAATAGAATAAATGGCGGGGGTTAAATAAAACAAAAACAGCAATACTGCATCTAATATATATTTTATATCCCGCCATCTGACATACAATACAGAAACCACTATCGATAGTCCTATCGTAATAATTAAATGCGTACATAAAACAATCGGAACAAATACTATAAAAACTGGCAGTGTCTTCAGAATAAAAAAAGAAATAGCTATCAATAGGACTAGAGAAGGCAAAAAATTGAGTAAGTTTGCTAAAACTATTGAAATAGGGACCAGGTAGTGAGGGAAATTAGATTCCTTGATTAAATTTTTATTGTCAACTAGGCTAGATGCGGAACATATAAGTGACTCATGGAAAAAACGCCAAGGAAATACTGAGCTCATTAAATATAAAAAGAATGGGTATTCTGTTGTATTAACCCTCAAGATAAAAGAAAAAATAATATAAAAAATGATCACCATCAAAAAAGGGGCTAAAAGCGTCCAAAAAAATCCTAACATCGGCCTCGAATATCGAATCTTTAAGTCCTTAAGAACCAATGCCTTTATTAAGTTTCTTCTGTCTGAAATTTCCTTTATAATCGAACTCATTACTTTATACATATTTATTTTCGATCAACCCATGCGTTCATAAGATTCCTTTAAAAATACAACATCTTTCCTAGCCATCCAATAAGACCCGATTTTTTTATTTATCCTTTCATGCAACAAATCCTTTCCAAAAAGTTTTAATAAAATCCCTATGGGTGTAAAAACTAAATAAAAGACGAATACCAGGCTAACAGCATTGACTAGATAGCCAATTGCCAAGATAACATTATCTAAAATCTTTTTGAGAGGTACTAATACTTTAGGATATATAATAGCCGAAATCAAACCAAAGGAACCTATGCTTGAAAACCAGATAAAATGTTCCCTGTGCCGGTAAAATAAAATGCATCCTAAAATGTTCAATCCTAGACCCAGATTAAATCCGAATTTTCTTAGCTCAGTCGAGTTCAAAATATTCTCTCCTCATATGTTCCTTTTTAGGCTGCTGTGTTTTGTCTAAGGTAAAACTACCCATTACAAGATAATCCATATCAGTGCGCATGAAGCATCTGTAGGCATCTTCGGGCGTACATACGATCGGTTCTCCCCGCACATTAAAGGATGTATTTATTATTACAGGGCATTCTGTTTGCCTATAAAACTCCTTCAGGAGATCATAATAAATCCTATTTTCGCTATCAGGCGATACGGTCTGCAGCCTTGCAGAAGAGTCTACGTGTGTAATAGCAGGAACTTTGGAACGTATTACCTTCAATCTCTCGAACCCCTCTGGTTCCTTGCTGGATTTTGGACATAAACAACCATCGCGGACATTAGCTACTAAAAGCATATAAGGACTATCGCAGTCTATATTAAAATAATCCTTTGCCTTTTCAGACAAAACCGTAGGTGCAAAAGGCCTGAAGGACTCTCTGAATTTTATCTTGAGATTCATACGTGACTGCATATCTGGAGAACGTGCATCTCCTATTATGCTCCTTGCACCTAGTGCCCTGGGTCCAAATTCCATCCTGCCCTGAAACCAGCCAATTATTTTATTATTGGCAATTAAAGATGCTGTCTTTTTCAATAATTCATTTTGTGAAAATTTTTCGTAAGGAATATTATTTTTTTTCAGATAATCCTCAATGCAATCATCAGAATATGCTGGTCCTAAGTAAGAACCCTTTTGTCTATCCTTAACATCATCAGCATCTCGTTTATTCCCGAGGCACTTATACCAAATCCTTAGGGCTGCACCTACAGCACTTCCTGCATCACCTGCTGCGGGCTGTATCCAGATTCGCTCAAACGGGCCGTCTCTTAAAATCCTACCATTTGCCACACAATTAAGCGCGACCCCTCCAGCAAGACATAGATTCTTCTGTCCTGTAATTTTATGGACGTGTCTTGCTGTCCTCAACATTACCTCCTCCGTTACCACCTGAACAGATCTTGCTAAATCCATCTCCTTCTGAGTAATCTCTGTCTCTCGCTTTCTCGGAAGACCTCCAAATAATCTATGGAATCTGTTATTCGTCATTGTAAGACCAGCGCAATAATTAAAATATTTCATGTTAAGCCTAAAAGAACCATCTTCTTTTAAATCAATAAGTTCTCTTAAAATTAAACCAGCGTATTTGGGCTCACCGTATGGCGCAAGCCCCATAACCTTGTATTCTGCTGAATTCACCTTAAAGCCTGTATAATAAGTAAAAGCGGAGTACAATAGCCCTAAGGAATGCGGAAATTTTATCTCATGGGAAAGAGTAAAATCATTATCTTTTCCAGCGCCTAAGCTAGCAGTGGTCCACTCACCCACTCCATCCATTGTAAGGATTGCTGCTTCTTTGAACGGAGAAGGATAAAAACAGGCTGCAGCATGTGATTCATGATGTTCCGCAAATAAAATCTTCCCTTTAAAACCAGCCAATTTTTCAGATATAAAATTCCTCATCCATAGTCTTTCTTTAAGCCACAACGGAATTGCCTTGTAAAAAGATCTAAATCCTGTTGGCGCATAAGATAGGTACGTAAGAAGAATCCTTTCAAATTTTAAAAGAGGCTTGTCGTAAAACGCAATAAAAGATAAATCTTTCGCTTTTATCCCGCCTTCTTCCAGACAGTATTTAATAGCGTTCTCTGGAAAATTAAAATCATGTTTTTTGCGGGTAAAGCGCTCTTCTTGGCTAGCAGCAATAATCTCTCCGTCCTTAATCAAAGCACTTGCTGAGTCATGATAAAAACAAGAGATCCCTAAGATGTATGTAGGCATGAAGCCATTTCCCTCCCTTCTAATATAACATCTTCCATTGACATATATCTCCAACTGCCGTACCTACCTATGCTATGAATATTGAACCTTTCTAGATAATCCTTTATGAGGTGTACTGCCCTTTTTCGATTCTTATCATAAACCACATAGCCATATTTGATATCTATCGGTAGAGATACTTCAACCTCTCTTTCATCACGAATAATCCCCAAAGTCTTTAGGTCTCTTACGGTATTCACGACTGCCTTTTCCTTATCCATCTTCTTCCTGTCCGAATAAGAGATCTCTGCGTATATCGAGCTTCTCTTCGAAGGCGTCACATCCATGGAAAAATTTGAAGGAAAGCCCGTCCGATAAAAAACAATGTCCTCTTCCGGATAATAGACCCAGTGTTTATCTGTTATATCCTCTTTTTTAATGCCCAAATTCACTATAAAAATAGACGTAAACTTGAGCACTGAAAAGGCCTCTTTTATCTGCGCTGGAATATTTACTAAGATCTTAAAAAGTTCAGGCAACGGAACAGTAACAACTAAATTCCTAAATCGTTTTATTACGCCGTCTTCAAAAACAATTTCTCTTCTATGTTGGTCTATAGTAACTGCCCTTTTGTTCAAGTGAAGATTATTAATCCTCCCTAAAAAACCTTCTACGACTTCAGATATCCCGCCGTTTACGGGATACCAGAACCTTGAATTATACCCATATGGCTTTGTGTTGCTCGATATAGCGCCTGTAACTATATCCTCAAGGGCTGGCACAGGCACAAATCCATCTAACCAATCGCACGTTAATTCCGATGGCTCTAAAGTCCAAAATTTTCTATTATAAGGCAACATAAAGTGTTCTGCTATGCCTGTACCAAAGGTTTTCTTTACCCAGTTTTCAAAATTTCCGTTTGAAGCATTTTCTTCCTTCAACGAATTAACCCTTGCTTTTATAAGACCCATAAGGCAATCCCTGACCACGTCTTTTGGAAGCCCATAAAAATTTGCCTGGAATGGATATCGCGTATAACTCTTTTTTGAATATACCCATGAACTTCGCTTATGAGGAGCAAGATTCCCATCCAAGAACTCTCTTAGCAAGGAAAAGGTATACTCATTCCTGAAATGTAAAAGATGACCATCATAATCAAATGTATAACCGTCTCTATGGATAGACCTGGCCATCCCACCTGGTGATTCTTCTTTTTCATACAGAGAATACCCTTGTTTTAGATGATATGCTGTACTTAAACCAGCCAACCCTGCGCCAAGTATTACTACCTCATCTTTTTTCTTATCTCTAATCATCTACATTGACCATCCCTACTTTTTTTCCCATAAAGATAAATACCAAAAATGCGACCATCAATACTACAATGCCTATCGCATTAGAACTAAAAGCTAACATTAAAGATAGGATCGCCAAGAAAATACTGAACGAATACATAATCCAGATACTTTCACGTATGCTGTAACCCATCGTTACCAATCTCAATGCAAAGTGGTCATTGGTTTTACTAAAAATCGGCTTTCGCTTTTTTGCGCGCATTATTATCAAAAAAATCGTATCATATATTGGTAGACTCATTGCGAGTATCGGGGCGATTAACGCAACAGGTCTTTCAAGAGGCGCATAACTTATATTTATCGCCAGCGCTGCTAATAAAAATCCTGAAAACAAACTTCCTGTATCCCCCATATAAAGTTTTGCAGGAGGATAATTATATCTCAAAAATCCCAGATGGGCCCCTATTAAACTGACTAACGCAATGCTGGAGATAACATCTCTATTCACTAATGAAATGATCAGAAATGTTGAAGAAACAATAATCACAAGCCCTGCGCTCAATCCATCCACAATATCCAATAGATTGAATGCATTGGTTATAGCGAGAACCCATATAAACGTGATCAGGATATTTAGCCACATTGGTAAAAATGATATCCGTGTAAAAATGCCAAATAGTATTAAAAAACTTGTAGCGATCAATTCGACAATTATTTTTATGAATGGCCTTAGGTTCTTCACATCATCCACCAGCCCTAATAAAATCATCAAGCTACTAGAGACAACTAATCCTGTAATTTTAGGAAAAGATACTCCTCTATATAAAAACCATGCCGAGGCACAAGCTAGTATGAATCCTATATAAATAGCAATACCACCAAGGCACGGTTTACCTTTTAACTCTCCTCTCGCTGGCTTAGAAAAGATATTTAACCTTTCGCTAATTTTAATGCTAACCGGGGATAAGAAAACTGCTAAAAGGAAAGCAATTAAACCAATATAACCGTAGATCATATAAACCTTTGGTATAAATCCTTTATTTCTTCTACCATTCTATCTAACTCAAACGAATCATCTATGGACGACATAGCTTCTTCTTTCATTTTGTTAAAAGATCCTCTATCTTTAAGTATCTTTAATGCTTTCATGGCTACATCTTCATGCGACCCAGGCTTTACAATATATCCCGTAATACCATCTTTTACCAACTCTGAGACACCACCCACATCAGTAGCAACAACAGGGCACCCTTTAGAAAGGGCTTCGATTAGAGAAATAGGCATGCCTTCCCATTTGCTTGTAAGGACTACCACATCCAAAATATCCATAATCTCTGAGGTATCCCTTCTCCATCCAGTAAAAATAAATCTTCCATTTAAAGGAGCACTAGCGAGTAACCTTTCACATTTTTCTCTTAAAATGCCGTCACCTATAAGTAAAAAATTTATATTAGGCATCTTTTCGTAAATCCTTACGCATGCCTTTATATAATCCAACGGGGACTTCTGCGGTTTAAGACAAGATATCATCCCTATGACAGGATCATTGTTCGCGATACCCAGCTCTTTCCTTTTTTGCAATACATCTTTCTGTGATTTCCTAAACTCGGAAAGGGCTATGCCGTATTTTATGAGGGTGAATTTCTCCTTGGGTGCTATTTTATATTTTAATCCTATTTCCAAATCTTTTCTTGAAACGCAAATAATCTTTGTAGTAAACCGGGCTGTGATTCTTTCCAGCAATATAGAAAATCTTTTAAGGACCCGAGGTTCGCAGTCATTAAAAGACCAGCCATGTACGGTATGAATAATAGTAGGCACACCTGCGAGCCACCCTGACAAGCGTCCGAGAATGCCTGCCTTTGAACTATGTGTATGTATTAGATGATATTTATTGCGTCTATATATACGATATATATGTATGAGTGCCAATATATCATATAGTGGATTTACAGATCTGACCAAAAACGGTGAGAAAAATGACCTCACCATGCTTAGATCTTTGAATTCGGGACCCAATATGCCTTTTGGTGAGGTGATGATAGAAATATCGTATTTATCTTTCGGGAGGCCGGAGAGTATATTTAAAGTAGAGAGCTGGGCGCCGCCAAGTTCGGGTTTTGTTATAACATGACAAATCCGCATATGCGTTGTTAGTATAACAAAGCTCTTTTATCTTGTCAATAATGGATGAGGAATTTTTTGTTCAGGGGTTTAGTATGTGCAGAGTTCGACTAAGTTGTAATCCATGTTTTTAGAGAAGCCTCTAATTCTTTTATCTTTGCCTCGAGGCTATTCATGGAAGATCTTATTTGCGCAGCGTTAGAAGCTTGGCTAGCTTGATGAGGAATCGCCTTTTTAATCTCATCGAGATCCTTCTGAATCTTCAACACAGTCTCCTTATTCAAAATCACGTTTTTATCGAGGCTTTCTACCATGGCATTTATATTATTGGCCAAATCCCAAAGTTCATCCCCTTTTCTAAGTTTAATTCTCATCGCCAGGTTGCCTTTGGCAATCTCGTCGAGACTCCTCTCGATCCTGTATACAGGGCCTGCGATTTTATGGGAAAATAAAAGGGCTATGATAAAAACAAAAGGCGAAATAAATAAAAGATTTCTTACTAAGACCATGTTTGTAGCCCTGAATACATAAACAAGCCTTCCCTGAGGATAGACATTTGCAAGCTTTTCGCCGAGAAGCGTCCATGTAGTTGCAAACACGGTATAACCTGTAACTACTGCAGCTAAGAGCGCTACTATAAAGATAATCCCGATATAACGAAATTGTAACCCTCTTTTTATTATATATCTTCTTCTAAAAAAAACTGGCCTCTTTGACATCACTTACCCTCTCTTCTTAAATTTATAATTCTTCTTATAGTAAAAATAAGGTCTTCTTCGTCCCTTGCGCTATTTATAAGCGCGATGACATTATCAAGGGGGAGGTATCTGGTAATATTTTTATCTACCGCTATTACAAAATCACCTTTTTTGAAACCTGCGGCTTCCCCTTTTCCTCCAGCTACAATATCTTCCACCACAAGGCCTTCATATTCAAAACTAAGTAGAATCCCCAGCTTTTTATATAAACCCTTGGCGCTGCCATCTACTGGAATAGAAATTCCCTTTTCCACCAATACCCTGATCTCTGAATACTTGGGCCCCAATAGTTCGTCAATAACCTGTTCTGCATCACTGTAACTGACAAGCTTTCCCCATATCCCCGCAAGGATATCTCCTTCCTCAATCCCAGCCCTGGCTGCGCTGGAATAGGGCATAACTTCGGCTATCGTAAAAATACCATCTTTATCGACCAAAGAAATTCCAAGAGAATCTTTTAATAGTAATGCCTTGTCTTTGGATGGAGAAGAAACTTTCTTATTTCTATTCTTCCGCCAGTCCATTACTAGACTCTGGCGTTCGAGTTCTTTCTTTGTCATTCTTTCTTCTTGTCTCCATATCTTTGAATGGCTTGCAAGATACGCCTCTCTGGCCTCCTTGTAATCTGGATTTATATCCATTGCTTTTTTGTAGTAACTCGCTGCCTTATCATACCGCTCCCTAGCATCATATGCCCTCCCAAGCTGCATAAAATTCTGCTCCGGAGTATCATATTCGATCCTTTCGACATCTTTTTTTAAAATATTCTTCTCGCCATCAACAGTACTCAATGTAACCCTATCCATGTATTCCTCAACAACTAAGCCTTTCGTTCTTCTTCCGTCTTTCATAATAATGGTATCAGCTAAAAGATCAGCTCCCATAAAAAATATCAAGATTATTGCACTGACTATTTGGCGCATATGGTTAATATATCATATATATGGGTGAAATACAAGTAAGGGCAAGTAAGGGGGGGGGGCAGCTACGAAGAAACGTGAATAATTAATTAAGCGCAGGCCTATAAGCCGGGTTCTGTCTCTCTTAAAAAGAGATAATGGTCATCTATCTAAGCCCTGACATTGCTGCCAGGGTCATGCAACCTACCCGTCCCACTATTCCGAACGGGCCATTCTTGTTAGCGGGACCTATTTGGTTTTGCTCCGCGTAGAGATTGCCGCGTTTCACCCTAAGAATAGCATCTAAATATGCAGGATCCGACTATTAATCGTCTCCTACTATTCGTGCCTCTCAGACTCGTCTCTGTGGCTCTAATCCTATCTGCGCACAAAAATGTGCGAGATGACGGGTATTACCCGATACGCTGCCCTATGGAGCCCGGACTTTCCTCCCCGCGCCAAACGAGTGCGGGGCGACCATCCATCCTGCGCTTATTCAATTTTTAATGAACTGTCTATCCGCGAATCTATCGCCTTATTGGCAAGTTCGTCCGCAATGGTATTATCTTTTCTGCCTATGGAAACTATCTCTATTTTGTTGAAACCACGCGACATATGCAAAAATTGCTCATAAAGAGGCCTCAGGTTTTCGTTCTTCACCTTATATTCTCTTCTCAGCTGCCTTGTCAATAACTCACTGTCAGATTTTATCCTCACTTCCTCGTATCTATCGATAAGCGCCTCTTGTAATGCGTAAATGAGGGCTGTGTATTCTGCAATATTATTTGTCGCATTCCCTATAAATTTGAATATCTTTTTGACGATGATCTTTTTATCATCGAAAAACACTATACCTACGCCTGAAGGCCCAGGGTTTCCTCTTGAAGCGCCGTCTATAAATATCTCAATTGATTTCAACATTGTCATCTACATAAAGGATTCTGGAACAACTACTGCAAACAATGATACCTTCTTTAAGTTTTGCCTCGCTTATGACCTGTGGAGGAAGGTTCATATGACAACCGCCGCACGCACCATCGTCTATAGGCACAATAGCAAGACCATTTTTGTTTTCAAGTACCCTGTCGTATCTTGCAAGCAAATTTATCTCGATATCAGGGACTATCTTTTCTCTCTGACTGGAAAGTTCCGAAAGCCTGGAATCGATCTCTTTAACTCTCTCGTTAATCAGGCCTTTTTGTTTCTGAGAGCTTGACTCTTCTTTTTTAAATAGGTCCTTTTCTTCTATTAATTTCTTCTTGGCCATCTCTATCTCATCCATCAACTTTAAGATCTCTTCTTCTACGAGAGAATTATCTGTCTTTATTCCTTCTATTTCCGCTGTCATTGTAGCATATTCTTTATTAGTTTTTAACTGATAAAGCTGGAGCTGCAGTTTTTTAACCTGTTCTTCTTTCTGCTGTAAATCTACTTCACGCTCTTTTAATTTTACCTGTGAAGTCTTTAAGCTTTCCTCTGCTTGCTTGATACCCGTCTTTTTTGATTCCAGTGATTTTTCTATAGACTCGATCTCCCCTGGTATATCCTTTTTTTCTGTATTCAACGCATAGATTTCCTTATCTATAACCTGAAGCCCTTTTAAAGACCCTATCTGTTCCTTGATTGTTCTTGCCTGACTCAAAGATTTACTCCTTAAAATGGTGGGCGATACTGGGCTCGAACCAGTGACCTCTGCCATGTGAAGGCAGCACTCTAACCAACTGAGCTAATCGCCCAGAATCGCAAATTATACAAAGTTAATAGCACAGATTTCACAGATAAGTCAAACGCAATATTTTGTCAGACGATATCTGTGTAATCTGCGGTTCTTGGTGGGCCCACAAGGACTTGTCTACTACGTCCGCCGGATTGGCGGACTGCGTAGACTCACCTCACTCGCTGTCGGCTGCAGATTGCAGCCTTTTCCTCGCTATTCGCTCGGCGCTCGCTCGTTTCAAGTCATTGTGGACTCAAAATTCTACATTATATCTACTAGCTGTCAATAATCGGTGGGCCCACAAGGACTTGAACCTTGGACACCCTGATTATGAGTCAGGTGCTCTAACCAACTGAGCTATGGGCCCGTAAGGAAAAATTATACCATTTAGATTATATCATGACAAGGGGTATTTTTGAATTAGGGAAGGGGGCAATGTATGATCTACTAAGATTATTCAGATTTTACTGTTACTGTAATTGAACTTATATCTTTATCGTACAGTACGTCTATTATCTTTTTACCTATTAATATTCTTTCTTCTTTCGTGCTCCCGAGTTGTATCGAATTGAACTTATTCATAATATCCGTAACGCTCGCTGGCCATCCCTTAAATCCAGGAACGGCATTTCTCAAAAACCTAAGCATCAATGCGTTATTTAGATCAGCGTCGATTGTTTCAATGTTCTTTGGATAAATTAATTCAATGGACGTCTGTAAGATATCATCCTTGGTGCCTACCATTTCCAAAGTCACGAGCTTATTCTCTGAAAGGCCTAAAAACTTGGATTGCCCAGAAGCATCTTCTGTAGGCTGAACATCAAGAAACCCGTCTATTAGGTTTGTAATCTGTGAGTATGTAATCCTACCTGGCGCTTGAACATCTTTTATGATCTGCACGATTTCAGGCTCTTTCGTAATAGGCAGAGTGGCAATTTCCTCTTCAATAATCTCTTCTGTAATAGCAACGGTTTCTGGAAGCGCCTGTGGAGCTGAAACTTCTTGCGTACTAATCGGTTTTACTGTCTGAGAAGATACAGCGCATCCTGCGATTGATAGACAGGCAATCACTAAAGCCATTTTTTTTGTCTCTACCATAATAACCCCCCTTGATTCTAGGAAGACAGGGACATAATTCAGGTCTTCATCTACCTCCCCCCTGCCCTTTTACAAAGTGTACTACAGGGCTTTTCGTTTGACAATAAAAATATCTTTTATTTTGCTTAATAAAAAAGGGCCAGGCCTAAAATCTAGCCCAGCCCTAGTTTACGAATTATGAGTCGCTCAGTGGATGACGAGATTAAATCTCCTGCCCAAAAGCTATCTCAAGAAAGTTCTTTAACCTCCTACTTCTTATAGGGTGCCTTAGTTTTCTCAACGCCTTTGCTTCTATCTGTCTTACCCTTTCTCGTGTCACATTAAAGATACTACCCACTTCCTCAAGGGTTCTTGGGTAACCATCTCCTATGCCAAATCTGAGCCTCAAGACCCTTTTCTCTCTTTCTGTAAGTGTATCAAGGATCTTGTCCATCTCTTCCTTCAACATTGTATAGGCAGTGGCGTTAGCCGGAGAAACCGCTTTCTTGTCTTCGATAAAATCACCGAAGCTAGTATCACCCTCATCTCCTATAGGTGTCTGTAAAGAAATCGGCTCCTGAGCGATCTTCAAGATGCTCCTTACCTTTTCAACAGCCATCCTCATCTCAGATGCGATCTCCTCTGCTGTTGGCTCTCTGCCGTTTTCCTGCACAAGTATCCTCGAAACCCTTATGAGCTTGTTTATCGTCTCTGTCATATGGACAGGTATCCTTATAGTCCGGGCCTGGTCAGCGATAGAACGCGTCACAGCCTGACGTATCCACCATGTCGCATATGTAGAAAATTTATAGCCACGTCTATATTCAAATTTCTCAACTGCCTTCATTAAACCAATGTTGCCCTCTTGGATCAGATCCAGAAAAGAAAGGCCCCTGTTAGTGTATTTTTTAGCAATACTGACAACAAGCCTTAGATTCGCCTCTACCATAGCCTTTTTGACTCTATTGAATTTCAAGGCCTTTTTTCTGATAAAGCCGAAATCCTTTTTTATATCTTCGTGTTTTTTTCCAAAGCGAGCTTCTATATCCCTCTTTCTCTTCTCAAAAGATTTTATACCACCTCTTATCTTGCGTCTCCTCATCTTCTGAATCTCTCTATCGATAGAATCCATCTCGGATATAGACAACCGTATCTTCTTGGCCAGATCTTCTATGATAGATATAGTAAAGTTAAATTCCAGACAAAACTCCGCTATGTTCTGTCCTTTTCTGGATGCCCTTATCTTTCTGATCAATCTTTCAATCTTTCTTAACGCATCGTCTTCTCTCTTTGCCTTGGTTTCATCTTTTATTGCATCTTCTATATTAACCTCTCTTGCCAATATATTATTCGCAAGAAAAAGTGCAGGCTCTTTAATATAAGGGCAACTGACTACAGCTCTTTTGTATTCCTCTTCTGCCTTCTCTATCTCTTGGGCAAGCCTTATCTCGTCCTCCCTTGAAAGAAGAGGTATCTGCCCCATTTGCCTGAGATACATCTTTACAGGATCTTCGATGCCCACGGCCGCATTCTCTAATTGGGGCTCTGTATTGCGTCCATCAGCGCCTAACCTATGTTTTCCATTGCCACCGGATTGTTTGCGCTTCTGGGTAAATTCCTCTTCTGAATCAACTATCTCTATCTTCTCATTACCGAGGACTGTAAAAACATGCTCAATCTCTTCCTCAGAGATAATATCCTCGGGCAAAAGATCGTTTACCTCTTCATAAGTAAGAAATCCCTTTTTCCTGCCCAATATCAGCAGTTTATCAAAGCTATACTTTTTTGTATTACCGATTCTTTTCTTATTTGGTTTTATCTTTTTCATAATTTAAACCTCTCTTGATTAAACTGTTAAACTCCTCCAGGAGCATTCTAGCCTCGTTTTCATAGCCATTTTTTTGAGCGACGGTAAGCCTATTCTGAATATCCTTCAGCCTCTCGTCTCTCCTTTCTTTTTTAATTGCCTTTATACAATCTGAGATATTCCTTTTCTTATCCTTTATTTCAATCTCCTCGTTAACGATAAAAGAGATCACATTCGGCTCTATCTTACCTTCCAGATAGTTTATAAGCCTTGTAGTGTCTATAAAACCCTTCTCTCTATCCAGAGAGAAAAGCGACTTGACTAAATTTCTTATATCCGGATTCTTGAAATCAAACGGCTGAAGATTGTCTCTGACTATATCTACTACATCTGCATCCTCGAGCATAAGTCTGGCCAATATTTTCTCAGCGGGCGATATATTGATCACCTTTCTTGATTCGTAACTAGTAGTTCTCGTCTCGTACCTCTTGCTGGGTTTTTTTACATTCTTCAATTCCTCTCTTACAGCCTCTTCTCTTATAGAAAGTTCCTCGGAAAGCTTCTTTATATATTCTGCCTTTACTACAGCGTTTCGGACTCTACAAATTGTGGACAACATCTCTTTGACTATCTCTGCCTTGCTCTCTGGTAGATCGCCTTCAAACTTTTCTCGCAATATATCTAATTTATAGGTAAAAAGGCTCTTTGCTTTTTTTATTGCGACATCAAAACCGCGAGGGCCAAATTTACGTATAAAACTATCGGGATCATAACCGCTGTCTAAGGTCGCCACCTTGACATGCATGCCCTCTTCCAGAAACAAATCCAACCCCCTCAGGGTCGCCATCTCCCCTGCTTTATCTGCGTCATACACCATCACAACGTTATGTGTGTATCTTTTAAGAAGCCTTATCTGCTCCACTGTCAAGGCAGTACCCAGAGAAGAAATGGTATTATTTATGCCATATTGATAAGGTGTTACAACATCGAGGTAGCCCTCCGTAACTATCACAAAACCTTTCTCTTTTATAGAAGACTTTGCGAAATTAAGACCATAGAGGTGCAGGCCCTTTTTGTATATGACCGTCTCTGGTGAATTAATATACTTGGGAAGCGACTCGTCCAAGACCCTTGCTCCAAAACCCAATACCCTGCCTTTTGCATCCCTTATAGGAAATATAAGCCTGCCCCTGAAGAGGTCATAAAAAGAATTGTCCTTGCCTCTTGAAATCAAACCGGCCTTCAATGCTAAATCTAGTTTTATCCCTCTCTTTGACAAATAATCTGTAAAAGACCTCCACGAAGAATCAGCGAAACCAAGGCCGAATCTCTTTATCACAGCCTCCTCAAGTCCTCTTTTCTCTATATAACGCCGCGCCTCTGAAGAGGGGTGAGATTTTTCCAATAAATTACTATAGAAAGTAACTGCAATATCATTTATGCTATAAATAGTACTTATAAAAGAATCGTCTTCGTTTTTCTGTCCTTTGTATTCAGGGAGCTTTACCCCTGTCTTCTCGGCTAACATCTTTACTCCATCAATAAAATCTATCTTTTCGTATTCCTTTATAAAATTAAATACATTTCCGCCTGAATTACAACCGAAACAGTGATATATCTGTTTATCAGGGCTCACGATAAAAGAGGGCGTCTTTTCATGATGAAATGGACAAAGGGCCTTAAAATTTCTTCCACTCGACCTCATGGGAATATAGCTCGAGATGATCTCGACTATATCGCATCTATCCTGAATTTCATTTAATATATGATCTGGGATCTTTGCCATAATCTTGTATAAGGCCGGGCCTTAAATTATTTCCTCCTCGAAAACCTTCTGAATCCCGAACAGCTCAGTATTTTAATCTTGCCTTTTTTCTCCAATTCATCAAGCATAATATTAAGTCCAACATTATCACTTGCAATGTGACCAGCAATAATTACGTTCATATGCTCTTCTTTCGCCTTTTTAAAATGCTCCTCGCTGAGATGCATGCAAACTAGCGTCGAGATGCCTGCTTGAGAAAGTTTAGAGAATATATTTTTAGCGCCTTCTGTCCCGCCCGTCATGTCTACAAACACGTTACCTGCCTTGCTTGAAGAATTACCTCTTGTAATCTTGGGCGGGGAATTTCCTTTCGCCGCCTCTTTGTATTCCGGGATATCCATAAGGATATCCATTATATCGCCAAGGGTCTCTGGCTTCTTTTTATTCATCAAATTCTGTAGATATGAAGCGACGCAATTATCTGACGGCGTATGACAACTCATAAACGCAATGTTGAGAAGCCGTGCTGCATCTATGGCCCTCATATGATTCGCAGGGGATACCTTCCTCTCGACTTCCTTTATTCTCTCTGAGGTCAAGGATTCGGCAACATTTACAGGGATCCCGATCTTATTTAATATATCTATCTGCATATACATAACTTTGAAAAACCCTGCAAGCGCCATACCTTCTGGGTGATGTGAAAGCAAAAGGTCTATTTTCTCTCCTTTTTCCCTCAATCTATCTGCAAGAACTACCTCTCCTACCTCCATATCTATACCTACAAGCATTGTCTTGATATCAGCATCTTTCTTGCCAAAAAGTATACGTGTATCGCTATAGGGATGGAGAAGCCTCTCTTCATCATAAAACTCTTTGTTCTTCTTGCTTAGATCATCATACTCTTTTTTTGCCCTTAAAAGTCCCCTCTTTATCTTCTCTTTGCCTCTTGGATCCACTTTCATGCCGTAATCTACTATAGTCTTATAGATATCTACAAGCTTCAATCTTGGCCTCCTCACTTTTCCAACAATTTCACAAACGGTGTCTCAATCTTCCTCCAGGGATAGAATTTGATACCAGTTTCATACACAAAAGGCGCGGGCCTTGAGGTGTATTGACCAAAAAAAGACCTTCCCTCAACGCTTCTTGATAAATATTCAAAAGGGCCATTCACAAACAAGACATGAAGGAGACTGATCATTAAAAACCCTCTTACAAAACCCAACACAAGCCCTATTATCCTACTAAGGCCGGACATCCCTCCGCCACTTAAAAGCAAGCTTGCAGCTGAGGCAAGTATTTTAAATATGAAAAGTATAAATAAAAATATAACTAAAAATGAGATGATATCTGGCCTTGCACCGATCCACCTGGTATGGGTCGAAAAAAAATGACCTACTAATGTGTAGTTATTAAAAGAAAAAATAAATGCGCTTAAAAGGCCTGAAAGTCTAAAAAATTCGGGTAAAATGCCGTTTTTGAATCCGATGTAACATATTCTAATTAAAAGGGTTACGAAAAGAATGTCAACCCAATTGCATCTTATATGAGGCATATATTAAAACGGGGATTAAATAAATTGTAACTTAAGTATACCATACACTTTGCAATTTGTCAAGGAAGGCCCGTCTTCTCCAAAAAGAAAACGTTTACATCATCCTGCAATATCTTTCCCTTAAGAAGTTGACCTTTATAATCATCAGGGCCATCTATATATAGTCTTATATACCTATCTGTGTAACCCTGCAGGTATCCATCTCTGGACCTTTTATCTTCTACAAGCACTTGTACTTTTCGCCCCATAAATTTGTCCACAAATTGTCCGGATAATTCTCCTGCGATATGCAATAACCTGTCACTTCTTTGTTTTTTTGTATCACTGTTAATTTCGTCGCGATAACTATATGCCTTTGTCCCTTTTCGTCTAGAAAATGGGAATACATGCATTCGCATAGGCTTCACCTTCTTTATAAAATCCACTGTATTCTGGAATCCTTCTTCTCTCTCTCCGGGGAATCCGACCATTATATCAGTGCTTATGGCAATGTCTTGAATGGCTGCCTTTAATCTGTAAACGGTGCTTAGGTATTCCTTTCTTGTATATGGCCTCTCCATTCTCTTTAATATGTAATCATCCCCACTCTGGAATGGTATATGGATGTGCTTACAGAGTTTTTCTTGAGTTTGAAATTGATAAATCAAATCCTCATTTATATCCTTGGGCTCTATCGAACTTAATCTTAAACGCCATTCTCCATCTATCTCGCATATCTTTGCTATCAATCTAGAAAGATCTGAGCGTTCTGTAAGGTCTCTTCCGTAGGCCCCCAAACATATTCCTGTAAGCACTATCTCCTTAGAACCATTTCTTATAAGGCGCCTGCATTCATCCAGGATCTCTTTAGCTAGCCTACTTCTAGAGTCTCCCCTCGCAAGCCTCACCTTGCAATAAGAACAAAAATTACTACATCCGTCTTGAATCTTTACAAATACCCTTGTATGGTCTTTGAACCTAGTGATTCCACAAGTCTGCCGGACCCCTTGACTGGTAGTCTTCTTGACTGGTGCACCCTTTATAATATACGGGATCCTATATTTATCCTTGTTCTTGATAATAAACTTTACCCCTTTAAGCCTGGATAGATCTAGATCTTTATCTTCTACCATGCACCCTGTTGCAACTACACATCTATCCTTGCGCTTAAGGGCATTGCGTATCAATCGTAGAGATTTGGAATCACTGGTGGAGGTAACTGTGCAGGTATTTACTACACAGACCTCAGCCTCGTCAATATTTCCAGTCTCACTATGCCCATTCAATAAAAAATTTTCACGTATGACTTGAGATTCATACTGATTTACTTTGCATCCCAGCGTTTTTATATAGAACGTATCCTTCATCTTTTATTTATATAAATGTTTCTTGCTGGCTCTATAAACATCCTCAACGCTTATTGCCTGAAGACACTTATTATCGCTGCATGCGGAATGGCGATGATTATAGGCTGAAACACAGGGACTACACGCGAAGTTCGAATACAATATTGTTGCATTAGAACTAAGGGGAGAGTAACATCGTGGGGTTTCGGGGCCAAATAAGACAATCATATCTATCTTGGTAAGGGAGGCAAAATGTACAGGTCCTCCATCATGACTTATAAGAAGGTCTGCGATAGAAAATAAATCCAATAACTCATCCATGCTGGTCTTCCCTATTAAATCAATACAGCGCTCGTGCTTAACCATACTAGATATCATATGCTTTTCAGTGTTATTAGACTCTAATCCTATCATCACAACGAAAGCATTTACATCTTTCAAAAGTCTTTCTGTGAGTAATCTATAGTTTTTAATAGACCAGCTTCTTATTGGCAATAAAGGGCTCGAGGTAGGATTTAAAATGACTAATTTATTGTTACTACCTAATGTGTCTTTGACCTTAGTGAGGCGTTGAAATATTTCTTCTTTTTTTTCTTTCTTGTAACGAATTATTGGCAACTTTATTTCGGAATCATCTAAAGACTCTTTAAGTAAAGGCGCATTCTTTTGAGAAGTCTTTAAGGATTGAACAAGTGCCATAAAATTTAAACTTATATGTAAGTACGGGTTGTACTGAACCTTTACATCATGTAAATCCCCCCTATAAAGCCCTTCTTGGCAGAACCTATAAAACCCTACTTTTGTCCTGGCGCCACTCAAATATGTCAAAATTGCACTAAATCTTGCGAAAAGTTCCATATCAATCACGATATCCATTTTTTCTTTCCGTATCTTTCTAAGATTGCTTAAAGTATCCTTCGCCATAACATAAAAAGTATCGTCCCTCATCGTAATAACATTTTCTTTTGGTATAATATTTGGGATATCGATGCTGTCTCGATTCCTCTTAAAAATCCAAAAAAAGATGCGAGCCTCAGGAAACAATTCTTTAGCCCTTTTGATAGCCGGGTATGCCAAAATAGCACTTCCCCTCTCAGAAAACTCCAGAAATAATATCTTTTTAGGTAAATCTTTTTTATATCGAGTGGTTTTTATTGCAGATAAAAGAAAACAAATAGGTATCCCCGCCCAATAATCTATCTTTCTCATCAAATCAACTTTCATTACTAGATTTACCCCTAATATATGCCGATAGATGCGATAAACGGTAATTAATGAAATTAAACAATCCTTTTAATCTCGCCCGAATATCATAAAAAGATTTTGGACGGAAAATCTGTGAAAAGATATACCGCGGCCTAAGATAAAAACTATATAGAGATGCATCGATCGCTTTATTCATGGCTTCACAGGAAAGATGAGGAAAATCTATTATGGTCCTCTGCTCTCCATTGTCATCCACCCATTCATCCCAACTTTTCGCTATAAGATAGCCATTCTCTCTGCACCAATTGTAAAAATCTGTCCCTGGATAAGGACACAGCCCGCTGAACTGAACTGTATCGATTGAAAGACTCGTGGCAAATTTCACAGTATCCTTAATAGATTCTAATGTTTCCCCGGGGGCCCCTATGACAAAACAACCATGTATTGATATACCTGCGCATCTACACAACTTAACAAAATTTCTCATTGCGTTAAGAGAAATCCCTTTCTTGAGATTTGACAGCATCTTATCGCTTCCGGACTCAAACCCAACGCATAGCATCCTACATCCTGATTTTTTCATCAGCTTTAATAGAGAAAGGTCCTGCATATCAGCTCTTGCATTACAGGCCCATGATATTTTTATTTTCCTGTCCAGGATACCCTGGCATATCTTTTCTAGTCTCTCATGAAATCTACTCAATGTAAAAGTATCGTCTTCAAACATGATCTCCTTAAGTTTTGGGAAAAGTCGTAAATCATGCTCTATCTCATCCAATACATTTTCAGGGCTTCTAGGTCTATAATTTTTACCGTACATTACCTGAGGGAATAAGCAAAAGATGCATCTACCTTCGCAACCCCTTCCAGTGATCACTGTAAGAAAAGGATTCCTTTTTGCAGGGGCGTAATAATCTCGAAGATCTGTGTGCTGCCATGCTGGATATGGAAGACTATCCAGATCCTCGATGAAAGGTCTTTCTGGATTATGAATAATCTCGTTATCTTTAAGAAATGAGATCCCTTTTAAGCCAGAGAAATTCCCGGTATTAGCAAACTCCTTCAATGTATAATCAAACTCTCTTCTTGCAACTGCATCCAAAAAATATCTTCCTCTTCTTAATGTATCTTCTGGCTCAGCGCTCACATGCGGCCCTACCATTATCGTAAAGGCCTTACCCTTACTTTCTTCTTTGCACATCTTTGCATAAGTCAAATCAGAATCTATAGACGGTGTGCTCGCATTAATAATCACTGCGTCTGGGTTGAAATCTTGAAGGAACTTTCTTGTTTGCGTAAAAGAGGTGTTTTTGGCTGCGCCATCCACAAACTTGCAGATATGGCCATCCTTCTCAAGTACTGCTATAGCTGTACATAGATAATCCGGATGGCGCTGTTCCCTTGCCCTGGATTTCGCAAACCACCTCGCAGTCTTACAAAACCCCTTCCCATAAGATGGATTTAGAAATAGTAATCTCATTGTTTCAAATAGCTACACAATAGAATAGCATGCCAAAATACCTGCCTAACAGCCTCTCCGGTGAAACCCTAAAAGGCAGGACATTAACCCCTCCAGAAGAAATGACATTCAAATCTTTTCTCCTGTGCAGATTCAAAAATCCCTTCATAATAAAAGGTCTTTCTTTAATATCCATACAAAAAGGCCTTACCATGGACCACAAAGAGAACATATTAGGCACGAAATTTATCATATAGCCATCTTCCTTTTTAACATTCTTCATGTTCATGATGACCTTTTCCTGCATCTTTTTTGGATAATGCTCCAGGAGACCATCCGTAAATATGATATCGAACTTTGTATTAATATTAGAAAAAAGCTTCTCATCTAAAATATTACCGTCGATATACCTCTTGGACCTATGTTTCGTGAAATCTTTTGCTATTGAGAGCGCACCTTCTGAATAGTCCATAGAATATACGTTGCATCCCTGAGAAATAAAATAGGCTGAGAAAAATCCTGTGCCACACCCAGCGTCTAAAACACTCATGCCAGGTTTTATATAACTCGATAATATCTTGACCATGCGTCTTTTGGACCATGAGTCAAGACCTTTTAGGTTGCGCCTTTTCCAAAAATCATCCCATAGTTTTTTTGCATTATCCTCTAATAACCCAGAATCTAATAAACCCAACAATGCCTCCTAAAACGCGCACGAAAGCGCGGATAAATGTAACAAAAGAAAAACCAAGATATCTAATATCTTTTTTATCTAGAGAGACCTTTAGAGAAAAGGGGAGCTGGATAAGGAATAAAACTGTTGCCAATACGCCTAGCATCAAAAATTTACCTTGGAGATTCAGGAGTACATAAACTATCGACGCTGCGACTAAAAATATCTCTACAAAGTCCTTCCAATATCCATATTTGTCTTTCATCACCATCGAAACATTTTCTTTATAGAGCTTCATCCTCCAGTAACTATGGCGAAATTGTATCCCAAGATATCTCCAAAATCTTAAAATATTATTGTGACTCACTAACGCATCCTTTTCGAAATATATCTTATAGCCTGCCTTTATGATCCTGTAGGAGAGGTCATTATCTTCTCCGCTCGCATTGTAATACAGAGTATTGAAGCCACCTAATTCCTTGAACACAGACCTTCTCACTAAAACATTATATGTGCCAAACGAAGTAGTATATCCAGGCATCATCGAATGTCTGTATTTTATCTCGCAATGTACAGATTTATCTAATAAATATCGTGAAGTCCCTACAGCATAGCTGCCTGCTACTGCACCAACGTTATCTTTATCATAATGCTGTACCAACTTGGAAATCCAATCCTTATAAGGCACGCAATCCGCATCAATAAAACAAATCCCATCCCCTTTTGAATTACGAAAACCATTGTTTCTGGCTGCAGCAGGCCCCCTTCTTTCCTGATAGATATATTTAACTGGAAATCTTTTTACAACTTCTTCTGTATTATCCTTCGAGCCATCATCTACTACTATTATCTCCAACTTATCCTTAGGATAATCCTGCCCCAAACAACTCTCGACGGTCTGACCAAGTGTCGATGCAGAATTATACGTGGGTATTACGATTGATATGTATGGTTTTTCCATCCGGTCTCTGTCTTTTTAAGGTTATTACGTACACCTAAATTATTCTTAAACATCTTGTATGCTATATTCATAATTCAAACATGAGAGTATATACATTGATGCGGTTTCCGCCCTTAAGACCAATGACCCCAAAGAACATATCTTGTATTCATGCCCCTTTGCCATGGAAATCTCTTTTTGACTAAAATCACCTTCGGGACCAATGAATACCGCAATGCTCTTTACTTTTCGAGCCTTCAATATCTCTCTCAATGGTCTGGCGCTCTTATCCAATGCAGCAAAAACAACTAAGTCATTTTGTTTGGATTTGATTAAGGCATCATTAAAATTTATAGGATCTGATATTAGAGGCAAGCCCGCCCTGCCACATTGCTTGGATGCTGCCTTAGCTATTCGAATCCAACGCTCCTTCTTTATATGAGCTTTCTGCTTCCCAATCATCCCCTCTGTCCTTTCAGTAACTATTGGAACGATCTCCCATGCACCCAACTCTACGCTCTTTTCAACTATAAAATCCATTTTTTTTCTTTTTGGTATTGCCTGGTAGAGGGTAATTTTACATGGGAGGTCTTTTCTAAAAGCTATCTCGTCTCTAATCTCTATCACCACTAAATCTCTTTTTGAATCCTTTATCTCTCCAGTATATTCTCTTCCTTTACCATCAAATATATCTACGCACTCCCCTTTTCGCAATCGCATAACATCTCGTATATGATGAAGCTCTTTTTTATCTTTTATCTCTATTAAGTTTTTTTCAGGAAATATCGATTCGGGAGAAACATAAAATCGCATAGTTTATTCTTTCAAGTCTCTTCTATGGCAAAGACGGACGGTGGACCGGAAGGGACTCGAACCCTTGACCTCTACAATGCGAATGTAGCGTTCTCCCAACTGAACTACCGGCCCAGTTACATGTTTTATTTTTGATTATACCATTTTTTAACATGGCCAGCTATAAAATAATAATCCGGTGGGGCGGGTGTAGCGTTTTTGACTACGACGAATAGACTGTATTACTGAAATGAAGCGAGGCGAGGATAGCATGCGGAATAGATCGTGAGACGCTCTTTTTCATTATCTCCCCTGATTAATAGAGATTCAGCTGTGAGTTTAATCCTTAATACACCCCCATCCAGTTCAAATTTGGAGAACCGCTCTCCTGAAACAGGATCATTTGTAGTAAGAAGCGTTACTCTCGGAATCATATCAGTATCTTCTTCCAGCGTGACACTATTTACATACGAAAGTTTTCCATCACCTGTAATCGTATAAGTAATTTCTTCATCATCTGTATAATCAGAATAGGTAGGAGAATTTTCTGGATCAGTTTCTTCTATGTGTCTAACAACAAATTCTAAATCATCCGTGATCGCTATAGCTGGGTTACCTTTATCCCCTATCCCCGACATGACATTTTTATAAATATGTCCGATCGCGTATTGTAGTTCATAACCGATAGCTACCTTATCATTTGAAGTAAAATGAAACGTCTGACTTGTAACAAATAAGGCAGAAACTGCTAAAAATACTACAGTTAGAAGAAGCGCTGCCATAATAACTTCTGTTAACGTCACGCCTTTATTGTTGTGAAAATTTTTCATTTTTCTCTCTCTTCTAAACCGCTTCAGTCTGTGGCACTTTATAGCAACTCTCTCGTCTCCGTCCATGTAACACTAACAGCCACTTCCTTATATCCGCCTGTAGGCTCTTCTGATACATCATATCTTAGCGTAGCACCTAAATCTAGCAGCTCTCCCCTAACAATAGACTCTAATTCGTCCTTATCTGTCCCCACCGCCATCTCAGAATCTGAATCATATTCATAATTGCTTCTCAGCCTATCCTGCGCCTCTCTTGCAAAATTAAATGCCTGCGCCCTATGACTTGCGCGGTTAAAAATATATTGTGTCGCTACAAAAGCGCTGAATGTGCCTGCTAGGACCAAACCTATGATAACTGTAGAAATAATTATCTCTGTAAGCGTAAAGGCTCTTTTATTCATAATGTGAGGTCTTTTATGTCGCGGGGGGCTTAGCTGAGGAGAAAGGCCTACTGTGATATGAAGGTCTGACGCCTTTTTTTCAATCATCAAACTCAGCAGGTCTTTTAGCTGCATGATTGATTAAAGAAGCGGGCCAGTTATTACCCCCTCTTTATGAATAATATACTCGTCTCCTTGATAAGGATCAGGCGCATCTGCGACATCGCCGCCACCTCTTACTGCAGTCGCACTAAAATTACCAGTAGCAGCAGCCTCTGATGTTATTGCATACTCAAAATAACGTGAGGCCTGGCTATTTGGATTCTCTATGTTCAATGCATCCAGTCCTGTAGCCCCACCAGAAAAAAATCCATGCTCCAAAAAATATATCTTCTGTCCTGTCCTGATGAGATTTAGATTGCTTGTTGCCTCCCCTACCTTTGCCTTTTCTATGGTCTTAACAAGCATCGGTAAAGCAAGCGTGGCAAGCACCCCAATTATTACAACTACAATTAAAACCTCAGTAAGGGTAAAACCTCTTTTACAAACAAAAAATAGCATGTTAAATCTCTTTTTGATCTTTTTCATAATAAAAAGGTATGACAATATTTTGTCCCTTAACCTCGACATACCATCCATTTATTAATTCAAATGAGTGTCAGTGCCCCCAAGTGCTTTCGATTTTGCAATATTCCCATCTTCATCTATATCTATCCAGTGAGTAGTTTCCTTCGTTAGTCTCTGCGCCTGTATCAGATAATCTCTAGCAGCACTAGTACTATTGTCAGTTAAGCCATACTGCCATTTTTTATTTGTAGTATCATTAGGGTTATCTAAATCCAATGTAATAGTTCCTGTTGCTCCCATTGCAAATGTAGCGCTTGTATAAGTAGCGTCTGATAGATGTTCATACCAGTATCTGTCCATTGAATTCCGGAAACTACCCAAAATACCGATAGCTTCAGCACTTTTAGCTTTCTCAAGCGTGCTCGTATATTGAGGCAAAGCAATAGCAGCAAGGATACCTATAATGATAACCACGATAAGTACTTCTAAAAGAGTAAAACCCTTTCTTTGCATGATGCCCTCCTTTTTTTCTTTATATACGAAATTATAATACGTTACCTAAATTCCCAGGTCCCACCTATAGTGCCAGCCTCATTTATGGTGCAAAGTCCCAGGTCCCACCCATAGTGCCAGTCTCATTCATGGTTAAAGTCTGGTTAGCACGAGACCCGCCTGACCTAGTAGCAGTTGCAACATAGGTCTGACCGGGCGTGACTATAGTAAAAGTCCAGAATCTCTCAGTTAAACTTATATCAAGATCAGCAGCCCAATCAGCTGTGTAAACTTCATTCTCTGCATAGTAGATCTTCTCTCCTGTCTGGATATGCCCAAGACCTGCCATTGCTTCTCCGCCTTTTGCCTTTTCAATAGAATCAGCAAACTGAGGTATACCAATAGCTGCGAGTATTCCGATAATTATAACGACTATTAAGACTTCTACGAGCGTAAAACCATTTCTTCCCATATTACTTCCCCCTTTCACTTTATTTTATACCTATATGTAAAAATTATACCCCATGAAAGAAATATGTCAACTATTTTAAAGCCACATTAACCTGACGCCTTTATAGCGCTGGAGATGCTGAATATAGGCATAAACATTGCTAAAACCAGAATTCCCACTATAATACCCATAAAAACTAATATTAAAGGTTCAAACATCGTTGTAAGCCTTGAAACAAAAGTATCCACTCTTTCTTTATAAAAGGTGGAGATTTTTTCCAGCATCTTGCCTAATTCTCCTATCTCTTCCCCTACACCTATCATCTGTACTACAAGAGGGGGAAATAAAGCACTCCTTTCCATAGTTTGCGCAATGCCTTTTCCGTCTCTCACAGCTAGCCTTATCTCACTCAACTCCTTCTCCATTACCTTATTACCTGCTATCTTCTCTGATATCTCAAGTGCATGTAATATTGGCACTCCGCTTTTGAGAAGGGTGGATAACCCACTTGCAAACCTCTCTGTGGATATCTCTTGATTCAACGGTCCTATCATTGGTAGTTTAAACTTGAGGCTGTCGAATTGCCATCTGCCTCTTTTTGTAGATACATATTTTTTGGCAATAAAAAATAAGGCCACACCGCTTCCAGCTACAACTAAAAAATACTTTCTTGCTATGTTGCTCACATTGATTACCATCTGGGTAAGTACAGGTAGCGCCACATTAAATCCTTTAAATATATCGGAGAATACAGGTATAATCTTAACCAAAAAAATCACAATAGCACCTGCTGCAACAACCATCAATACCACCGGATAGATCATAGCAGATACTATCTTTTTTCTTAATGCATCGGCCTCTTCCAAATACACGGCAAGTTGATCAAGGCTCAAAGGCAAGTGTCCGCTTGCTTCTCCTGATTCGATTAGATGTATCCAAAAGGCAGAAAACACCTTAGGGTGTCTCTTTATGGCGTTTTGAAATGTATATCCTCCCTCGACATCTTTTTTTATCTGCTCGACTGTGCGCAGTAAAGTCTGGGATTCTATCTGCTTACATAAAATGTCCAAACTTTTTATAAGCGTTACCCCTGAACCCAAAAGAGTGCCTAATTCCCTGGCAAACAGTAGAAGATCAAAGGTTTTAAGACCACGATGATACCGCCTCTTGCTTTTCTTTACCTGCTTTGCCTGAGCAGCGGACCCAATAGATACAACATAAAGACTTCTAGCCTGCAATGAATTTACCAAATCCTCATGAGAAACAGCTTCTACTATTTCCTCTATAAGTTTTCCTGATTTATCTCTTGCTACATACTTAAAAAAAGGCACCTCTTTGCTCCTTATGATTGCAACGTTTGTGCAATGCAGGCTGCTCTACGCATCCAACAGTCGTTTATCTCACGCCCTCCCCGCTATCATTGTTATACTAAGCACCTCTTCGACACTCGTAATACCCTCTTCTACTTTCTTAATACCACTTTCTGGAAGAGACTCTATGCCCATCTCTCGAACCGCTTCTTTAATCTCTCCAAGGCCAGCTCCTCTTGCAATCAACTCTCTCAGTTTATCATCTATAAATACAATCTCATAAATCGCAACCCTTCCCCTGTAACCTGTGTGACTGCAAGCATCGCATCCTTTTGGCTTATATAAAAGGTCCTGTTTTATCTTAAAATCACGCTTAATTTTAGGCGATGGCTCATATGATTCTTTACATTCAGGACACAATCTACGAACCAACCTCTGGGCGCCCACAAGAATCAAAGAAGAACTTATTAGATACGGCTCTATGCCTATATCTATAAGCCTTGAGATAGCACTAGGCGCATCATTTGTATGCAAAGTGCTTAACACCAAATGCCCTGTAAGAGATGACCTTATGCATATCTGAGCAGTCTCAAGATCCCTGACCTCCCCGACCATTATAACATCAGGATCCTGCCTTAGAAAAGATCTTAGCGCATTAGCAAATGTTAAGCCTATGCTAGCCTTTGTCTGTACTTGATTTATCCCTTCGAGCTTATATTCAACAGGGTCTTCTACCGTCGAGATATTTTTGTGGGGACTCTTTATTTCATTCAATGCCGCATAAAGCGTTGTAGTCTTCCCGCTTCCCGTCGGGCCTGTAACTAAGATTAAACCATGTGGACTAAATATGACCTTTTTGAAACCTTCAAGAACTTCGGTTGTAAAACCAAGTTCCTCAAGTTTTAATGGAGTTGCTGATTTGTCCAATATCCTCATTACTACTTTCTCGCCATATATAGTAGGCATGACAGACACTCGAATATCAATGCCTCTTTTTTCAACCTTGACGAAAAACGCCCCATCTTGAGGAAGACGCCTTTCTGCTATATCAAGATTTGAAAGTATTTTTATCCTAGAAACAATGGCTGGCAAAAGATGTTTTGCTGGAGGCGGTATTTCATAAAGCACACCATCTACCCGATATCTTATATTTATCTTTTTTCTGAATGGCTCTATATGTATATCGCTGGCCCTATCTTTTATAGCCTGCATCAACAATAAATCTACAAGCTTTACTATCGGCGCCTCTTCTGCGCGTGAAATTAATTCGTCCAGACTAAGATCTTGCTCTTCTCCGGAGACCGTGTCTATTTTAAACTCCTCAAGTTCATATGAATCACTTATCGCGTCTTTTAATAAATCCTCTTTTCCATAAAATTCATTCATTGCCCTCTGAAGGTCGGATTTGGTAGCTATAATAGGGTTGATCTCACATCCTGTCATATGTTTCAGATTATCTATTGCGATCAAATCCAATGGATCCGCAAAGGCAACGGTAAGGGAATTCAGGTGCTTCGAGATAGGTAAGACTAAAAGCCTGCGGGCATATTCTTCAGGGACTAATTTAGAAAGTCCCTGACCCTCGGCAGGCCTTAAGAGCCCTTTAGAGTGAGAAGCGTAAGGAATGGATAATTGTTTTGCCAAAGCAACCACAATGTCCTTCTCTGAAGCAAGCTCAAGGCTTACAAGGACTTCACCAAGTTTCTTGCCCTCTTTTTTCTGAACTTCAAGGGCCTTCTGCAATTCTTCTTCCGTGATAATCTTCTCGTCAAGAAGTATCTTTCCTAATTTATCCCTGGATTTCTTCACTGATTAGTCTGCCAGCCTTTCACTAAATCTAATGTTCCTCTAATCTTTTTTTCTCTTACAGCCCTTGGCTTTTCCTGTTCACGTTCCGAAATATCCTCTAAGGCATACTCGATCTCTTTAATAATGCGCGGAGTAATAAATATAAGGAGTTCTTTATCTGTCTCATCTTTAGATTTATAACGAAATGCCGCACCTAGAAAAGGCAGGTCCCCAAGGAAAGGGATCTTTTCAAAAACATAGGTGTCGTCTCTGGATATAAGTCCGCCTATAACAAGTGTTTCTCCATCCCTCACCATAACAGTAGTCTTAGTGCTTCTAGTCTGTGGATCTACAAACTTTGCATCGTTTCCTGATCCTGCGAAGGTTGCAGACGCAACAGGGACTATCACTGTGGGTTCTACGTGCATGGTTATATAGCCATCTTTATTTATCTGGGGAGTAACTTCCAGTGTTATACCTGTTTTTATCCTCTCTGCCGAAGTACTTACCGTCGCGCCGCTTCCTTCGCCTGCTGAAGTCGTGATACTAGCAACCGCGGTTTCAGATGTAAGTTTTATTACTGCTTTTTCATTATTTAAAGTAAGGACCTTTGGCCTTGCTAGAATCCTTGTGTCACTATCGCTCAATAACGCCCTCAGAGTAAAACCCATACCGCTAAATTTCATAGTGCCGTCTGTTGTAATAAGGTCCTTATCTATAAGAGCGCCTTTAAAGGGCCACTTAGTAGCTAGGTCAGAGCCGGCATATACCCCAAATCCCCCGGTCCAATCCATGCCCAATCTATCAGCAACTGTTGTTGTGGTCTCGATTACCTCTGCTTCTATCATAACCTGTCGTGTTCGCACATCCAACCTCAAAAGTACATCCTCGATTAGGGTAAATTGACTCGGCACATCAGTTACTATGAGACTGTTTGATCTTTTATCCACCACAAGAGTTCCGCCATCAGATAAGAGGTCTCTAATAACCTCCAATATCTCTGCCTCTTCTTCTTCATCATCACTCCCTCCTCCATCATCTTCATCAGGAGGCTTTGTCAATTGGGCGTATTTTAACTCATATATCTTTGTTACAGTCTCAATAGGTGGCCTGCCAGATTCTTTAACTATAAATATATTACTGCCTGATCTCTGTTCATATATAAGATTATTTGCATTCATAATATGACTCAAGGCATCTTCTACTGTAACGTTGTCAAAATAGAGAGTAAGTGTTCTATCCTGTATATTTTGACTCGCGACAAAATTTAGCCCTGCCTGTTGAGAAAATATTTTAAGTACTGTTTTTAAGTCAGCATCCTGGAAGTCCATAGAAACCATATTGTCAAGACTTGGCCCTGCCTTACTGGAAACTGTATAATCCGTATCTGCTGCAATCGAAGGATGAGTGATAAAAAAAGTAAATATAATAGCGATATACAATCTAATGCTTCTTTTCATGTTGTCCTCCTCCTTTTTATTATCTAGGTTTTACGATAAAATCTTTCCCCTTATATCTTAAATGCACACCATCCTTCGTGATATCCTTAATCTTAGCCTTGTCCAAACCTACTTCTATTGCATCGTCTACATCATAGACCTTGTTATTTATTATTACCTGTGGCCTTACACTATTCCAAACCATGCCCTGAAATACTAGCGTAGGAAGGGCTATATCTATCTCTGTTGCTATCTCTATCTTTTTCTCGTACTCAAAAGGGCTTTTGAATGGTATCTTTTTTTCATCAACAATATACGCTATATCCTTTTCTTCTTGAGGAACTTCTTCTTCCAGCGCCTTTACTTCTTCCCATTTTTTATTAAATGCTTTTCGAGAAAAAACTTCGTCATCCCCTTCTTTTTTCTTAAACCTACTAATCCCTACAAAAAATGCCACTACCACTAAAGCGACTACTACGATATATTCCATCTGCTTTTTTTTGGGATCTACGTCAGCCATGCGAATTATTCCTTTAAAACAACCGTACTTATTACAATACGGCTTTTAACATCAAAAGGCTTAAATTTTGCTGTCTCCTTGTCAAACTCCCCATCTAGATCAAGCCTTTTTATATTAATGCTCTCGATTCTTAAAAACTTCTTCGAAGATTCGATCTTCGAT
>JBHPHW010000004.1:0-54332 GCA_042570105.1 Candidatus Omnitrophota bacterium | reverse complement strand
GGTCCCGTTCTGGTTTAATACAAGGATAGAGACGATTTCTGCTGACAAACTTGAAAAGCTGAAGTCCATTAACTGCAATCGTATAAGCGTAGGATTGGAGAGCGGGAGCGAGCATGTGCGCAAAAAGTTATTACGGAGACATTATACAAACGATTATTTCGTAAATAAGTTTAAAATTTTATATAATTATAATATATCTGTATCTGTGAATAATATTCTGGGTTTTCCTGACGAGACTAGAGATCAAATCTTTGAGACTATAGATCTAAATAAGAGGATCAAAGCGGATGATTATGGTGCTTATATTTTCCAACCGTATCATGGAAGCCGCCTGAGAGATTTATGTGCTGAAAAAGGTTATATAAGAGAGGATTATCTGGCGGGAGACGCTCATTTAAGTACCGACTTAAATATGCCCAGTATCACCAAGCAGGAAATTTCAGGCCTACAGAGGACATTTATGCTGTATGTAAAACTGCCTATGCAGTTTTATGATGATATAAAAATAGCCGAAAGGTTTGACAGAGAAGGCAATGCTAAGTTCAAGGAATTGGCAAAGCTCGTTAATAAGCGATGAAGATATTATTCGTATTCGATTCTTGTGCCGAAAATTACAATATAGACAGGCTGTCTATCAATAGCGAAGACACAGTGTATCTATTTTCCCTGACTTCAGTCAAAGATACTATAGATACTGTTTATAAAAAAATCAGCTCTAAAGGATGCCGGCTCGAGAATATAGAAACCGCATCCATTATTAATTTAGCAGCCGAAAATATAAGAAACTGGTATATAAGATTTATAGCAGAGCTGCCTGAAAAGATTAATTACAAGGGCAAGAGTCTAAAAGAATTTTTCGCTATCGACAAACATATTACTTTATGGTGGTTTAGCCTGATTGCGGAAAAGAATATATATAAATCTGATTCATTTAACAGGTTTGCGCAATTAGATGCGATTATTAATTTAGTCAGGCAGCAAAAGATAAAAAAAATAATCTACCGGTGTAAGAGCAATAAATTAGAAGAGGCGTTGGTAAAATATGCATCGGAGAATTCTGTAAGATTCGAAGGCTTGTCAATCAATGGGTTTTACAGCCTGATAAAATGTATGTTAAAAATATCCTACCCGAGGCATATTTTATTTTTACTGCACTTTGCTACAGGTTTATTTTTAAGAACATGGAAGATAAAGAGGAGTATGAATGGTTTAAGGCGGCCCTTACGTTCCGATGATAGCAAATTACTGACAATTACGCCTTATCCAAATATTGATACAATATTGGCGAAAAAGGGGATTTTTAAAAATAAGTTTTACCCATATTTACAGGAGGCGTTAGAAAAAGGAGGCCAAGACATTGTCTGGGCTTTGATATATGTGGAAAATAATTCCATATCTTTCAAGGAATCATTGCAATGCGCGCAAAAATTTATAAAGAATGGATATACTATATTTTTTCTGGAAGAATTTAATACGATAGGTAGTCAGATAGAGGCTTTAATTACTATGCTTAAAAATGGCCTGAAGTTTCTTAGAATTGAAAAGCGCATTTCATGCGCCCATATTTTTAACGATTATAACTTTTATCCGCTATTTAGGGATGATTGGTATTCATCTTTTGCAGGCTATACAGGATATGAGGGGATTTTGTATCATAAAATGTTTAGGACTTTATTGAATAAAGTGAAGATAAAAAAATGTTTATATTTATGCGAGATGCATGCCTGGGAAAAGGCATTGATATTTGCAAAAGATAAAGCGGCTCTTCCCATCTCTTTATATGGTTATCAGCATGCAATAGTGCCTAGAATGCTTTTGAATTATTTTAACCTTCCTGGCGAAATAAGCGATACAAGCCATTACTCTATCCCGTTACCTGATAAAATGATTTGTAATGGTCAATTGCCGTATCAATATATGAGAGATTCTGGTTGGCCGAAGGAGAAACTTTCAATTGCTGAAGCTATACGATATAATTCTTTAAAAGGGCCTGTAAAGTCAAGCAGGAAGAAAAACATCGTGCTTGTGGCGCTTTCTATCAGCCCAGAAGAGAGTAGCTCGATCTTGAATGTTGTTTGTAAATCTTTAGAAAGTTTGAAAAATATAGAGGTTTGGATAAAACCCCACCCCTTTTTACAACATAAGAAAGCGTTTGAGTTAGCAGGGTTATCAGAGAAAACTAATTTTTTTCAAATTAAGAATGAACCAATTGGAGATTTACTCTCTGATGCAAGGATAGCAATAACTGGAGGGTCAAGTGTTTCCTTGGAAGCTTTAACCTGCGGCTGCGAGGTTTTACTAATAAATATTCCAGATTGGATCAATATGTCTCCGGTAAAAGATATAAAAAGTGAAATGGTAAAAACTGCTAATTCGCCAGAAGAGATGAAGCAGATAGTTATAGATATTTTTAAAGAAGAGCATGATTCTGAGAAGTATATTAGGGAAGGTATGAGTATAGTGGATGAATATTTTTGTTTGAACAAAGATTCGGATGTGCCGCATAAGTTTTTAAACCTATTAGAGGAGATGCGTTATAACTAATGGATAAGATTTTTATTTCTACGAGCAGTTTCGGTAAATACGACCCAGCAATTATTGATGCTTTGAAAGGGAGAGGTTTGGAGCCGTTTTTAAATCCATATGGCCGTAAGTTAAGCAAATCTGAAATAATGCAGTTTTTAGGCGGGATGAGAGGGCTTATTGCCGGGACAGAGGTTTTAGATAGAGATGTTTTACATTCTTCGCGTTCTTTGAAGGTGATTTCAAGATGCGGCGTTGGTATGGAAAATGTTGATTCAAAAGCAGCAGAGGAACTCGGTATAAAGATATTTAATACGCCCGATGCCCCTACTGTGGCAGTGGCGGAATTGACCGTGGGTTTAATCTTATCTATTTTAAGGTGTGTGCCTGCATCAGACAGAGGTATGCGTGCCGGGCTTTGGGAAAAGCGCATGGGAAGTTTACTGCACGGGAAAAAAGTGGGGATTATAGGATTGGGTAGGATCGGCAAGAAAGTCGTTGAACTGATTATGCCTTTCGGCGTAGAGATACTATGCTATGATTTAAAGCTGGATAATGAATTTATAGATAAATATGGCATAAAAAATATGTCGTTAAGAGATCTATTGACCAACTCTGATATTGTAACTTTACATATTTCATCGCAAGAAAAGAAAAGCCCTTTAATTGGAAGACAGGAGATTGGTTTTATGAAAAAAAGCGCTTATTTGATAAATGCATCGCGCGGTAACATAGTGGATGAGGTTGCATTAGTAGAGGCGCTTAAAGATCGCCGGATAAGCGGTGCAGCAATAGATGTCTATGAGAAAGAGCCATATCAAGGGCCATTAAGCCATTTGGACAATATAGTATTGACTCCACATATAGGTTCTTATGCAAAAGAAGCAAGGATGGAAATGGAAAAAGAGGCCGTTAAGAACTTAATAAGAGGATTAGGATTATAATTAAAAGGAGATAAGACAATGAGAGTATTGGTTTTTGGTGGTTCGGGTTTTCTTGGGAGTCATGTGGCAGATGTTTTATCAGATGCTGGCCATGATGTTACCATTTATGATTTGAAAAAGGCGCAATTTTTTAATAAAAACCATAAGTTCATCAAAGGAGACATATTAGATGAAAAACTAGTAAAAGATGCAGTAAAAAGTTGTGAGGTTGTATATAATTTTGCGGGAATCGCTGATATGGATGACGCTAAAAAGTTCCCTGTAGAAACAATAAAGAATAATATTCTAGGCAACACCTTTATTTTAGACGCTTGCGCAAAAAGTAAAGTTAAACGTTTTGTTTTTGCCAGCAGTATTTATGTTTATTCCGATAGAGGCTCTTTTTACCGCAGCTCAAAGCAGGCATGCGAACTGATAATAGAAAATTATAACCATGTATGCGGGTTGAATTATAATATTTTACGCTACGGCTCGCTTTATGGCCCTAGGGCAAACGAGAATAACGGATTGAATATAATACTGACTCAGGCAATCAGAGAGAATAAAATAGTAAGACATGGCGACGGAGAAGAGATAAGAGAATATGTACATGTTTTTGACGCAGCGCGATGCAGCGTAGATATACTGGATGATAAATATGTTAATCAGCATATAGTTATAACGGGAAATCAGCAAATGAAAGTTAAAGATCTATTAATTATGATCAAGGAAATAATGGACAATAAAATCAAAATAGAGTATATGCCGGTAGATGATAATATTCGCCCACATGATCTTAGTGTTCACTATGAAATAACGCCCTATGTCTTTAATCCAAAATTAGCAAAAAGAATAACGAATAGCCATTATGTCGATCTAGGACAAGGGATTATAGAGTTATTAAAAGAAAAGTACAAAGATCATGTATTGTCTAACGAGTAGTTTTTAGGAATTCCTGGAAAACGTATGAATTACTCAGAACTTTATTTTAAAGAGGAGTCGATCAAATTTTATGAGGATAGATATTTAAAAGGTTATATGGACGAATGGCTCATTGGCAAGCAAGAGAAAGTTTTTGAGGCCATAAAAAATTTATGCTTACCCGAATCTGGTGAAGCTTTAGATTTTGGATGCGGCAAGGGCATATCCACCGGTATTATAAAAAAGGCGCTACCTAAATGGAACGTATATGGCATGGATATTAGCTCAGTAGCGATCGAAAGCGCTAAAAAAAATTATCTCGATTGCGCATTTTTTGTTTCAGCAGGCAAAAATTTTGATAAAAAATTTGATTTTGTATTTTCAAACCATGTTCTGGAGCATGTGTATGATATTTCAGAAGCCATCAGTGAGATCAATAGATTGATGAAAGACAGGGCTAGCATGTTGCACGTTTTGCCTTGCGCAAATATGGATAGTTTTGAATATAATATTTGCATGTTACGAAAAGATGGCATTGATGAAAAAATGGAAAACAGATTCTTTTTTGAGGATGAGGGGCACGTAAGAAGATTGACTACAGAGCAGGTTAATCTTATGGTTGATAAGTATGGGTTTGAATTGGCGAAAGATTATTATGCCCATCAGTATTATGGGGCAATTAATTGGATAACAGGTTGCGATTATAAATTTATCCTAACTCTTACAGATAATTCAAATGCAAAAGATAAGGTTTCTGCTGGCAGATTAAAACAATTGAGAAGAAGATTGTTAGTATTAAATTTATTGAGATTTCCTAGCAGGATGATGAGTTACATTATTGCTAATAAAAATAAGAAGGCGAAACATTATATAGGGAGTTTAATTTTGGCAATTCCTTGCCTATTATCGTATATGGTAGATTCATGCATAAAGAAAAAAGCTGATATAGAATGGAAAACTCAAAGGCATAGAAAAAATGGAAGCGAAATGTATTTATATTATTCAAGGAGCAAGTAGTTTTTATTGTCCTTAGGGAAGCGGAATATTTACAGGAATTTCTATAATATGATCAAGGCCATTATTTTCGATTTTGATGGTGTTATTGCTGAATCCAATGATGTAAAAACGGAAGTCTTTGTTAGGTTATTCAAGAAGTATCCGTCGTATGTTACTGAACAGATAAGAAAATTCCACCTACGAAATGGAGGAATGTCTCGATTTGATAAATTTAGATATATATATGCAAATATCCTTGAGAGACCTTTATCCGATGAAAAATTTAGTAAATTATGCGATGATTTTA
The DNA here is from genome assembly GCA_042570105.1 of Candidatus Omnitrophota bacterium. Lineage (GTDB taxonomy): Bacteria > Omnitrophota > Gorgyraeia > Gorgyraeales > Gorgyraeaceae > JBHPHW01. Next base: position 48,662 of record JBHPHW010000004.1, on the reverse strand, counting down.
AAAGGTTTGTGTTTGAAGGCGTTGTTAATGCGCCTGCGGTTTTAGGGATAGAAAATTTTTTAAAAAGAAACAAAAGCAAATATCGTATGTATGTTGCCTCGGGCACACCCCAAGAAGAAATCATAGAGATAGTAAAAAGGCGTAAACTCAGCAGATATTTTTATGGGGTTTATGGTTCTCCGACGACCAAGGAAAAAATAATAAAAAATATTTTAAGAGAAAATGCCCATACTCAAAAAGAGGTCGTGTTTTTAGGAGATTCTATTAATGATTATGAAGGGGCAGTGGGTGCTGGGATTGATTTTGTCGCAAAGGTCTCAGGTAGCGATGAATCAAATATGTTTTCAAGTGTTAATTTGAAGACAAAGATAGGGACGATAGAAGAATTTCAGAAATATCTTGATCAAAAAGAGGAGTGAAATTTTATGGTGGCTAAGATAAAACCAGAGGTTGTTAAATAGAAGAAAATGAGAGTTAGATATAAATGGTTATCTTATCCGCTTGATATCAATACATATGGATATGGCGGAAAAAAACCATTTACAATTAGCAAATCTAAAAGCATTTCAGGAGGCGATCCTTGCAATACATTTATTTTAAATTTACCAAATCATATAGGAACCCATATGGATTGCCCGAATCATTTTTATAATTCCGGAAAGAAAAGTTATCAATATAAAATAGAAGATTTTATTTTTTTAAGGCCGGTTATATTAGAATGCCTCAAATCAGATAATGAATTAATCTCAGAAACCGATATTAGAAAAAGTTATAAAAAATTAAGAAAGGCCGATGTTTTACTATTAAGAACAGGATTTTATAAATTTAGAAGGAGTTCTAGATATGGCATTAGAAATCCCGGGATTGCTCCTGAGGCAGCTAAATTTATCCGAGAGTTTTTAGGAAATATCAGATGTGTGGGCATAGATACTGTTTCAGTTTCTCCATACCAAAACCGAATGTTAGGAAGAGAAACCCACAAGATATTTTTTAAAAATAACTTTAAAAACGAACCTATTAGATTAATAGAAGATATGGATTTGTCAGGGGAGATGCATAAGCTTAAAAAGGTCTATGTATTTCCATTATTAATTAATGATATCGATAGTTCTCCGTGTACTGTATTAGGTGTACTGGGAAAGGATTAGAATTTGAAACACATAACCTTATTGGTAACTGGCGCTGGTGGCATGGTTGGGAGTTATGCCACGAGCGTATTCGGAGATTCTAACCTTACATTGACAGACGTAATAGACGGATATTTTTATTTGTCAGTAGAGGATAGTATTTCTGTTGAGAAACTTATAGATGATATAAGGCCGGATTTTGTGCTTCATTTGGCTGCGGCTACCGATGTTGATAAATGCGAGATTGAGCAGGAGTGGGCATTTAGGGTAAATCGTGAAGGCACAAGGAATGTTGCCCTGGCATGTAAAAAGTCTAATAGTACTATGATATACGTGAGTACCGGGGCTGTGTTTAACGGAGAAAAGAAAAATCCGTATATCGAAATAGACCCGGCTTCTTCTTTAAACAAGTACGGCATTTCTAAATATGAAGGGGAGATGGTTATAAAGTCTTTGCTTGAGAAGTATTATATTGTAAGGGCAAGCTGGATGATAGGCGGAGGCAAGAATGACAAGAAGTTTGTTGGAAAGATTATGCAAAAGATAATGTCAGGAGAAAAGTCTATCAAGGTGGTTAATGATAAATTTGGCAGTATCACCTATGCCAGGGATTTGCTGTACCGGATTAAAGAGCTTATTAAAACAGATAGGTTTGGAACTTATCATATGACCAACGAAGGCATGCATTCTCGGTATGATATAGCTAAGGAAATAGTGAATATCCTTGGCAAAGCCGATGTTAGAATAATTCCTGTGTCTTCGGATGAGTTTCCGTTGCCTGCGCCTCGCAGTCGTTCAGAGGCTCTGGAAAATCGTAATTTAAAACTTATGAACTTGAATTTAATGCAGCCATGGAAAGATGCTCTGAAGGAGTATATAAAAGATGAATTACTGCCTTTATATCAACCGGAGACATAATTGAAGCCAAAGATTACCGTATTAATGACAGTTTATAATGGGGAGAGGTATCTAAAGGAATGCATGGATAGTGTATTAAACCAGACCTTTAGAGATTTTGAGTTTCTGATTGTAAATGACTGCGGCGCCGATTCTTCAAAGGATATTATTAATTCGTACAAAGACAATAGGATCAAGATGATAGAAAATGATAAAAATATCGGACAGGTCCGTTCTCTTAATATAGGATTAGATCGTGCCAGCGGAGAATATATAGCCCGCATAGATCAAGATGATGTATTGATGCCGAATAGATTAGCCAGAGAATCTGATTTTTTGGACAAAAGGCAAGATATAGCTTTAGTTGGGACATGGGGCAAGGTGATTGATGAAAAAAGCGTTATCTTTGGAAGAGATTGTGTTCCGGTGAGGAACGAGGAAATAATTGCAAATATTTTTTTTGTAGGATATTTTATTATGCACCCTTCCGTGCTTTTTAGAAAAGAACCGGTGATGGATGTAGGAAAGTACAATGAATCTCTCTTTTTTGCAGAAGATTATGACTTATGGGCCAGACTTTCCTTAAAAAAATATAAACTTGCAAATATACCTGAATTTTTAATCAAGGTGAGACATCATAGGGAGCGCACAAGCAGGCAATTTCATCAGACCCAACTCAATAATACCTATATATCTATATTAAATTTTATAAGAGTTATAATGGGCGGATCCAAGGATTCAGACTTAGAACTACTGTGTAATTTTTTAATAAGCGCAGGTTTAATGAAAAAGGAATACTTTGCAGATGAAAAAAATATTACGCATTTGCAGAAAACGATCGATCTGTTGCAGCTTCTCTTAGAAAAGATCGAGGCCTACTATGATCTTAAAAAATCCGAAGTTTATTTGGTTAAAAAGGTATTTTATACCAGAATACTGAATTTTGCTTATTTAGCAATGTCCGGGAAAGAGAGAGACAGTCTCCCTCTTTATTTATTTTGCCTGAAGAATTATAGTTACTTATTTCTCAAGCCTAAATTATACCTATACCCGTTAAAGTCAGTTTTATGAAGGTTATGAAGATAATGCTTATTGCAGTGGTATATGAATACGGAGGCGTTTCTAGCGTAATCAGGAATGTAATGGATGCTTTTAATGAAGGTAAGTCTCGTATAGTATTTGTTGTCGAGAAATTAGCGTCGGAGCATTATCCCTTAAATAAGGGCATAAAATTTATCAACCTTGATATAAAACCGGCTAAAGCTGCTTCAGGTAAAATATGCAACATATTCAGGCATTTACAGCAAATAAGGAAGACTATTATTTGTGAGGATCCGGATGTAGTATTGAGTTTTGGACTTTCCATTAATTGTCTCCTCTTGGCTTCATTGTTGTGGGCTAGGAAAGGTTTACCCAGGATTGTACTGACAGAGCATTCAGAGGATCTATTTGTAAAACAGAACAAGTTAGGTATTAAGCAAAATCTTTTAAGGATATTATACAAAATATCAATGTCTTTACTGTACCACAAGGCAGATTATATAGTGACAGTTTCGGATAATATTTCAAAGTGTATAAGAAAATTACCTTTTATGCCCTCCCGCAAAGTAAGGGTTATATATAATCCTATAGATATTAGTAGGGTAAATAGATTACGTATAGAGGGGGAAGTATTGGACGAATCTGGAGGCGCCATACCTTGTATTGGTACGGCATCAAGATTGTCTGCTGAAAAAGGCGTTAATTTTTTATTGGAAGGATTTTTAAAAGTTTTAAAAAAAATAGATGCACGGCTTATCATAGTAGGCGATGGCGCCGAGAAAACAACGTTAGAAAAAATGGCTGATTATTTAGAGATAAGGGATAGGATAATTTTTACCGGATGGGTACAAAATCCGTTTAAATATTTAGCAAAAATGGATATCTTTGTTTTGCCGTCTCTCTGGGAGGGTTTTCCTAATGTGGTTTTGGAAGCGATGGCTTGCGGAGTTCCCGTCATAGCAACGGATTCCAGCGGCGGCATAAGAGAGGTCATACAAAACGGGGTCAATGGAGTGCTTATAGAACCCGGATCTTCTTCGGCTGTTTCAGATGCGGTTTATAGCTTGTTAATCGATAAAGCCAAGAGGCAGGATATAATAAAAAAGGCATATATGACCGTAGATAAATTTGATATAAGTAGAATAAAAAAACAATATGAGAACCTGATGTTCAATTGATGCCATTATGAAAAAAATATTATTCCTACATAGCACCCTTGAAGTTGGCGGGGCTGAGATGCTGAGACTGGCGCTTCTGCGTAATATCGATAAAAAAAGATATAGAATAAAACTTTGCTGTATAGGTCAGAAAGGGAGGATTGGTGAGGAAATAGAGCGTCTTGGTTACAGGGTGGATGCTATGAATCAAAATCCGAACTCTATTAATTTAAGTATTGCCTGTAAATTAATTAAATATCTAAAGGCTGATAAACCGGATATAGTACATTGTTCTTTATTTTATGCCAACTTTCATGGGAGATTGGCGGGCGCTATATCTGGTATTAACCATTTGATTACCGAGGAACATGGTGAGCATAAGCTACGTAAGCTATATAAAGGGATAAAATTTTCTCCCTTTATATGGATAGATTTTATTCTTTCGAGGCTGAACGATTTTATTATAACCTGTTCAGAGGAGGTTAAAAAGGGGATCGTAGAAGAGGGAAAGTTACCTGCTGGTAAAGTTTTAAGTATTCAAAATTGTCTGGACAAAAGTATATATAAAGTAGAAACGTCAATCGATGATATCAAAAAGAAGCATAGAATATCCGATGAGCTAGTATTTATTGTGGTAGCTTCTTTAAAACCAGGAAAAGGACATGATTATTTAATAGATGTTCTTAGAGAGATTAGAAATGCGGGACATCGTTTTAAGTGTTTTTTTGCAGGAAGAGGCGGCCCTTTGGACCCGGAGCTGAAAGATAAATGCCAAAGGCTCAATCTATCGGAAGATATTATATTTTTGGGAAACATAGAAAATACTATGGATTATCTGAATGCCTCAGATGTATTTATGTTACCTTCTTTTTCGGAAGGCCTTTCAATCGCGCTAATGGAAGGGATGTTTATGGGGCTAGCATCAATAGTGACAAATGTGGGCTCTAATATTGATTTAATACAAGATGGCTTCAATGGGATATTGGTTTCGCCCGGTAATAAGCTGGAATTAAAGGAAGCGATTATTTTTTATTTCAGGAATAAAAGTTTAATAAAGGAATTTGGTGCCCGGTCAAGGTCTATTATAGAGGCCAAGTATTCTAATATAGACGATTATGTAAAGAGGTATTATGAAGTTTGGGATAAGTGCATTAACAATAAACGATAAACACTTTGTTTTTTTGCTGCTTGCGATTATGGTAGCCGTGGCTTTAAGCGTATTACCTTTTCCAGCAGTTAGTCCTGTTTTGATTTTATTGTTTGGTATCTGGATAGGAGTTTTGATTGTTTCTATTTTTGCACCGGATGATTTTAAATATTTATTAAATATATACCTTTTTGGATTTGGGTTGAGAGCATTTTTGTCATTCTTATTTTACATTTCATCTTTTGTTTTAAAAAGTAATTACAGCCCTGGTTTTATTTTTCCGAATGATGGATGGTCTTATAGTGTCCAGGGATGGGAGATATTGAAATTTGCAGAAAGAGGCATAAAAATAACGATGCAGACATTTATGTCAGACCCTAACATGAAGGATTTTATCCTGAGCGGAAATATAACGCAATACGATTATTATACTAGCCATGTCTATTCAATAAGCGGTTATAGCCCGGTAACATTATTTTTTATAAGCTCCCTGGCCGGCTCGGTAGTTATATTATTTATTTATTTAATAGCACGTGGGTTATTTTCTAAGAATGTAGCGCGTATAAGTGGTATATTTGTATGCCTCTGGCCTTCTTTTATTTTATGGAGCACACAGAATCTAAAAGAGCCAATAATAACCATGTTTATCTGCATTTTATTGTGGTCGATTTTTAACATATATAAACACCCTTTTCCTGGATTTTTGTTAATATCCGCTATATCTATATGGGGTTTATTAAAAATATCATTTCCATATGCTGTTATAGTAATATGTGCAATCCTTGCTGCAGGTTTATTTTTACACACAGTCCATATGTTCAAAAATAAATTTATTAGCGTAATTATAATGTGCGCATTTTTATTGATAGGGGTGTTTTTTTTCAAAGAGAAGATATCTTCATTTATATTTAAAGAGAAAACTTTTTCGATCGGGTCCTATGAGTCTGTATTTAAATTTATAGATTTTCAGCGTAAAAACCGCGCATATGGGGCACTTAAATTTTTTAAAAATACCGATGTTTCGAGTCTTAGCCGATTGGCATTATTTGCTCCTCTTGGTTTATTATTTGTTATTTTCGCGCCTTTTCCTTGGCAGATCGGAAGCTTTGCGCAAATTATAGCTGTTCCGGAGATGATTCTATTTTATATATTGATTCCTTTTACCTTGCGCGGCATAATCTTTGCCTATAAAAAAAGATTTAACCAGAGTATATTATTATTAAGTATTATAAGCGGTGTAATGCTGTTTTTAGCTGCAGTAGAAGGCAATGCGGGAACATTGTTCAGGCATCGCGCACCGGTTTTTTGTTTACTTTTTATATTTACAGCATTAGGAGTGTCCTTAAAAACTAAAAAATGGTTAAGGCTTTATACATAACTTATATGGGGCTTACAGAGCCTCTTTTATATTCGCAAGCCCTTAATTACCTTAAATCTTTAAGCAGGCAAGGAATACATTTCAGCATCCTGTCTTTTGAAAAGAAGGAATTTTTAACAGAAGCTAATATGGCGGCGATTAAAACCGATCTGGATGATTTTGGAATTAAATGGATATACTTGATTTATCATAAGCATTTTAAATTAGTAACCAAGCCTTATGATGTTATAAAAGGAATGTTGTTATCTTTATATCTCAGCCTGAGGGAAAATTTAGATGTCATTCATGCCCGGGGCACGATGTGCGCGCTTATGGCTATCCCGGCCCATAGTTTATTAAGAAAAAAAGTAATATTTGATATGCGCGGTCTTATGGCAGAGGAGTATGTGGATGGTAATTTATGGAGGAGAGGGTCTTTTTTCTATAAATTTGTCAGCAAAATAGAAAATTATTTTATAAAAAAATATGATGAAATAATAGTCCTAACAGATAAGATTAAAAAAGTTTTTATTTATAAATATAATATTTCTAATATTAGCGTGATTCCTACCTGTGTAGATTTAGAAAAGTTTGATTTTAAACGGCCGCCAGATAAGATTAATAAAGGATTTACGATGATTTACACCGGTTCGATAGGCACCTGGTATATGTTTGCGGAAATGCTGGATTTTTATAAAATTATGCATGAAATAGACCATGATGCCGTATTTAGCATTCTTTCACAGGTAGATAAAAAGATTATAGAAAAAGATATCCCGCTTAACGTTAGAAAAAATATAATCATAAAATCCGTCAAACCGCTGGATGTAGGGTCCTATTTAAACAATGCAGATGTAGCCATATCTTTTATAAAACCTTGTTTTTCCAAGACAGCTTCTAGTCCGACAAAATTTGCGGAATATCTTGCATGCGGCCTGCCGGTAGTAATAAATAGCGGAGTGGGAGATATTGATCAGATCGTAAGAAAACACAGGATAGGTATTGTAGTAGACGATTTTAAAAAATCTGACTACAGAAGGGCAGTGGATGAATTAAGGAAGCTACTAAGAGAAGGCATGGTTTTGAAAAGCCGCTGCAGGAAAGTAGCCGAAGAATATTTTTCGTTAGAATCAGGCTCGGAAAAATATTTAGAGGTATATAAAAGGCTGAAAAGATGAGGATTTTATTTATAGTGCCTTATTCATCTGAAGCGGCAAGTAATAGATACAGGGTAGAACAGTACCTGCCGTACTTAAAAAAAGAAGGCATAGATTATGATATAAGACCGTTTGTTTTTAAGGAATTTTATGAAATAATTTATCTTAAAAGAGGATTTTTTAAAAAGATAATTTATTTTTTAAGAAGTTTATTTAATAGGGCTATCGATATTTTAAGGTTATATAGATATGATCTCGTATTTATCCACAGAGAGGCCTGTCCTTTTGGGCCGCCTGTTTTTGAATGGCTGGTATATAAATTCAATAAACCTATAATATTCGATTTTGACGATGCCATATTCCTTCAAAATTTTAATCCGATCAATAGTATTTATAGATTTTTGAAGTTCCCTTATAAAACAAGCATGATAATAAAAATGTCATCGTCTGTTATAGTGGCTAATAAACTTTTAGAAGGCTATTCAACAAGGCTTAATAAAAATGTGAATATTATTGCCACTCCTATTGATACGGAGAAATTTTACATATCTGATAAAAAGAATAAAAGATTTACCATAGGATGGATAGGTTCGCCTACTACAGCGGTATACCTAAAGATTGTTTTTAATGCTATGCAATCACTTAGTAAAAAGTATGATTTTATTTTAAAAATAGTAGGAGCTGACAAGGACATCTGTATTCCGGGTGTAAAAATTGAAAATTGCAATTGGAGTTTAGATAAGGAGGTCAAGGATTTTCAAAGCTTGGATATAGGTATTTATCCTATGCCGGATACCTTATGGGCACGGGGCAAAGCCGGCTTTAAAGCCATTCAGTATATGGCTGTAGGTGTGCCTGTTGTGGCGTCATCAGTAGGCATAATTAATGAAATAATTCAGGATGGAGTGAACGGATTTTTAGCCGATAATGACATGCGATGGATTGAAAGTATCGCTCATCTAATAGAAGACCGTTCACTTAGAGAAAAAATAAGCTTGGCAGGGAGGAAGACCGCTGAAGAGAGGTTTTCGGTGAAGGCAAATGTCGATAGGTTTATAGAAGTGTTGAAAAGAGAGGGTGAATTACAACGCAGATGAGTATAAAACAGAATAAAATATTACTTATAACTCCGCCTTTCTATAGGTTATACAAAGATACTCATTCTCTGGTTAGATACCCTCTTAGTCTGGGCTATCTTTCAAGCGCAGTAAAAACGCACACTGCCTGGGATGTGATGGCATATAATGCTGATTTTATTTCGAAAAGTGCTGTTGTAAAAAATAGTTATATTACAGGTGCGGGTTTCAAGAATTACCTGATTAACTTAAAAGATCTATCTAAGCCGATATGGAAAGAGGTCAAATCAACCATATCGGAATATAGGCCGGATGTTATAGGGATCTCTACCATGTCCTGTAATTTTGCATCAGCGCGCATCGTGGCTAAATTGGCAAAAGAGATCGATAAAAATATTATAATAATAGCAGGGGGTCCTCATCCTTCTATGGTCGCAAGGGAAGTGCTTAAGTGTCAGGATATAGATATATCTGTTAAAGGAGAAGGAGAACAAACACTTGTTGAACTGCTCAAGGCAATAGAATCTAAAAAGGACATATCTTCTATAAGGGGTATTAGTTATAGAAAAAATGGCCAGATTTTTGAGAATATCCCAAGGGAATTTATAGAAAATTTAGACAGCCTGTCTTTTCCGCATGAAACCGCTCATGCGGTATTAAAAGATTATGATAAATATCCGAAACTTGCATTCAAACATATCTTTGCTACAAGGGGGTGCCCGTATAATTGTTTTTTCTGCGGGTCCAGGAATATATGGAGCCATAAGGCAAGGTTCCGTTCAGTTAAAAATGTTATAGAAGAGATAAAATCCCTTCAGCTCATAGGGTTGGATTCGATTAGTTTTGAAGATGATACTTTTGGCATAAACAAAGATTATATTGTAAGCCTCTGTAAGGCCATTATGGCTGATTGTCCTGGGTTAAAATGGAGTTGTGAACTTCATGTAAAACTGGTTGATGAAAAAATCATAGCGCTTATGAAACGCTCAGGATGTTATTCGATATCTATCGGGATAGAATCTGGCAATAATGAGATATTGAAAAAGATAAGGAAGAATATAACGATAGAAGAGGCCATGAGAGCGTGCAGGCTTATTAAAAAATACGGCATTGAATTATGCGGTTTTTATATGGTGGGTTTCCCTTATGAGACAGAGGATACGCTGAATGACACGATATCTAGCATGAAAGAAATTGATTATGATGCCTTAGTCTATAGTATATTTACTCCATATCCAGGCACGGAGGCCTTTGAATTCTGCAGACAAAGTGGATTAATAGGAGACGATTATGATGTCTCTTTATATAACCATCAAAGTCCGGCAAACTGTTTCTGTATGAATATCCGGCCAGAAAGGTTCAGGGAATTGCTTTCTGGTATAGAAAAGATGGTAGATAAGAAAAATTCATACGGCTTTACAAGGAGGATGAAGCGAGCCATTTCTTTTAATACGTTTAAGAAAATACGAAAATTGGGAGTCGCCAGGAGCATCAAAAAGGGCGTAGCATTATTAAAGGATTCCATTTAGATTATGAAAATAGAACTAAAAAGTAAGAATATATTAGTAACCGGTGGATCCGGATTTTTGGGTCATTACGTTATAGAGAAATTAAAAGGGCGTGAGTGTAAGAATATTTTTGTTCCAAAGAGCAAGGATTATGATTTGGTGCAGACTGAAGCAGTAAAAAGGCTTTATAAAGATGCGAAACCTGACATAGTGATCCATTTAGCTGGAAGAGTGGGTGGTATTGGCATTAACGAGGCCAATCCTGCTAGATTTTTCTATGACAACCTGATGATGGGCATACAGATGATGGAGATAGGCAGGCAGAATAAAATAGAGAAATTCGTTGGGTTGGGTACGGTTTGCTGTTATCCAAAATTTACAAAAGTGCCTTTTAAAGAAAAAGATTTATGGAATGGATACCCTGAAGAGACAAATGCGCCTTATGGCCTGGCAAAGAAAATGCTTTTAGTACAGTCTCAGGCATATCGCCAGCAGTATAAGCTTAATTCAATTTTTTTACTTTTAGTAAACCTTTATGGCCCGGGAGATAATTTTGATCCAGATTCATCGCATGTGATCCCTGCCTTAATAAAAAAATGTTTTGATGCTATAAAAGAACATAGAAAAGAGATAGTAGTTTGGGGGACCGGGAAAGCCACGAGGGAATTTCTGTATGTCGAAGATGCTGCAGAGGGGATTATATTGGCTACAGAAGGATACCACAAGAGCGAGCCAGTGAATCTCGGTGCCGGATTTGAGATTTCCATAAAAGACCTGGTTAAACTGATTACTAAACTTACTGGATATAAAGGTAAGATTATCTGGGATACCACAAAGCCCGATGGCCAGCCAAGAAGATGTTTGGATACCACCAAGGCATATAATGAATTTGGCTTTAAGGCAAAGACCCCTTTCGAAGAAGGACTAAAAAAGACAATTTATAAGTGAGCAGTGGAGTGGGTACGACGTCAAAAGACTTGACAAGAAAGATATGTAGTGTTATTATCGTTTAAAATGTTCTAAACAGTATAAACGATAATAACACTAATAACCAAGGAGACATTATGAATAAGAATTTGACAGATGCGCAGGATGTGTTCTTAAGTAAAGTAAACCAGATATGTAACAAATTTGGACTTAACAATATTATGGCTCAGATTTATGCGGTGCTTTATTTAAGCAACAGGGCTTTATCGCTCAATGATATGGTTGAACGGCTTAAGATAAGTAAGGGTAGCGCAAGTATCAATATAAGGGCCTTGGAAAGATATGGGGCTGTCAGAAAGGTATGGGTCATGGGTTCCAGAAAGGACTATTATGAAGCAGAGACAGATATTGCTAAAGTGATAATGGATAGAGTCAGCTCAATGGCTCAAAGAAGGCTTTCTGAGGTCGATGATATGATTAGATCTTCATACCAGGTCCTTGATTCACTTGATAAGTTAGATAAAGAGAACAATGATATTGTGGAGGTATTCAAGGAAAGATTGAATAGATTGAGGGAGCTTCATGGTCAGACAGAGACCTTGTTTAATCTATTTAATTCAGGGGGGTTAAATAATGCAGCGAACGGCAAATTAACACCATCTCCCTTGGCACGAGGATGATCAGCTTATTTAAACAAAGACAATCTGAAGATTCTAAAGGTGTTATTGTTATCCAACCTACGCGGGGTTGGCGGTCTATCAATCTAGATGAGATTTGGCGTTATCGGGAGCTGCTTTATTTTTTGACATGGCGCGATGTAAAGGTCCGCTACAAACAGACAGTGCTCGGCGTAGCATGGGCTATTTTACAACCGTTTTTTATTATGGTGGTCTTTAGTTTATTTTTCGGACGATTAGCAAAGATTCCATCCGATGGAATACCATATCCAATCTTCAGCTATGCGGCGCTGGTACCATGGACCTTTTTTGCCAATGGGTTAAGGCAATCGTCCGATAGTTTAGTAACAAGCGCCAATTTGATCAGAAAGATTTATTTCCCTCGTATGGTGCTGCCTATATCAGCAATACTCTCAGGTGTAGTTGATTTCGTATTGGCTTTTTTGGTTTTGTTGGGGATGATGTTATTTTATGGTATTGTGCCAACTGCCAATGTGGTGTGGTTGCCATTTTTGTTAGTTTTGGCACTAACAACTTCTTTAGGGATTGGACTATGGCTTACTGCTATGAATGTGCAGTTTAGGGATGTTCGCTATACTGTGCCCTTTTTGATACAGGCGTGGCTGTTTGCGACCCCTATTGCTTATCCCTCTAGCCTCCTCTCAGAGCCATGGCGCACGCTTTATGGTATTAATCCAATGGTAGGGGTTGTTGAAGGATTTCGTTGGGCTCTACTCGGGACAAACACAGCGCCCGGGCCTATTATACTTGTTTCAACGCTGGTATCTGTTGGATTACTGATTAGCGGTGCATTTTATTTTCGAAGGATGGAAAAGAACTTTGCAGATGTGGTGTAGGCATAAAAACTATGACTGATATAGCTATAAGAGTCAATAATTTAAGTAAACAGTATCATATAGGGACAGAGCAACCCAGATACAAGACTATTAGAGAGACTTTGACGAATACTGTACAGGCGCCATTTCAGAGGGCAGCAAAGTTATTGCGTGGACAGGCTTATGGTGCAGCTGGGATGGACGAGACAATTTGGGCTCTAAGGAACGCTTCGTTTGAGGTAAAACAGGGTGAGGTTATTGGCGTTATTGGTCGTAACGGAGCAGGTAAGACAACGTTATTAAAGATACTTTCCCGTATCACGGAGCCAACTGAAGGTCGAGTTGAAATCCATGGTCATGTAGGCTCTCTGCTTGAAGTAGGAACGGGTTTTCATCCAGAGCTTACAGGCAGGGAAAACATATTTTTGAATGCAGCGATTTTAGGTATGAAAAAAAGAGAGATTTTGAAAAAGTTTGACGAAATAGTCACCTTTGCAGAGATAGAAAAATTCATTGATACGCCCGTTAAATTCTATTCCAGCGGCATGTATGTGCGCTTGGCTTTTTCAGTGGCCGCTCATTTAGAGCCGGACATATTGTTAGTAGATGAAGTATTGGCTGTAGGTGATGTGGCATTTCAAAGAAAATGCCTTGGAAAAATGGGAAACGTGAGTCAGGAAGGAAGGACAGTAATATTTGTTAGTCATAATATGGGTGCTATCCAACAGCTCTGTAGCCGGGCTATTCTGCTGGATAAGGGCCGCATTATAACGGAAGGCCATACGACAGAGGTGGTTAATAAGTACCTGATGATGGGATTGGAGCTGGAGGGTGAAAGGGTCTGGTCGGATAGAAACGAAGCTCCGGGAGATGAAACGGTGCGGCTGCGCGCTGTTAGAGCGCTCGATCGGTATGGTAAAATCTGTTCTAATTTTGACGTTCGCGACCCATTCTCTATCCAAATGGAATATTGGGTATTTAGCAACCTTGAATGGTTAGATGTCTCGGTTCATTTTTATAACCACAGAGGGGAATTGATTTTCGTGTCTATTGACACTACTATGGATTCGCCGTTAGGGGGCAGGAAGCGGCTGGCAGGTTTTTATAAATCAACCTGTCGTATCCCGCCGGATCTTCTCAGTAATGGGCAGATTTATATAAGAGTTACTTTGACAGATGAGATGAATGTTCATGTCTCGCAGCGCGATGTTGTTATTTTAAATATAGGAGATGTGATGGATCCGGAAGGGGCGCGCGGCAACTACAAGCGGGAATGGCCCCCTAGCGCTGTCAGGCCAAGACTAGAGTGGGATATGAAACATTTTTCTCTGTCTCAAGCCCCGGAACCAGGCAAAATGACAGGAAGGGGTTTTTAAATGCCTGAATGCCTTATTTGTAAAACTTGGTATGAGCCGTTTGTATCGTTTGGCAAAATGCCTATCGCCAATGGTTTTTTAAGCCCGGAGCAGTTTAGTGAAGAATATTTTTTTGAACTTAAAGCGGGATTTTGCTCAAACTGCAATATGGTTCAATTGGTAGAACAGCCTGATCGCGAGAGAATGTTTCATCAAGATTACGCCTTTTTTTCATCAACATCAGCGCGCATGGGGCTGCATTTTAAGGAATTCGCCGATTCGGTTATTAAAAGCTATCTTAAAGATGCCGATCCGTTTGTTTTAGAAATAGGAAGTAATGACGGAATAATGCTGGAGCACTTTAAAAAATCCGGAATCAGGCATTTAGGCATCGAGCCATCTAGTAACGTTGCTCAATCAGCGATTGCCAAAGACATCAACACAATTACTGAGTTTTTTGATGAAAGGCTTGCAGAAAGAATAGTTAAAAACTATGGGCAGGCTGACGCGATACTCGCCGCTAATGTGATGTGTCATATTCCGTATCTTCATTCTGTTGCAGCCGGCATCAAGGTTTTGCTGAAACCGGAGGGGGTACTTATCTTCGAGGACCCATATTTAGGTGATATCATAGAAAAGACGTCCTACGATCAGATTTATGATGAGCACGCTTTTTATTTTTCCGTAGAATCTGTCAGTTACTTATTTGAGCGGTACGGGCTAGAGGTTGTAAATGTTGAACCACAGAATGTTCATGGCGGTTCGATGCGGTATACGGTTGCCAATAAGAGGGCAAAAGAGGTATCAAAGGCGGTGTTTGAGCAACGGGCAAAGGAAAAGAAGCTCGGACTGCATTTACGCGGGACTTTCGAAGCGTTTCGTAAAAATATCGAAATTTACAGAGATCAGCTGAGGGAGCTATTGGACTCTATAAAAAAGCAGAAAAACCGTATTGTGGGCTATGCCGCTACTTCTAAAAGCGCGACGGTTACTAATTTCTGCGGAATCACGCCTGATTTGGTAGAATTTATCAGCGACACTACACCTATTAAGCGCGGCAAATTTAGCCCAGGGGTTCATATTCCTGTACGGCCGTATCATGAATTTTCCGATAATTATCCAGATTATGCATTGTTATTTGGATGGAACCATGCTGAAGAAATCATGGCCAAAGAACAAGACTTTATAGAGTCCGGCGGCAAATGGATTATCTATGTGCCTAAAGTGAAGGTATTAGAATGATCGCTGGAGTAATTATAAAAAAGTTGATAACCCATACGGATGAGAGAGGTTTTTTCCGCGAGATTATACGGGTGACAGATGATTTTTTCACAGAAGGTTTTGGGCAATTCAGCGTCTCCCAGATGAAACAAGGCGTAATAAAGGCGTGGCACATTCATAAAAAACAGGTTGACTGGTGGTATGTCCATGGCGGGGTTTTAAAAGTAGCTTTATATGATACAAGGAAAGATTCTCAGACACATAAAGAGATCATGGAATTGTTAATGGGCAATGGCCAATCAGCGCAAGTTTTACGAATACCCCCTGGTGTGGCGCATGGGTGTAAATGCATAAGCGGCCCAACAGATCTTTTTTATATTACCTCGAAGGTTTACAATCCTGAGGACGAATTTCGTATTGCTTCTGATGATTCAGAAATAAGCTTTGATTGGTTTTCCAGTTAGACTAATAGATAAAATGCGGATATCCAAAAACGAACCACAAAAAATGAATGAGGAAATACAAAGATTTTGGAATGAAAGGGCTGTTTTGGGAAATATATCCGGCACCAACGATTTCATGCTTAAAAATTTAGAGCTTCAGTTGCTGCTTAAAATGATTCCGGCAAAATCCTCTATTTTGGATATTGGATGCGGGAATGGAGAAACGTTGATTAAGTTGGCTCAGGAAAAAGATTGTTCTGGAACAGGGATAGATTTTTCCGAGAATCTTATCAAATTGGCCATAGGCTCTAGTAAATCTAAAGGACTGAGGAGTAAATTGAATTTTCATATTGTT
This sequence comes from Candidatus Omnitrophota bacterium, assembly GCA_042570105.1. Lineage (GTDB taxonomy): Bacteria > Omnitrophota > Gorgyraeia > Gorgyraeales > Gorgyraeaceae > JBHPHW01. Next base: position 32,381 of record JBHPHW010000004.1, on the reverse strand, counting down.
GCTATTCCTGATATCGGTATTGAACTTGGAAAGTTTAACTATGTGTTGACTGAAAGATGCTTGATTAATCTTGAAAGCGAAACTCTCCAGCATAAGGCATTCCTCGGAATCATGTCTTATGTTAAAAGCGGGGGGTATTGTTTAATGGTGGAGAGTTCAGTTCAAGGGCTTGAACGGATTAATGGCTTAAGAAAGATATTGAGTTTAGAACCGATCACAATTCCCTGGCATAATGTTTTTTTAGATGAACGACATGTAAGACAATGGGGTACAGATCGATTTATATTAGAAAAAGAGGTTCCCTTTTCAAGCACTTATTACTTTTTAAGCAGGGCAGTTTACGCACGATTAGCACAGGATAAAATGGAAAAGCTTAAATATGATTCAGATATTAATAAGATTGCTTGTGAGTTGCCCAATATCGGAGATTTTGGACCTACCAGGATGTGGGTATGGAAGAAAAGAAGATAACCATGAAACAAATCTATATGGCAGGGCCTTGGATAACTGAATTAGAGATTAAGACAGTTGAAGATGCGATGCGCAATGGCTGGTACGAACACGCATATGATTATTGTGAAAAATTTCAGAAGGAGTTTGCTGTTTATCATGGCCGTAAATATGGCATTATGACTCCAAATTGCACCACGGCAATCCATTTGTTCTTAGCCGGCCTTGGTATTTCTATGGGGGATGAGGTTATTCTTCCGGAGTGTACATGGATTGCTACAGGAGCTGGGATTACCTATTTGGGAGCAACTCCTGTATTTTGCGATATTGATTCTGTTAATTGGTGTCTTGATCCAGAATCTGTTGAAAAGCGGATTACGGCTCGAACAAAAGCTATTATTGTAGTTGATTTGTATGGAAATATGCCGCTGATGGATGAATTGATCAAGATAGCTGATAGGCATGGCATTGCCCTGATTGAGGATGCTGCAGAAGCGCTTGGGTCAACCTATAAAGGAACCCGGGCTGGCAAATTTGGAATTGGCTCTGTTTTTAGTTTTCACCGCACTAAAACATTGACTACTGGAGAAGGCGGGATGCTGCTTCTGGACGATGATAAATTATATGAACGTTGTATCTTCTTACGAGATCACGGACGTAAATCCAACGGCCCGATGTATTACAATTATGAAGTGACTTATAAGTACATGCCATTTAATATGCAGGCAGCCCTCGGATATGCCCAGTTTCAAAGAATTGATGAGCTGGTAGGGAAGAAAAAAGAGCAGCTTCGTATGTACAGAGAGCGTCTAAATGGGATCAAGGATATAGAATTGAATCCTGAGCCAGAAGGAGGTATTAATGGCACATGGATTACAGCCGTTGTTTTTGGTAAATCTCACAACTTGGACAAAGAGAAGGCAATGGAAAAGCTGGCAAAGTTAGATATTCCTTCCCGCCCATTTTTTTATCCTTTGTCATCGCTGCCAGCGTACCCCGGATATAGAGAAAGATATGAACCGCTGAATCCGGTAGCATACGATATATCTTCACGAGGCATTAATCTCCCCGGAGCTTTAAACCTGACAGAAGATCATATCAATACAGTCTGTGAAGGGATTAAAACCATACTGAATTATAAAAGTCATTGATGATTTTAGGAGGCAGGCGATAAAGTGGATACGCTGAATAAATTGCCAAGTTTACGCGGTAAGAAAATAATGATTACCGGAGGATTGGGTTTTATTGGGAGTAATCTGGCCCGTAAATGTATTGAATTGGGTGCTCAAGTCACGATTTATGATTGCTTGGACCCTAATTCAGGAGGCAATTTGTACAATATCCATGATATCCAGGATTCCGTCGAACTGTGTTATCATGACATATTGAATTTTGACAAATTATCCCAGCATATCATTGATAAGGATATTATCTATAATTGCGCGGCTTCTACCTCGCATCCTTTTTCTATGAGAGAACCGTTGGTAGATCTGGATGTGAATGGTAGAGGAGTGATTAATTTGCTGGAGGCTATCCACCGTTTTAGTCCGGATGCGAAATTTATTCATCTTGGCACCAGCACCCAGCTTGGCAGGCTTCAATATAAGCCTGCCGACGAAAGACATCCTGAATTTCCAACTGATATATATTCGGCTAATAAAAGTGTCTCAGAAAAATATGTTCTGATCTATGCAAAAGCCCATAGAATACGCTCTTGTGTCATCAGGCTTTCTAATGTGTATGGGCCAAGAGCCAGTATACACAGCCCGGAATTTACCTTCAATAATTTCTTTATTGGCTTGGCCTTGCAAGGAAAAGATATAGAAGTTTTTGGCAAAGGCAGTCAATTAAGAAATGTGATTTATGTAGAAGATGTTATTACAGCGCTTATACTTGCCTCTCAGGCAGATAAGGTTGATGGAGAGACATTTTTTATAGTTGGAGATGAGCATTACAGCGTTGCTCAGATTGCCGAAGAAATAATGAGGTGCATGGGTTCAGGGAAGGTGAAGTTTGTGACATGGCCTGAAGACAGGGAGTCGGTTGATGTTGGCGATGCAGTAATCAGTAATCAAAAGGTCAAAAGTATTTTAGACTGGGCCCCACAGCATGATTTTAAAACCAGCTTGGTTAAAACTAAGGAATATTACAAAAATTGCCTGGAGAGGCATTTAAGGTAAAATTATGAAAATTGTTATTACAGGTGCCCTTGGACACATTGGCTCTAAACTGATTCGCAAGATACCATTAGATTTTTCAAAAGCTGAGATCATTATGATTGATAATCTTCTAACGCAGAGGTATTGTTCCATTTTTAACCTGCCCTTAGAAGGGAATTATCGTTTTATTGAAGCAGATGTTTTAGATATAGATTTAGAAGCAGTTATTGAGGGCGCTGACGTTGTTATTCATTTAGCCGCAATTACAAATGCTCAAGATAGTATCAGGAATAAGGAACAGATAGAGAATGTTAATTACAATGCGACAGTTAGAGTCGGCAAGGCATGTATGAATGCAAAGAGTCCGATGATTTATGTTTCTTCCACCAGTGTTTATGGGACGCAACGGGAGATTGTAGATGAAGATTGCCTGTCTACCGAATTACAGCCGCAAAGCCCTTATGCTGAGACAAAACTGAGAGAAGAAAGATTTTTACAGACGCTGGGAGTTTCAGGGGGGTTACGTTTTGTGATCTGCCGTTTTGGGACAATATGTGGCAGCTCTCCCGGGATGCGGTTTCATACGGCAGTTAACAAATTTTGCTGGCAGGCTGTTATGAAACAACCCCTTACTGTATGGCGAAGCGCCTTGCATCAGTTGCGCCCTTATCTAGTACTGAATGACGCAATGAAGGCATTTGAATTTATTATCAAAAATGAGTTATTTGACCAAAGAATTTATAATGTATTAACAGAAAATCTGACGGTGAATTCAATCCTTCAGTTTATAAAACAGCATGTGCCTCGGCTTGATGTCAAATATGTAGACGCTGAAATTATGAACCAATTATCTTATGAGGTTTCAAGCTCGCGTTTTAAAAAACAAGGATTTGTATTTACAGGGAGCATAGAAGAAGGTATAGGCGAGACTATCGGGTTGCTTAATAGTAAATTTAGGATGAGTCATGTCAGATAAAAAATTATACACCCGGGAAGAATTTGATAAGTTGTTGAAAAGATGTGCGAAAGCCATGGCTAAAGACCAAAGGCTGAGTGAAGATGCTTTGAAGGTTCTCGTTAAGGCCGATTGTTATCAATGGCTTCATCAGACTAACTGGTTAGGAGAACCGATTCTCAATCTTCCTCAGGATATGTTTGCAGTTCAGGAGATTATATTCAAGACACGGCCAAAGTTTATTATAGAATTAGGAGTTGCTTGGGGTGGATCACTTTTGTTTTATTCTACTCTAATGGATGTTCTTGGAGGAGGATGTGTTATTGGCGTTGATACGTATATCACTGATGATTTGAGAAAAAGACTTTCTTCATATGGAAGGCTTTCTGAAAGATTAAGATTGATCGAAGGGTCATCTATCGAACAGGATATATTTAATAAGATAAAATCCATTGTGGGAGATTGTCGCGCAGTCATGGTTGTGCTAGATTCTTACCATACGCATGAACATGTGCTTAAGGAATTACAGCTGTATTCCTTGCTTGTCGGTAAAGGTTTTTATCTTATTTGTGGAGATACAATTGTTGAACAAATACCAAAACAAAGGCATCGTTCTCGTCCTTGGGGCCCGGGGAATAATCCGAAGACAGCGCTTACGCAGTTTCTTAATGAAAATGATAGATTTAAAGTAGACAAGATACTTGAACAAAAGCTTTTGTTTACCTGTAATCCAGGGGGATATCTTAAGTGTTGTAAGGAGTGATTCATTAACATGAATAATGATAAAGAGCTAACCGTATTATTATTATTAAAGGACCGCCCCTTGTTTACCTTGCGCTGGATGTCTTATGCGAATAAAATCCATTTGCCTTTCAAGGTTTTTATAGCTGACGGCGGTAAAGACGAGACCGTGCCGAAAATACTTTCAAACAAATCACATTTTCCTAATGTGGATTACGAATATGTGCGTTATCCCTATGACCGGACATATTCGGAATATTATAGAAAAGTAGCAAATGCGCTCTCACGCATTGATACGCCGTTTGTAGTGCAGGTCCCTAATGACGACTTTTATTTTGTGGAAGGATTGAAGCGCTCTGTTGATTTCCTACGGGTTCACCCGGACTATGCTGCATCTGGAGGGGATATGAAGGATTTTACTGTAGAATCGTGCAAGCGTCATGGTATGAGCCCGTTTTATGGTTCTATTACATTTCCGGGAAAGGCATATCCTGCCCGGGACATTATTGATGATACTGCTATGGGTCGTCTTCGCACTTATATTTGTGGAAGGGTGAGTACTTTTCTCTGGGTGGCAGTTCACAGAACAGATTCCTTAAAAAGGTCTTTTCAAACATTGTCAAATATTAATCCTAAGGATCTGAGATTTAGTGAACATCTCATCTATCTTTTGACAATTGCTGCTGGAAAGACGCATAGAGAATCAGGTTTATATCTTTTGCACCAAGATAATACTCAAGAAGCCCTTGGTGCTAAAATAGCCAGAGAGATCCCAACGTACTTACACTGGATTAAACGTAAAGGCTGGTCAGAGGATTTTTCGAATTTTGTGCAAGCGGTTAGTAAAGCAGTTGCTGATTATGATGGTGTTCCTGTGGGAGATGCCTGCGAGGATTTCAAACACCTTTATTTATCATTTATAGGAAAAGGTGTTGTTAGAATGTTCTGTCCTCAGACCGAACCATCCAAGCCGACAAATGAGCATGACATTGAATCGTCGATAGAACAATCTTCTGAGTTTAACATGACAAGAGAATTCTTAGCTAATGGCCCATCTACCATGGAAATCGCAATTTGGAAAAAAGCGCAAAGGCCTTTTTCTGCCCTTATTAGTTTATTAAAGCGCCTTAAAAAGAGGTTTCTCTAATGAAGATTTTATTAATCCACCCCAATAAATTTGCTCATCGTTATGTATCCATAGGGATATCCATGGTTTCAGCGGTTCTTAAACAGGCAGGGAACGAGGTGCTTTTTTTTGATACATCGAGATTTAAAGAAAATGATAGCGCAGATTATTCAGACGGGTCGGTTCAAAAGATGGAACATGCGCTGCAGTTTAAACCTGCAGAGCTTCCCAGGATAAAAAAATCTGACGAAGCCGTTATGCCGGCTCTGCACTCCAGGATAAAATCATTCAGACCGGATTTGATAGGTTTTTCAGCGACTTCTAGCGAATTTCCTTATCTGGCAAAAATTGTCCGGGATATTAAGAAATACAGGATCCCGACTATTGCAGGCGGTATTCATGCCACAGTATTCCCGATGGATGCCCTTCGCATAGACGGAATAGATATGGCGCTTGTTGGCGAAGGGGAAGAGGCTATCTTGGAGTTGACCAATGCGCTTCAATCAGGCAGATCCCGCTCAGATATCAGAAATATTTACTTTAAAAACAAAAATAGGATTATTAAAAACGATATCCGCCCTTATATCAGAAATCTGGATTCTCTGCCGTTCATGGATATGGATATTTTCGATAAGTACCATCATATAGGAGCGTATCACGGGGATCTTGTTACATACGCCCGCATTGAAACAGGCAGAGGGTGCCCTTACAGATGTAATTACTGCATAAATGAACAGCTGAATAATAAGATATACGGACACGAGAAAAAACATATTCGCAATAAGTCCCCGAGACGTGTGACCGAGGAATTAAAATTCATCGATAACAAAATCAGGTTTGATATTGTCAGATTCGTTGATGAGACCTTTACAACTTATTCTATTGAATGGTTAAAAGAATTTGTTGATCTGTATAAATCTGAAATTGATAAACCCATGGTCATAGCGACTCATCCTAATAGAGTTACTCCTGAAAAGATGGAGGTTTTAAGAGAAGCACATAAGGATATTCAGGTTACTATGGGCGTAGAATCGGGTAATGAAAGGATCAGGGCTGAAGTCCTGGGCAGGCCGGTATCTGACAGAAGCATTCTAAGGGCTTTTAGTATATGCCATGAACTCGGGTTTTCCACAGCGTCTTTTAATATGATCGGATTGCCAGGAGAGACAAGAGATGATTTTTTAAAAACTATTGAACTGAACGTCGAGGTAGGGGTCCAGACGCCCATACTATCTTATTTCTATCCTTTTACTGGATGTAAATTAAGAGATGTCTGCATAAAAGAGGGATATCTCTCTGATGAGCTTCATGAAACCGATTATTCTATTTCCTCTCCTATGAAGTTACCTTATTTTCCCAGCGAAGAGATAGAAGGACTGAAGCGGACATTTGTTATGTATGTCAAAATGGATAAATCGCTATACCCGGAAATCAAAAAGGCAGAGAAGGACGACGCGGCATTCCATAGGTTAGCGGAGTTATATAAAAATCAGGCTGGCGTTTGAAATATTATGCAGAAAACAGCTGTTTTACCGGACAATATTGAAGTTGAGGCCTTGCAGGACTGTGATCTATGTGGGTCAAAAGACCTTGTGTTTTGGGATAGAGCGCGGTCAAATACGCTTTCCCGCTGCAAAAATTGCGGGCTCGTGTTTACCAATCCTAGGATAGCCAGCTGTCAGATCAAGGGCAGGGCCTTATATTCAGAAAACTATTTCAGGCAAAGATCCAGGATGACTGAAAAAATGATCAATGCCAGAAAGAAGACTTATCGGGAGGAGATATCACTTTTGGAGAAGCTTGCCTCAGGCGGTAAAATACTGGATGTAGGCTGCGGCACAGGCAGCTTTCTCAGCTCGCTTGGCGATAAATGGGAAAAATACGGGTGCGACATATCAACCTATGCCGTTGAAGAAGCGCGTAAAAAGAATATCAGGGCTTTTTATGGCGAGTTTGAAAAACTGGATTTCCTGAATACTCAATTTGATGCGGTCTATTTCAGGGCATCTCTTCATCACGCTTATTCTCCCAGGCTGTGCTTGAAGAAGGCCTATGATCTATTGAGGCCCGGCGGAATAGTCGCTATCTGCATGAGCAATAATCGCGACGGATTAGCCGGCAGGCTTTTTAAGGCGCATGTCAGATCCTACGAGCAGGCGCATAACTATATATTTTCTACCGCTACTCTGAAGGCATATCTGTTTCGGTCCGGATTCTCTGTGGTGGATTTTGATTACCCTTACTGGAATACCGGCTATGAATCATATCGTGATTTTTTAGAACTCATGCCTCTGTACATAAAGTACTTATTTCTTTGTCTGTCATCCAAGGTGAATAAAACAGGTAGCTACGATTTCTCATCCCCGGCTTTTTACAGAAATTACATAAATATATACGGACGAAAAAAAGGTTAAAGATGGATAGTAATATATCTGAGAAAATAGTTCAAAGATGGAACCGTGAAGATAGGATAGGAAAGACTGCGATAGCGCCTGCGCCGAGATTGCTTATGCTCGAGGTTACCAACGCGTGCAATTTAAAGTGCAGGATGTGCCAGAATCCCAATATGACAAGAGCCAGGGGCTATATGGATGTTGAATTGGGGAAAAGGACTATTCGGGAAGCAGCTCAGATAGGCATAAAAGAAATCGCTTTATTCAGCACAGGAGAACCTCTTCTTTATGCTCGTCTTGACGAGCTGATTATTGAGGCAAAAAGGCAGAAACTGTACTGCTATTTAAGCTCCAACGGGCTTCTATTAGAAGAAAAATCAGCAGAGATGATTTGTAGATATGGCCTTGACAGTTTTAAATTCAGCATCGACGCTTCAGATAAAGAAGAGTATGAGGATACGCGGATAAACGGGGATTTTGATAAACTTATCAGCAATATCAGGCTATTGAAGCATACAAGGGACAGGCTTCAATCGCCGCTTAAGATCATATGCGCGTACGCCATAAAGGATTTTGACAAGAAGAGGATAGAAAGTTTCAAGAATCTCTTCAAGCCAATCTGTGACTCTATCCTTATTTCAGAATGGAGCAATTTAGGCGGGAAAGTTGATGCAAGTAATACAGGCGCTGAGGTTTTAAACGGCAGGAACAGGCCTTCCTGCCGGCTATTGTGGGACAGGATCGTCGTCTCTTACGACGGCAGAATAACGGCCTGCTGCGTTGATTTCGATCTAGAGCTGTGTTATTCTGATTTAAATTTTGTGTCTCTGGAAAATGCGTGGAATAATGAAACTATTCAGGCCTGGAGAGAAAAACACCTGATAGGAGAGGGCCATCTTATGCCCATGTGTGGAAAATGCAGCAGCCCTTTTATCATGAAAACAGACAGGCTCAGGGGAATAAATCTATGAATATGAAAATTAGAGAAGAAGATTCTGTTTACGCGTTTATCCAGGCGCGTTTTAATTCAAAGAGGTTAGACGGCAAGGCGTTGAAGCCTCTTTTGGGCAAGGCCTTGCTGGAATGGTCAGTAGAGAGGGCTAAGAGTATCCATCCCAGAGTGAAGGTTGCGGTCCTGACAGGTGACCGGATTGAAAACATGACAATAATAGATTGGTGCCGGAAGAGAAATATTCTGTATTTTAAGGGAGAAGAGGAAGATGTCCTAAACCGCTTCAATAAAGCTGCGCTTGAGTTCAAGGCAAAGGTGGTTATTCGCCTGACAGCAGACAATCCCCTTTTTGATTACAGAAATATAGTTAACCTGCTTGCGCTTCATTTCTCAGAGAAAGCGGATTATTCTACGAGTAAGTCAGAGGCCGGCTCAGGACTGCCTGATGGGATCGGGGCAGAGATATTCAGCGCAAGCGCTTTGTCGCGCCTGGACTCAATGCGGTTAAGTGCTTCGCATCGGGAACACATTAATGATTATATACTTGAGAATAAGCAGGAATTCAAAAACTATATCTTGCGTATCTCTCAAGATTATTCAGGCTATCGTTTTACCATTGATACCACGGAAGACTTTGAACGGATTCAGGATTGGATGAGGACTATCTTTCCTGGCAAGGTTAGTGAATCGGATTACTGGAAAAAGGTAGTTAGGGGATTATGAAGATAAATCATGATGTGACAAGAAAAACTCCGGCATGCAGGGTTGTAAAACAGCGGCTGTCACAGCGGGACATACCGGGTTATTTACGTAACCGTATCCAGTGGCACTTTTACCCGCGTTTATTCATTCTCAGGGAATACCCGCTTCACGTAGATATAGAGTTATCCAGTCACTGCCAGTTGAACTGCCCTATGTGCTTTCGGTTTCATAGGAAAGTCGAGAATCAGGGAAACATGGGATTTGACAGTTTTAAAAAGATTATCGACGAGATATCAGGAAAGGTTTTTTCAATTAAGTTCACAGGCAGGGGCGAGCCTTTCATGAACAAGGAATTCATAAAGTTTATTGAATACCTGAAAGGCAAGAAATTCGGAGAAATAGCTATTATTACCAATGGTGAGTTCATAACAGAAGATCTCATGCATGCCGTGATAGACGGCAATATAGACAGGATTGCCTTTTCAATAGACGGATTAAAAGAGGAATACGAAAAGATCAGGACGCCCATGAAATATAAGGAGATCATCAGGATCGTAAGGCAGTTATATGAACTTCGGAACAAAAAAGGCAGAAACAGGCCATTTATTAGGATACAGAGCGTAAAGACATCTATAGAGAACGAGAAGGCATTTTTAGATATATGGAAATATATATCGGATGAGGTTCTTTTTCTGGAATACAAGGATTATTCAATAGAGGCTTCACGGGCTGAACAGACTTTGTATCCATGTCCTCTTCTTTATCAGCGCATGATGATCCACTGGAACGGAAGCGTTCCGATGTGTATTAACGATGAATACGAAGAAAGCGTGATGGGAAATGTCCTGCAGGCAAGCATAAAGGAGATCTGGAAAGGATTATCGTTTAGCAGCGCCAGAGATGTCCATAAAAAAAATCTGAGAGCTAAAGTCTACAAAAATTGTTCAATTTGCGCTTTGCATCACAAGGGGCACGGAAAGACCTTGTTTAATAATTGAATTATTACGATATCTCTATATGAAAAAAAGAACGCTATGTATAAATATTCCTCATAGCAGTAGATTGTCGCAAGCCTATGCTAAATTGAAGCATATCTATTTTCCTATAGGTTTGGCACATATAATCCTTTCTATTAAATCGAACTGCCCAGGTTATGGTGTGGATATCCTGGATTTGAATTTTTGTTCTTTTGACGAGGTTTTTTTTCGGGATTATATCTCTAGGATATATGAAAAGGATGCGCCGCCCTATTATGTTATGTTTGGCGCCATGTCTACTAATTATAGACAGGTTAAAAGTGTTTCGGATATTGTCAGAAAGGTGCTTCCGAATGCAAGGGTGGTGTGCGGAGGCACAATAGCGGATATTCATTCCCGCTATTTGCTGGAAAAAGGCATAGCAGATATTTGTGTGTTAGGCGAAGGAGAAGAAACAGTTTCCGAACTGTTAAATAATCCCGATGTTCTATTTTCAGTCAAAGGTATAGCATTTCTAGATGAAAGAAAGGAATACAGGCGTACCCCGTGCAGAAAAAGGATCAAAAGGATTGATTCAGTCACTTCTATTTATCCTTTATTTGACATAAAATCATACATCAATTCCTTTTGGCAGACCACGGGATACAAGGGTATGTATATCTCTGCCTCAAGAGGCTGTTATTTTTCATGCAAGTTTTGCTATAGGCCAATAGATATATTCAAGGAAAATCCTGGTGAAGTCAGAAAGGTTATCCACCGTTCCATAGAAGCAGTAATAGATGAGATAAAATGGCTTGTGAAAAACTACAATATAAATGCCTTTAACCTTATCGATGAATTGCCGTGCGCGGATAAGAAATGGATGCAGGATTTTTGCGTGTCGCTCTTAAAGAACAGGATAAAATTAAAATGGGCATGCCAGGCGAGGATCGATCAGTTTTCTGAAAAGGATAATGAATTATTGAGATTAATGAAGAAATCCGGCCTCGTAAGAATAGGTTTTGGGCTTGAGTCAGGCAGCAGGACTGTTCTTAAAGGCATGGGAAAGGAAGGATATGTTCCTGAAAGAGCTAACATGGTAATAAGATTGGTGCGGAGGTCGGGTATAAAACCTGTTGTTTCTGTGATGATGGGGTATCCTGGAGAGACAGAAGATACTCTGGCGGAGACAATAGAATTTCTGCAGAAAAATTTATTATCTATGGATAGTTTTTTTATGTTGCAGCCTTTTCCAGGCACTGAAGTGTATAGGACGCATGTGAGAGGATTGATCAACGAAGAAGAGTGGTTGGAAAGATATTCCCATAAGGGCGATGCCTCCAGGCTCATCATAAATTTGACGGATATGTCTGACGATGTTTTGGAATGTCGTATCCATGAGGCAAAGAAAAAGGTAAAAAACAGGGTATATCGTAATTATCTGAGCTATTATTCCTTGTTTGAGCTACCAATGCAGGTATCTAATGACCTGTATTTATTTTTGAGAAAAAGATTAAAAGGGGTAAAATACGAAACTGTATAAAGATTCAGGAGATTTCCATCATGCGCTATAAAGTTATGGCTATAATTCTTGCAAGAGGAGGGTCTAAAGGCCTACCTGGCAAGAACATACGGCCTATCGCAGGCAAACCGTTACTTGCTTATACTATTGAACTGGCAAAAAAATCTAAATACATAAATAGAGTTATAGTAGCTACAGATAGCCTAAAGATTAAAAAGGTAGCCGAAGATTTCGGAGCTGAGGCTCCGTTTGCCAGGCCTTTTGAAATGTCCCAGAATCTGAGCAGGGCTCATGACTGCTACCGTTTTTTTCTTAAAAAGCTCAAGAAGAATGAGGGCTACAGGCCGGATATATTTGTTTGTCTTTTTGCCACAAGTTATACCAAGACAGTAAAAGAGGTAGATGCAGCCATAGAAAAGCTGATTAAGACGGAATGCGACTGGGTTTTTACTGTAACAGAATGCGAACATCATCCGTACCGTTTTTTTACACCCAAAGGAAAAGACAGGATGGAAAATTTTTGCAAGGATGTTAAGGGTTATGACCTGTATGGGAATAGGCAAGAGCTCCCTCCTGCTTACCGCATGAATGGCAATGCCTTTGTTACGTGGACAGAAAATATAGAAAATCATGCTACATATAATATTGATATGGTAGATTATCCTGATACTGATGTAAGGTATGCGCTATGCCCACAAGAACATTCTATGGACATAGATACACCTTTTGATTTAAAGATAGCTGAGTTTATTATGTCTAAACAAAAGGCCAAGAGGAGTCAAGTTGCTTCTTTTGTCTTGTGGTTTACAGGATTGCCTAGTTCTGGTAAAAGTACGCTGGCAGATAAAGTCTATAGTTTTTTATTAAAGAAAGGGTATAAAGCAGAAAGATTGGATGGGGATACCGTTAGATCTATTTTCCCAGAAACAGGGTTCAGTAGGGAAGAAAGAAATATGCATATAAAAAGAATAGGATTTTTAGCATCAATACTCGAGAAAAATAACATTAGTGTAGTTTCTTCCTTTGTTTCGCCTTACAAAGAATCTCGCGATTTTGTAAGAAGATTATGTCGCAACTTTATAGAGATATATGTATCATCATCACTCGTAGAGTGCGAACAGAGAGACGTGAAAGGCTTATATAGAAAAGCACGACAGGGAAAGATCAAGAATTTTACAGGGGTAAATGATCCCTATGATGTTCCTGATAATCCTGAAATTTTTGTTGATACTGAAAAAGAGTCAATTGAGGAATCGTTTTTAAAAATCAAGAAATATATAAGCAATATACATAATTTTGACTTCTTGAAAACAAAACCTGAATCAAGGATTTTACGGGAGACATCCGGAGAGCATCATGAGTCACTTAGATAAATTAGAAAGCATCAGCATTTATATTTTCCGCGAGGCGTATGCAAATTTTAAAAATTTAGGAATGTTGTGGTCAATGGGAAAAGATAGCACTGTTCTTTTATGGCTGGCGAGGAAGGCATTTTTTGGGCACATACCTTTTTCGGTAATACATATTGATACAGGGTGCAAGATTCCAGAGATGATTGAATACAGAGATAGGCTTACCAGGGAATGGAATCTTCCAATGATATATGGAGTCAATGAAGAAGCGATAAAAAATGGACAGACTTTTTTATCGGGTAGTATAGACAGGCTTACTTGCTGTCGTCTTTTAAAAACTGAAACTTTACAGAAGACATTAAAAGGAGGTATTCGCTATCGGTTCAATCATAGAGAGGGGAGATATGTGGTGGACGAGAATAGTGACCCATTTACAGGTATTATTGTCGGAATAAGGGCGGATGAAGAAGGAACCAGGTCTAAAGAAAGATATTTTTCTCCTAGGGATAAGGAAGGCATTTGGGGCATAGGTAAACAGCCGCCCGAGATTTGGGATCAGTATAATACTGATTTTAAGCCAGGTACGCATATTCGTATCCATCCACTCTTGGATTGGACAGAACTTGATGTGTGGGAATATATAAAGAAAAAGAATATACCGACAATTTCCCTTTATTATAATAATGGTAATGGGAAACGTTATCGTTCATTAGGATGTTATCCGTGTACATCTTCGGTTTGTTCTGAGGCAAGGAATGCCGATGAGATCATCGAAGAGTTAAAAAACGGCAAATTCGCTAATATCCCAGAACGTTCGGGCAGGGCTCAAGATGAGGCTGATGGAAGAGGACTGGAGACTTTGCGGAGAAACGGTTACATGTAGTAGCGATGAGGTTGGAGCAGAATATGAAAATTTTAAATATTGCTATGGTGGGTCATGTAGATCATGGCAAAAGCACAATTCTTGGCAGATTATTGGTAGATACAAATTCCTTACCAGAGAGTAAGGTGAAACAAGTAAGGGATTTGTGCGAGAGAAATTCAAAACCTTTTGAATATGCGTTTTTAATTGATGTATTGAAAGACGAATATACGCAGGGCATTACTATTGATTCCGCGCGAGTGTTTTTTAGTAGAGATAAGCGAAAATATCTATTTATTGATGCACCGGGACATATAGAATTTTTAAAAAACATGGTAGCAGGCGCATCTCGGGCCAAGTACGCGTTTCTGGTAATAGATGCTGCAGAAGGAATGCAGGAAAATTCAAAAAGGCATGGGTTTCTATTGTCTTTATTGGGAATAAAACAGGTCGTAGTTGTAGTAAATAAAATGGATCTGGTTTCTTATGGAGAGAAGAAGTTTAAAAGGATTATCGATGAATGCCAGAAGTTCTTTTTAACCATAGAGATTAAACCGTCTAGTTTTATACCTGTAAGCGCTGTGAATGGCGATAATATTGTTAAGATGAGCGATACCATGCAGTGGTATAAAGGTAAGACTCTTTTAGAAACTGTAACGTCATTCCAGGATGAAGAAAAGGTATTGCAGGGGTCTTTTAGGATGCCTATTCAGGATGTATATAAATTTACTAAGTTTAAGGATAATAGAAGGATTATTGCTGGAACCATTACATCGGGTAAGATACATACAGACGATGAGATAGTTTTTTATCCATCCGGCAAAAAAAGCAGAGTAAAAAGTATAGAAACATTTAAAGAGGACTTACAAACAGAGGCTTCTGTTGGTCAGGCTATAGGATTGACGTTAACTGAGCAGTTATATGTAACCCGAGGCGAGATAGCTGTAAATAACAAAGCTCCTTTACCATATGTTACATCGCGGCTAAGGGTGACTTTATTTTGGTTATCCAGAAAGCCCATGATGATAGGTAAGCAATATATTTTTAAGCTTGGCACGTTGAAACTTACAGCCATGCTGGAGAAAGTAGAAAAGATTATAGATCCTTCAGATGATTTAAAGGAAAACATGTCCAAGGAAAAGATAGAGTGTAATTTTGTGTCCGAATGTATTTTAAAACTTACTAGACCTATTGCCTTTGATCTGATCGGAGATTTTTTAGAGACAAGTCGATTTGTCATAGTTGATGATTATGACATAAGCGGAGGAGGGATTATCCGCAAGGCCTTAGAAGATAAGCAATCTTGGGTAAGAGACAAGGTCTTGATAAGGAATTATAAATGGCAAAAGAGTTTAATTCCGCGTAGCGAGAAGATAAAAAAATACGGCCAAGATCCGGCATTAATATTTATTATCGGAGAGAAAGATGTAGGAAAAAAGGCGATTGCCAGGAAGCTTGAAGAAAGGTTATTTAAAGAAGGAAGATTTGTATATTTTCTCGCAATTGGTAATATTCTCTATGGAATCGATGCGGACATTAAGGGGATAAATGATATCAGGAATGAGCATCTAAGAAGGATGGCAGAGGTTTCCCATATAATGTTAGATGCGGGGTTGATCCTTATTGTTACCGCAATAGAGCTTACACAGGAAGATATGAAACTTATTAAGGCAGCTGTTGGTTCTCATAAGATAGAAACCGTTTGGATAGGAAGAGGAGTGACAACGGACATTGAGTATAGTTTAAAAATAGACAGTTTTAAAGATGAGGTCGAAACAGTAAATGCTATTGAGGCGATGTTGAAAGAAAGGAACATTGTTCACGAAAGATGACAGAGGATATGCTTTAGGGCGCAAATGACAATTTATTTGTGCCAAAGAGGAAGATAACACCGGTGCATCTTTAAGTCCACTAATGAAAGTGAGGAAGAAATCATGAATGTATTGGCCATAGGAGCTCATTTTGATGATATTGAACTTGGTTGTGGCGGGACGTTAGCAAAACACAAGGCTGGCGGGGATCGTGTTATTAGTCAAGTAGTTACCCACTCAAAATATCACAATCATGATGGAATCCTTATGAGGGAAAAAGAAAAAGCTTTCCGCGAAGGAGAAAAGGCTGCCGGTATTATAGGCTGCGAGTTGATTTGCAATAATTATGAGACAAAACAAGTCAGATTTGGCTATGAATTAATAGAAGATATTAACAGGGTAATTGATAATAATAAAATAGACCTGATTTATACTCATTGGGATCATGATATCCATCAGGACCATCAGGCCATTGGAAAGGCGTCTTTAGCCGCAGGCAGGAAGGTCAACCGTCTATTGATGTATCAGAGTAATCTATACACGAATACAACTTCTTTTGTCGCAAATTATTTCGTAGATATATCCGATTTTATAGAGGTTAAGAAAAAATCCATCATGGCTCATAAAACTGAGGTGAAAAAATTTGGATCAGAGTGGGTAGATTTCTGGATTAACGAAGCTGCTAATAATGGAAAAAAATTTAGCGTTAAGTATGCTGAGTCATTTCAGTTAGTTAAGTTTCTTTCAATGTAAAACCTACGGAGTCAGATAATGAAACTGCTTTTTGTATCTGGGCCAGGAAGGTCAGGCACAACTCTTCTTCGCGATTTGTTAGACGGCCATCCGCAAATATCCGTCTGGCCTAACGAATGGCAATACATCTCTTTGTATACCCGATACGTTAATAAAGACTTATCTGAAAAAATGAGTGTCAGTGAAATCTTGACTTGCTTTCAAAAAGATAGAAGCAAATTCGCTCCTGTTTTAGATGGCACTGTCAATGATCATAGGTTGAGCGATAGGAAAGGCAGATTCTTAGAACTGAATCCAGATTTTGCAACAAGGGCATGGGCAGAAAAAGATAAAAGAGTTGATGCTAAGGAGTTTTATTATCTGGTAGCAAATAGTTTTAAATGGTTGGATTCTCAGGAAATATTTTGCAATAAATGCAATGACCCTGAAAATATTATAGATTATATCGCTTATTTCAGAAAGGCAAAGTTTATTTTTATAATCAGAGATCCAGTAGAGTCCTACATCTCTAAATTAAAACACAGAGCCAAAGGATACCCTTTAGGGTATTCGGGTTTTCCACATAGTATTCCGTTATTTTCATTTTTGGAAATAAAAGATTTTTTTAAGATGTTGCATGTTGTGAGATCTATTCCGGACATATTCAAAAATATTTTGATATTAAAGATGGAAGATATGTTGGATGATAGAATAGGAAAGTTGAAAGAGATGACGGATTTTTTAAAAATTGATTATACTGATTCCTTAAATCGTCTGACTTTTTTTGGAGAACCTGTTCCGGGATATTTTGTGGATCATAAAGAAGGCGCTGACAACATCCTTTCCAAGGAGGCTACAATAGATAAAGAAGCAGCGCTGACCATAAACGAAAAAAAATGGTTTTCTACTTATGAGACTCTTTTTTCTCCATATTATCCGGATATAGAAGAAAAGATAGATAAGATCAAAACAGTTAGTTTATTTGCAAGATCATATAGGTATTACAAAAAATATCAAAAAATTAAAAGTATATCTTTCCTAAGGGCATACTTGAAATTACTTAAAGTTATGGATTAGCGCTTGATGTGCCGAATATTTTTTAAATGAAAATTTCTATTCAACAACCCGAATTTTTTCCTTGGTTAGGTTATTTTGATAAATTATATCAGGTAGATAAAGTTGTTTTTCTTGATAATGTCCAGTTTAAGAAAAGGTATTTCGAAAACAGGAATAAAGTAAGGACGCGCGATGGCTGGATGTGGTTAAATACTCCGGTAAAGACAAAAGGGCGCTATACGCAGAAGATCATGGATGCAGAGATTGATAACTCTAAGCCCTGGCAGAAAAGAATTGTCTCTGCGATAAGATGCAATTACAGGAGGGCGCCGTACTGGGAGTATTACGGAGAATCCATTTGCGGGATAGTTTCCAGGCCTTACAAATTTCTGGTGGATTTCAATCTTTCGGTTATCCTGTTCCTGATGGAGAAGCTGGGCGTTAAGCGAGAATGGTGTTTATCTTCTGCGCTTAGCACAGAAGATTTGGGCTCTGATCTCATTTTGGAGATATGCCGGAAAATGCAAGCTACGGATTACCTTTCCGGGAAAGACGGTAAATCCTATTTAAAAGAGGATGGGTTTGTTAAAAACGGGATCAAACTTCACTATCAAAATTTCATACATCCGGTTTATAAGCAGTTTCATGGCGGGTTTTTTGAAGGCATGAGCGTCATAGACCTTCTTTTTAATCATGGGTCGGAGAGCACTGATATAATAAAAGGGATAAATTTATCAAAGGCGGTTAATAATGAAACCAGTTAAAATAGGCAGGGATTTTGTCGGAGACTCATGTCCGGTCTATATCATTGCCGAGATAGGCGGGAATTTTGTAAATTTTAAGCAGGCTAAAAGATTAATTGATTCAGCCTGCGAGGCAGGTGCTAACGCGGTTAAACTTCAGACGTTCAGGGCTGAGACTATTGCGAGCAGAATAGCCATGTACGATATGCCCAATACCGGTCGCGTCAAGCAATTTGATTTGTTCAAAAGATATGAGATTGATTTTAATCTGCATAAGGCTATCTGGAATTATTGCAGAGAAAAAAGGCTGTTTGTATTTTCAACGCCGAGCCATGTGACAGATATTGAGCTATTGGAGAAGCTGGATATCCAGGTCTACAAGATTGGATCAGATGATGCCAATAATATCCCTTTTCTTAAAGAGGTGGCCTCTATGGGCAAGCCGATATTTTTTTCTACGGGCATGTGCAATGTAAAGGAGGTAAGAGAGAGCGTTTCCGCTATCCTGGGAAAGGGAAATCCCAACCTTATACTTTTACATTGCGTGACAAATTACCCTGCTAACCCGGAGCATGCTAATTTGAGGGTGATCCCCGAACTGAAAAAGGAATTTGGTTTACCTGTCGGTTATTCTGATCACACGCTTGGAGGGGTATGTTGCCTAGGGGCTGTGGCTGTAGGTGCCAACGCGATAGAAAAGCACTTTACCTATAATAAGAATGCCGAAGGCCCTGACCATATTTTATCAGCAGATCCAGCTGAGTTTAAACAGTTGGTAAGGGATATCCGTATCCTTGAAAAAACTTTAGGCGACGGCGTAAAACGCCCGTCTGATGGAGAAAAAACCACGAGAATAAACAATCGTAAAAGCGTTGTCGCAGTAAAAGATATTCCAAGAGGTGCGGTAATTACAAAAGATATGGTTGCGATTAAAAGGCCTGGTTCTGGTATATTGCCCAAGCGTATAGATGATATTATAGGCCGGATTGCAAAAAAACGCATAAAGGCAGAAGAGCCTATTTTATGGGAGCAGGTTTGATGTAAGTATGATATTCTGGATAGAGGCTTCAAAACAGATTGGAATGGGGCATTTAATGGAATCCCTGGCCATTGCCGAGGTGTTTCAGGCTCATGATATCCCTTTCCATTTTATAATAAACCATTATCAGCCGGCTGAAGAATTATTGGCGTCGAAGAATATCTTGTTTGATGTTACGCCTGTGAATAAGACGGATAAGATTTTCCAAAGTATAATGAGATATTCCAGAAAAAACTGTGTTATTGTAAATCATAGGAATGTTTTATTATCAGTGCTCCTGCAATTAAAAAAAAGGTCAGTCAATACTATTGTCATTGACCAATTAGGCAATAAAACAGTAGCTTGTGATTTATTGGTCAACAGTGCATTAGTGCCGGAGTGGTTAAAGTATACATTTAAAGGGAAACAGCCTGAATGCTATTTCGGGCCAAGGTTTGTAATATTAAGGAATGAGTTTACTACAGCTCATAAAAAAGAAAAAATATTCGGAAGAGGTTTAAAGACAATCCTTGTGTCAATGGGTGGGGTAGATCGTAGCGGAGCAGCTTTCAGGATTATAGAGGCGTTGCAGTTGATCAAAGGCCCTTTGCGTAAAGAGATTGTGCTCGGGAAAGGTTTTGCGCATATAGACAAGTTCAGCGAGATGCGTAGGAGAATAAAAGATCCTCTTTTTAATTTTTGTCAAGGCGTAGACGATATGGCAGAGAGGATATATAAGGCAGATCTTATGATTTCCGCGGGAGGCAATACCGCGTATGAGATGGCATGCGCGGGAACGCCTGGATTAATTTTATGGGAGGATTTACACGAAAAGTCCCAGGCACAGGTTTTTGCGGAGAAGGGGGTTGCTTTAGAGCTCGGAAACGGGATGAGAGCCCCTATTTTAGAAATCCGAGATAGCATTAAAGGCCTTTTGGATGATACTGAAAAAAGAATCCAGATGAGTCAATGTGGCAAAAGACTGGTGGATGGACAAGGTATAAACCGTATCTTTAAAGATATTACGGAATTAGTGCAAAAGTGAGGATTTTGGAATATGATAGATAATCTCTTTCTCATTAGAGATAAAAAAGAATACGGCATAACAACTCAGTTAACAGAGACAAGAAAGCTCGATAGCTTCTCAATGCTCTCCTGGAGCGAAAAAGAACCGTATATAACCAACACATTTTCTCATTTAAAGAATGTTAGGCGATGGGAGGATTTTCAAGTTGGAGATATGTCCTTAAACTGTTATTGGCTTAACTACTATGAACAGATTAAAGATATAGCCCTCAAAAATATGGAGAAATATCACTGGAATGAGATATCAATGAGCCCGCATTTTATGTTTGGGCTTGTATGGAAACTTGGAGACAGCTACTATAAATATATCGATGCACTTAACAATTTTTTTAACTCACATAGGCCCGAAGCAATCTTTTTTAGGCCACAGAAGGATTTTTTTAGTACGCTTGTCCTTTCTTTGGTGAAGCTTTATGGAGTAAAATATAAGAGATTGGAGATTTAAAAATAGAAATGAATACAGTCTTATTTTTGGTCCGCAAAGATAAAATAAGCATCAGGCGTTATTTACTTGTTGCAAGACAACTTAAAGAATTAAATATCGATTCCTGTTTTTTAAATTTAACAGATTACCGCGGCATAATAAAAGAAACTGTAGAGGAATTAGGCCTGTCTGATTTTTCTGAATATAGGGTAGATTACTATAAAAGTCGGAGTCTAACGGATATGTTGCAGTTAGTTATTTCAAAAATAAAAAAACATATAGTAAGGAAAATTAGCAATAACACGAAGGGCAGGGCATGTATTGATTTTCAAAGAGGCGCTCCTGCACAAGATAATTTTGAGGATATTTTAAAACAGTTGGATTTTGATACTAGTGCTATTGTAGAACAATATTATAAGGCCAATATTGATTGGTGGGATGTCAATGTTAGGTTGGCTAATAACAGGCTCACTAAAATAAAGCCATGTTGCATTGTCTATGATTTGGAGGTGGAGCCCATCGTACGTTCTTTTCTTTTTGCTGCAAAAGAAGAAAAAATACCTGTAGTTTCTATGCAGCACGGAGAGGGATTTGGTGAGCAGTATAGTAACTTTCCAAGGTTGGCGGATTATTATATTGCATACAGCCCATACAGTTTTGAAAAAATAAAAAACTTACAAGTACAGGATAAAGATATCTATTTGACAGGTATGCCCGATACCGATCTGATCTATGGATATAGTTCTAGCAGGATTAAAGAGGATATTGGATTGAGATATGATATTAACTGTGATAAAAAAATAATCTTAGTAGCCCTCAGGCCGGCTAATGTAGAAGCCTTCAATGAGATCAATATGGTCCTGATAGACACTGTCGCTAAAATATTTGGCAATAACGAGGAATTTTGCATATTAATCAAACCGCACAATATTGACTATGTTGAAGGAATCCCTTTCCGATACAAGAAACTACTGTATGAGAATTTTAGAATAATTGATAGTGATTATCCTTTTTTCATGCTTTTAAAGATAAGCCAATACGTAATTACCCATTCGAGTTCATGTGTGGTTGAGGCAGGGTTAATGGGTGTTTCAACTATTGTGATAGATTTTGACAGTGGCTGTGTTTGGCCTCCCTGGGATGTTTATAAAACATTTAATAATATACCGCTTTCTCAATTGGAACAGGTTTTGAATGAAATAGAAAATAATACATATGATTTTAAGTGTGTAGAAGAAGCGCGGAAACAGTTCGTAGAACGGTTTAGATTTAAATATGATGATAAATCAGCCGAGAGAATCGCCGGAGTCATAAAACACATTATTGAGGAAATATGTCATTAGCCCCAATCGCGCTATTTGTATATAACCGCCCTTGGCATGTGATGCAGACAGTTGATGCCCTGAAGCGGAATGGGTTGTCAAAAAAGAGCGATTTGTTTATATTTTCAGACAGCCCTAAAAATAAAAGCTCTGAAGAAGATGCGATAAAGGTAAGAGAATACATTGAAACAATAAAGGATTTTAAATCCGTGACTATAATTTTACGAAAAGAGAATTTTGGCCTTGCAAAATCTATTGTTACAGGCGTTTCAGAGATTGTTGATAGATATGGTAGGATAATTGTGATGGAAGACGATATTGTCAGTTCGCCATTTTTTTTAAAATTCATGAATGACGCGCTTGATTTTTACAGTAGCGAAGAGAGAATCGCGAGCATCAGCGGTTATATGTACCCGGTGAAGTTGCATCTGCCGGAGACATTTTTTTTGAGAGGAGCTGACTGTTGGGGGTGGGCTACATGGAAAAGGGGCTGGGAAATATTTGAAAAAGATGCAAAGAAACTTTTAGATGAGTTGAGGTTGCGCAATCTGACCAAGGAATTTGATTATGATAATACATATGGGTATACAAAGATGCTTTATGACCAGGTTGATGGCAGGATTGATTCCTGGGCCATACACTGGCATGCCTCAAGTTTTTTAAAGGGCAAGATATCTCTTTATCCAGGTAGATCCCTTGTGCGCCATATCGGAAATGATGGTAGTGGGACACACCTGGATAGGTCAAATGCGCTGGATTGTGATGTTGCTAACAGACCGGTTAATGTAAGCGGTATTTTTGTTGAAGAGAATCAGGCTGTGTGCCAGGAGATGAAGAATTATTTTCAGAGCATAAAACCACCGCTCATGAAACGCATATTTCGTAAATTATGGGGATAAATATGAAAGATATTATAAGAGGGTGTATACCGCCTATTGTTTCGAAATGTTTCGCTGCCGGCGGTTTTAGAAAATATGGATGGTTTGGGGATTATAAGGCCTGGGAAGATGTGAGGAAAATATCTAAAGGGTATGATAGCGATATAATACTTGAGAAGGTAAGGGAAGCATGTATGCGCGTTAAAAATGGCAAGGCAATGTGTGAAAGGGACTCTGTGCTCTTTGAAAAAATAGAATATTCCTGGCCTTTATTGGCAGGATTAATGTGGATAGCTGCCAGCGAAGAAGGGCGGCTGGACATAATTGATTTTGGGGGTTCACTTGGCACCAGCTATTTTCAGAACAGGTTTTTTTTAAAAACCTTAAAAGAGATTAATTGGAATATTGTTGAGCAGAGGCATTTTGTTGAATGCGGAAGGAAATGGTTCGAAGACGACAGGCTTAAGTTTTATGAGGCAATAGAGGATTGCTTAAATGCCAGGATAGCGAATACGATTCTTTTTTCAAATGTGGTTCAATACGTGGAAAAACCATACGACTTGATTAGTAAAGCGGTTAATATGGGCTTCAAATATATTATTTTTGACAAAACGGCATTCAATAGTTCCGCTAATGGTGACAGGCTGACAATACAAAGAGTCAACCCTGATATATACGATGCTAGTTATCCGTGCTGGTTTTTAGACCAGGATAGATTTAAAAAAATTATTAAGGGAAAGTATGATTTAATCGATGAATTTATAAATTTTGAAAACGTTACAAATTTACATGGTCAAATTTTCAAAGGATTTATTTATAAGTTGATATGAAAAACCTCGGATGCGGGTAAAAGATGCGCGTCAAACTTTTGTAGGCGCATGGATTAGTCATCTTGTGAGGGGGCGAGTATATTATCCGGCTCTTTGATATATAGAGTGCCCGAACAAAATGAACACCGCGGGTATTTATTTAAAGTGAAAGATTGAATATGCCAGATATTGTTTATGCCGGTTTCCGTAACGGTCCGGTTGTGCTGGTTTCAAGAAGAATCGAATTTACATTTGTTCTTTCATACGCATATCTTGCTGCGTATCTCAGGCAAAAAGGCGAGGACGTGCGCGTTTTGTTCAGACCTGCTTCAGCGTCTGGATACCATGACCTGGTTAAGCAGATTATGGCCGCAAATCCTGTATTAGTGGGGTTTGGCAGCCTGTATCCGGAATTGCAGGAAGTCGGTAGGCTGATACGGATGCTGGATGAGGCTGGACGTAAATTTCCGGTAGTGGTAGGAGGCCAGATGGTCACGCCCATACCGGAATTTGCGGTCGGAATCACAGGCGTGGACTTCGGCGTACTGGGAGAAGGCGAGATAACCCTATGTAATCTGGTAAGGGCGCTGCGCGAAGGCAAGGATCCGGCAACAGTAAAAGGGCTGGTTATCAGACAGAAGGACGATTTTATATTTACGGGTCAGGGCGATATCATAGAAGATCTGAGCGGACTTCCGTCGATCCCCTATGATTTATTTCCAGCGGAAGATTGGCTTTGCATAGGACGCTGGTATGCGAGATATTGTCCACAGCCGCACTGGAGATTTAAAGACCGCGTAATAAACGTCCACGCCGGCCGTGGCTGTCCTTTTACATGCAATTTTTGCTATCATCACAGCAAGCCGCGGTTTCGTTCGATGGATATCGCGATAAACGAAGCTAAAGAGGCCATGGAACGTTTTGACGGCAATATGCTATATTTTTCCGACGAGACAACATTGCCTTCGCCGCAAAGAGCCAGGCAGATGCTCGATGCGATAAAAAAGATACCAAGGCGGATAGAGTATTCTGTTTCTTCAAGATTCGACATTTTAGATAAACTGGACGATGATTTATTGAAGGAAATGAAAGAGACGGGCTGCAGGATAATGGGGCTGGGCATAGAATCCGGATCAGACAGAGTCCTGTCTGTCATAGGGAAGAAATTCACATCCGAGACAGTCCGCAAGGGGCTTAAGCGGCTTAAAGAGGCGGGTATATTGCCTACTGTCTCGATAATGGTTGGGCAGTATACCGAGACCTCTGAGGACGTTGAGGCCTCTATAGCCCTTATGAAGGAATCTGTCAGGGAGAACAGGGATATCCAATACGCATTTACGCTTGCGACGCCTTTTCCTGGCTCAGAGCTTTACAACCTTATTATTCAAAAGGGCTACTTGCGGGACGATAAAGAGTTTTATGATTTATATTTTAAAAGCGGCAAAGGCGATTTTAGGTATGTCGTTAATCTATCGGGCATGACCGATGAAGGACTTATGGCTATGCACAAAAAGATTAATAACGTATACGCGAAGGAAAAATCCATAACAAGCAGGCCAGTTGTCGCAAAAGTAGAATTTTTAATGCGTGGGATAGAGGCCGTGCATAATATTTTAGATAAAAAAACATTAACATTGAGAAAAAACAGATTTTTCAGGATGCTGTATGAATGGCAGGAGCGTTTGCGAGAGTTTATACAGATAAGCCTTGATAATCTCAGATTAAAGTTGTACAGAAGATGAATTATAATTTTTGCACATATTTTGACAGTAATTACCTGGCCAAGGGATTAGCCCTTTATGATTCCCTGAAGGGATATTGCCCTGGCTTTCGTTTGTGGGTTTTATGCATGGATGACCATGCGAGGGTAATCCTGGAGGAGATGGCATTGCCCGAAATAGAGATAATCGCGCTGAAGGATTTTGAAAATGCGGACGAGGAACTTTTACAGGCCAAGAAAAACCGGAATCGGGTAGAATATTATTTTACATGCACCCCTTCACTGCCGTTATATATTTTTAAGAATTTTCCGGAAGTCGACCTGATTACGTACGTGGATGCGGATATATATTTTTTTAATGACCCTAAACCGGTTTTTGAAGAAATAAACGGCCATTCAATAGCGATTATCGAGCATCGTTTCTCGTTGCGGAACATGAAAAACCTAATACAGGGGATTTATAACGTAGGCTGGTTGTCCTTCAGGCGCGACGTTAACGCTATGGTCTGCCTTAAATGGTGGCGTGATAAGTGTAATGAATGGTGTTACGATCGCGTGGACGGCGGCCTTTTTGCCGATCAGAAATACATGGATGACTGGCCGCAGCATTTTAAAGGCGTTGTTGTCTTAAAGCACAAAGGCGTAAACCTGGCCATATGGAATATGGACAACTATGATATCAACGTAAGAACGAATAAAGTATTTGTAGACGAACAGTCGCTTATATTCTTTCATTTTCACGGGTTCAGGCATATTTTATGGAAGTTTTATGCTACAGGCGCAAGGTTTTACAGGGTCAGGATAAACCGTGCCTGCCGGCATTTTATATACGAGCCTTATTTGAAAAAGCTTTCTGGGATAAACAGGGATTTATTAAACCGTTTTGGTGTCTCTTTTAATGAGAGAATCAGGTAAGAAAAACCCGAAGGTTTCTATAATAACAGTCTGCCTTAATAGCGAAAAATATTTAGAGGAGGCAATAAAAAGCGTCTGCGAGCAGACCTATCCGGATATAGAATACCTAGTGATAGACGGCGGTTCCACGGACAGAAGTGTCGAGATATTTGATAAATACGAAAACAGGATAGACAAACTTGTTATTGAAAAAGACGGCGGTATTTACGAGGCCATGAACAAGGGCATCCGGCTGGTATCCGGAGAAATTATATATTTCTTGAATTCCGACGACAGATTATTTGACAAGATGGTAGTGGAGATGGTGGTCGCAGCATTTATGGACAATAGTGATGCGGATTTCATATACGGCAACATAGCGGTCATGGATCCTGTCAGACGGACTTCGTATATAGAAACCTCTCCGAGAAAGATCACAAAACGCCATTTCATAAACAGATCCATAGGTCACCCCGCGAGTTTTTTTAGGTCGAGATGTTTTCAGAAGGCGGGATATTTCGATCAAAACTATAAAATTGCCGCTGACTATGAATGGTATTTGCGCGCCGTGTTTGCTAAGGGACTAAAGGCTGTTTATATCAATGATAACATGTCCGTGTTCAGGCTGGGCGGGATGAGTACAGGTAAAGAACATGCGCAGCTGTATTTGCGCGAGAGAAGGTCTATACAAAAGAAGTATTTTAATAGTCTAGAGATGTTATGCGCAGACTTATTATCTATCGCAAAGAGATTATTAGGAAAAAAGGCTAATGAATTTATACATAATTTAAAAACAGGGCGTCTTTAATGAAGATTCAGTTCAGTAAGCCATTTTTTACAAAAGCAGAGATTAACTCGGTAATGAATGCGATGAAATCTAAAAATATAGGCGGCGATGGCCCTATTGGCCGAAAGTCAAAGGTTTTAATGCAAGATTTATTTGGTATAAAGTGTGTACTATTAACTACTTCCTGTACCCATGCACTTGAAATGGCATTAATGGCATTAAAAATCAAAGAAGGCGACGAGGTACTTTTGCCTAGTTTTAGTTTCGTATCAGCAGCCAATGCGATAGTGCGCTTAAAGGCAATTCCTATTTTTGTTGATATAGATGATGATTCTTTGAATATAGACCCAATTCAAATCCAAAAAGCTGTCTCTAAAAAGACAAAAGCTGTTATTTGTGTGCACTATGCTGGAGTAGGTTGTGATATGACTAAGATTATGAAAATTGCACAAAATTACCGTTTGTACGTGATAGAAGATGCGGCTCAGGCGTTGGGTTCCACATATAAAGGCAGATATTTAGGATCTATCGGAGATATAGGTTGTTATAGTTTTCATGAAACGAAAAATATTACATGCGGCGAAGGGGGCGCTTTTTTAACAAACAGCGATGATATAGCGAAAAAAGCCGAAATTATCAGAGAGAAAGGTACTGACCGCTCTGCTTTTTTACGTGGAGAAATCGATAAATATACATGGAGAGATATAGGGAGCAGTTATATTATTTCCGATTTGCTTGCAGCCGTTCTTTTTGAACAACTCCATAAGATGGAATATATCATTAAAAAGAGAAGACAAATCGGACTAAAATACGAAGAAGGGCTTAAAAAATTAGAGGAAAATGGTGCGATTATGCTCCCTAATTTTCCAAAAAAAGGTTTTAACTGGCATTTATTCTATTTTAGAGTTAAAGATCAGAAGACGAGAGATTGTGCCTTAAAAAAATTGAGGCAAAAAGGGATCGAGGCTACGTTTCATTTTGTGCCGCTGCACCTTTCGCCATATGTAAAGAAAAAATATGGATACAGGACAGGAGATTTACCAGTTACCGAAAAAGCTAGTAAAACATTGATTCGTTTGCCTATTTACCCAGAACTTACATACCAAGAGCAGAAATATATCATTAACTGTATAAATAAAATTTTCAAATGAGACATAATATGCTACACATAGAGCTTAGCTTAGTGCTCCCCTGTTATAATGAGGAATTTATATTAGAAGAGAGCGTAGAACAGATTTTTGAAATTTTGGATAATTCCAGGATTAGTTACGAAATAATATTTGTGGACGATCATAGCTTAGACAAAACTCAGGATGTCATCGAACGTATTAGTATTAAATATAAGGATAAAAATATCAAAAAAATATTTCATCAGAAAAACATAGGTCGTGGCGGTTCTGTAGTTGATGGTATTAATATTGCTGAGGGTGGCGTGGTAGGTTTTATTGACGCGGATTTAGAAGTGCATGCAAGGTATATACCATCTTGCTTTCTTGCGATAAAAAAAGGATATGATGTAGCAATAGGTAAAAGGGTATATAAGTTCTATTTTAAGTCTGCGTTACGTTATTTCATGAGCAAGGGATATGCTTTTCTTATGAGAAGATTATTACATGTGAATATAGAGGACACAGAGACGGGTTTTAAGTTTTTTAATAAAGCAAGTATCATACCTATTCTTAACCAGATAAAAGAAAAAGGCTGGTTTTGGGATACAGAGATAATGGTAAGGGCATATATGATTGGGTATAAAATAAAAGAGATCCCATGCGTATATTTAAAGAATTTTAAAAAACCATCTACTGTAAAAGAAATTAAAGATACCATGTATTATCTTAAAAAATTAGTTAACTTTAGAAATTTATTAAAAAAAGAAAAAATAAATAATATCATAAAAGAATATTGGGTTAAAAATTCTGCAATATTCCCTTCTTTTTACGCGTCTGGTACTAATTTTTTTGTAAGAAAATTTTTAGATAAGAGGTTAAAATTTATATCCTCATTACTGAATTTAAAAAAAGGGTCTGAAGCGATAGATGTGGGATGTGGTTCAGGAGTTTTTTCAAAGTTATTATTGAAGGGAGGAGTAAGAGTTACTGCTGTAGATTATTCTGAGGAGATGTTGAATATATGCAAAGAAGCGTTAAAATATTACAATACTACTGACCTTGCGCTTGTTAATTGCGATGCTACAGATTTGAAATTCCCGGATAATAAATTCGATCTTTTGATTTCCATAGGTTTATTAGACTATGTGGATAATGTTGCACCTGTCATTAAAGAGTTTTCTAGGGTTGCAAAAAAAGATGGGAGCTTAATTTTTACTCTTCCTAAAAGATATAGCCCTTTTTTCTTTTTGAGACATGGTATTGGTAATTATATCAGAAGCAGTTTTCTGAGACTGCCGCCTATTATAACAACGGTTTCAATAAATGAGTTAAAAAATTTATTATCAGATTCTGGTTTATGCCTAGAGAAAATCGCTTCTTTATATATGACTATGTGGATAATTAAATGTCGTAAAGTATAAATATGAGAAATATATACAAATTAATTTGGGGTATATTTTTTTTAAGTTTTCTGATAAGATTAGCTGTTATTCTTTTTTATATGAAATCAGGGCATATTCAATTTTGGGAATACGAAACTATAGCAAATAATATCCTAAAGGGTGCGGGTTATGGATATGAGTATTTAGGAATTTTGCATCGGGCATTTGGCCCGCCGCTATATTCTTTTTTATGTGCTTTTATTTATTATTTTAGTAATCATAGTTATGCAATTTTGCTTATTTTTCAGGTTTTTTTGTCAGCGATGACCTGCGTTTTAATATTTTATATAGCTAATAAAATATTTAACCAAAAAATAGCTATATTGGCTGCTATTTTAACATGTATTCATCCAGGCATGATTATTTATTCTGCCAAACTCCACCCTCTTACCATAGATATATTTTTATTCACATTGGCTATTTTAGTGTTGTTAAGGGCAAAGGGAGAAATGAGAGCAAGGTATTTTATTTTATTTGGGATTATATCTGGCATATGTTTTCTTTCAAGGTCAACATTCGCTATCTATATTCCCATAGTTTTTATATATCTATGGGTTTTATCTAAAGATAAAAGAAAGATAGCTTTTTACGCAGGGTTATCAGTTTTAGCTATGCTGCTTGTTATTGGGCCATGGACTATCAGAAACTATCGTGTGCTCGAAAAACTTATTTTTGTTCAGAAATCAGGCGAGGTTTTTTGGAGAGGTAATAATATAAATGCGACAGGTACTGCGTATACTAATGGCGGTAGGCCTATGGTTGAATCCATTTCTTTGGAATTTAGGGAAAAGATATATAGCTATAACGAAATAAAACAAGATGAATTATTCTGGAGTGAGGGATTAAAGTTTATCAAAGAACAGCCTTTTGATTTTGTCTTATTGACAATGAAGAAATTCTATTATTTTTGGTGGTTTTCGCCTCAATCAGGCATAGAATATCATAAGTCTTATTTATTGTTTTATAAAGCAGTGTATTCTTTTATTGTTTTGTTTACAATTTTTGGAATTTTCTTTGCTTTAGGTTCGAATGTAAATAGTATAAAAGAAAATACATGGTTACTGTTGTTATTTTTTCTCTCAATTTCTTTGTCGCAAAGCCTTTTCTATGTAGAGGGCAGACATCGGTGGGCGATTGAACCTTTAATTTTAACATTAACAGCAAATGGTTTAATTCAAATAAAATATAATTTAAGACAATGCTTAAAAATCAAAATATAATCTGTATATCCAGTATCGACTGGGATTTTATATGGCAGGGGCATCAGGAGATAATGTCTTCTCTGGCCAAAAACGGAAATCGAGTACTCTTTATTGAGAACACAGGGGTACGTGTACCAGGAATAAGAGATATTTCGCGCATAAAAAATAGAGTTAAAAACTGGCTCAGGGGCATAAAGGGCATGAGAGAGGAGACGCCTAATTTGTACATATTTTCTCCTTTGGTTTTGCCATTTCCTTATTCTCGAATCGCGAGATGGATTAATCACCATTTAATTTTATCTATATTAGACAGATGGACAAGGGTAATGGATTTTAGTGACCCAATTATATGGACATTTTTACCAACGCCTTTAAGCTTAGATATAGCGGAAAGTTTAGTGAAAAAACTCGCCATTTATTATTGCATTGATAATTTTTCTTCTAGTTCTGTATCAGCCAAAAAGGTGAAGCGCTCGGAAGAGAAGCTATTAAGGAAAATGGACTTGGTTTTTGTGACTTCAAAGGGGCTTTATGATCACTGTTCAAAATACAATGAAAAGGTCTATAATTTTCCATTTGCCGTTAATTTTAATGAATTTGAGAAGATGCGGATGAAAAAAAATAAACCTGTCCCTGAAGATCTTGCAAATATAAAGCGTCCTGTGATAGGGTATGTAGGCGGCGTGCATAAATGGCTTGACCAGAAGCTATTAAAAACGCTGGCTAAAAACCATCCCGAGTATTCTTTTGTTTTTGTAGGTCCTGCGCAGACAGATATAACTTTGCTAAAATCAGTCGATTTGAAAAATATTTATTTTTTAGGCAACAAAGACCATAAAGATGTCCCGTTGTATATAGAAAATTTTGACGCTTGTATTATTCCATATCTCATCGCTGATTATACAAAAAATGTATATCCTACGAAATTAAATGAATATCTAGCCATGGGTAAGCCGGTTATATCTACAGCTCTTCCTGAGATCATTGAATTTAACAGGCGTTACGGTGAGGTTGTGTATGTAGCCGAAGAAGAGGAGAAATTTAGCAGGTATATTAAAGACGCTGTTTCTGAGAAAGATATTATTAAAAGAGATAGGTATATAGAAATAGCTAGAGAAAATAGCTGGAAGGCCCGTATTGAAAAAATGAGTAGCTTGATAGAAGAAGAGG
The DNA here is from genome assembly GCA_042570105.1 of Candidatus Omnitrophota bacterium. Classification (GTDB taxonomy): domain Bacteria; phylum Omnitrophota; class Gorgyraeia; order Gorgyraeales; family Gorgyraeaceae; genus JBHPHW01. Next base: position 8 of record JBHPHW010000004.1, on the reverse strand, counting down.
TTGAAAAA
>JBHPHW010000003.1:0-57818 GCA_042570105.1 Candidatus Omnitrophota bacterium | reverse complement strand
ATATTATATTTGGGAAGAGAAGACACTCCTCCATTGCATCCATTGACGATAAAATTTTTAAAAATACTATAACAGTAAACGGCGTTTCAAAAAGCTTTGCTATGACAGGATGGCGGATCGGATATATGGCATCTCCTGATGAGGGGATTATTCAAGCCATAAAAAATCTACAGAGCCATTCAACATCAAATCCTACCTCCATAAGTCAGAAGGCGGCCCTGGAGGCCATAAAGGGAAATCTAGATGCCGTACAAAGCATGGTAAGAGAATTTGAAAAGCGGAGGGACTATATCGTTGAGAGGATCAGAAAGATAAAAGGGCTTTCATGCATCAAACCAGAAGGGGCATTTTATGTTTTTTGTAGAATAGAGAAGAAGGGCCTATCTAGTATGGAATTCACAGAATCGCTCTTAAAAGAAGCTAAAGTAGCAGTTGTCCCAGGTAAGGCATTTGGGTCAGATGAACATATCCGCATCAGCTTTGCTACAGGCATGCAGGATATTCAGAAAGGGATGGATAGGATAGAGCGCTGGCTTGAAGAGAGGTGATCCTCGAGGCTCGCGAGACTACTACAGTCTCAATAAAGATCATGGCAGGAAAGACGATTACAGAGAAGATTTTTAGCTTGCACTGCGGTAAGGATGTAAAAAGAGGTGATGTGGTAGTCTCTAATGTAGACTTTTGTTTCGGGCAGGACGGTACCACTAGCCTTATTATTGATGCATTCAAAAGATTAGGGACCAGAAAGGTTTTTAATAAAAATAGATTCTGTATGGTCATCGATCATTCTTCTCCAAGCCCCAATATTGGGGTTTCCGAGATCCATAAGAAGATGCGCAATTTTGCGGAGGAGAATGATGTAAAGATATTTGATATCGGGAACGGCGTGTGTCATCAGGTTATACCAGAATCTGGATTCATCGCCCCGGGAGATTTAGTCGTCGGAGCTGATTCACATACATGCACGTATGGTGCCTTAGGTATTTTTTCTACAGGTATGGGCTCAACGGATCTGGCAATTACATTGGCCTCAGGAAAAAATTGGTTTAAAATCCCGGAGACTATAAAGATTATCTTGAAGGGGAGGCCTAAAAAAGGCGTTTATTCAAAAGATATCATTCTTTACATTATAGGGGATTTAGGCGCGGATTATTGCACATACAAGGCAGTTGAATTTTCAGGTGATTATGTAAAGCGCCTCAGTATGGATGCAAGGTTTACCATTGCAAATATGGCCATTGAGATGGGCGCAAAGGCCGGCATAATAGAGCCAGATGAAGTAACCTTCGAATATATGCGGCTTATCGCTCGTCGCTCGTCCGTCGTGAAGAGCAAGAATGCATTGAAACTAAGAAGTGACAAGGATGCTACGTATTCGGAAATACTAGAGTATGATGTCAGTACACTTATGCCGCAGGTCGCAAAACCCCATACCGTAGATAATGTCTCACCCGTTAATAGACTGAAAAATGTAAAAATAGACGAGGCATTTATAGGAACTTGCACAAATGGCAGGTTAGAGGATTTAAAGATAGCCTCTTCTATCCTAAAAAATAGACAGGTAAATAAGCATGTAAAATTGATAGTTGCCCCGGTTTCTAAAGCTGTCTTTAGTGAGGCCATAGAAAGGGGCATTATAAGGGATCTCATCAAGTCTGGCGCATGTGTTCTTTCGCCCGGCTGTGGACCATGCGTGGGTACGCACAACGGTGTTCCGTCAAAAGGCGAGATTGTAATATCAAGCGCAAATAGAAATTTTAAAGGCAGGATGGGCAATCCAGAGGCATTTATATACCTTGCTTCTCCTGCCACGGTAGCCGCATCCAGCATAGCTGGAAGGATTACAGATCCTAGAAAGTACCTTAAATAAGGTTGTGGGAGGTTATTATTATGGACCTTAAGAAAATATTGCAAATTGCCAGCGAGAAAAATGCGTCCGATCTGCATATTACTACGTTTTCTGCTCCGATCATTAGAATAGATGGCCGTCTCGTACCTTTGGCAGATTTCCCAAAGTTAATGAAAGACGATTGCAAGCGTTTAGTATACAGCATATTAAATGACAAGCAAAAGGCGATTTTTGAGAAGGACCTGGAACTTGATTTTTCTCTTGAAGTGCCGGGATTAAATAGATTCAGGGTAAACGCTCATATGCAGAGGGGCAGTGTTGAGGCGGCATTTAGGATGGTTTCGCTGCGAATAAGAAGACTAGAAGATCTTGGATTACCTACTATAGTTAGAGACCTTTGCCGAAAACAGCAGGGGCTGGTTCTTGTTACAGGCCCGACAGGTGTTGGTAAGACCACTACTCTTGCAGGTATGGTGAACCTTATAAATAGTGAGAGGCAGGCAATAATCATTGTAATAGAAGATCCGATAGAATTTGTGCATGTCAATAAACGCAGCATTATCAAGCAAAGAGAGGTTCATTCAGACACAAGATCTTTTGCTCAAGCCTTAACTCATGCATTAAGGCAAGATCCCAATGTGATAGTTGTTGGTGAGTTAAGGGATCTGGAGACAATATCCACCGCTCTGACAGCGGCAGAGACAGGACACTTGGTCCTGGCAACTCTACATACGCCTAATGCTGCACAGACAATAGATAGGATCGTAGATGTGTTTCCTCCGCATCAACAAGAGCAGGTCAAGATCCAGCTTGCAGGTGCATTTGAAGGGGTTATTTCACAGCAGCTTTTACCGAGAGAAACCGGCGGCGGCAGGATTTTGGCTACAGAGGTAATGGTTGCTACGTCTGCAATAAGAAATCTTATCCGTGAGCATGAAACAGAACAGCTTTTGACGCATATCCAGACAGGGGCTCAGTATGGCATGCACACTATGGATAAGTCTTTAAAAACACTCTTTCAAAATCGCGTTATAAGCGAGAAGACATTCAAGACATATGTCACTAATCCGGATGAGGTAAGCCGTCTTTAAAGTTTTTTGGTTGTGAGGAGTCAGGGATGAAAGGGATCGTATGTAAATTTGGAAATGACGTAAATACAGACCTTATTATCTCGGGTAGATTTAAATTTTCCATTACAGATCCAAATGAGCTTGCAAAGCATTTGTTTGAGGACGTTGACGTAGATTTTTATAATAAGCTTGGAGGGAGGTCTTTTTTTTTAGTAGCGGGGAAAAATTTTGGATGCGGCTCATCTCGCGAGCAGGCGCCTCTTGCGATTAAATATGCAGGATGCCATGCAATACTGGCGAAGAGTTTTGCAAGGATATTTTATAGGAATGCGTTTAATCTGGGGCTCCCCCTTATTGAGTGTGATACCAGTAAAATACGAAATGGAGAGGAGATAGAGTTGGATTTAAAGAGATCTCTCGTAACTAATCCGGCAAAAAGATATTCATTGGACATAAAGCCTTTTAATAAATTTCAGAAGGCGATGATAGAAGAAGGCGGCATAATCAACCTTTATAAAAAGTACAGGGGGCTTAACATTGTCGTATAAAGTAACCTTAATACCAGGTGATGGGATAGGCAAGGAAGTCAGCCTTCAAGCAGCGCGATGTATCGACGCTACAGGTGTTGATATTGAGTGGGAGGAGCAGGTGGCAGGCCAGGATGCTATCGATAAGGGAGGCGTCCCGCTGCCCAAGGAAGTATTGGACTCTGTAAAGAAAAATAAGGTTGCCATAAAAGGACCTATCGTAACACCTGTTGGCAAGGGATTCCGATCGGTTAATGTCCAGTTAAGGATGTTATTGGATTTATATGCGTGTTTGAGGCCATGCAAGTTATACGAAGGTGTAAAGACAAGATACAAGGGGATAGATCTGGTTGTTGTAAGGGAAAACACAGAAGATCTGTACGCAGGCATAGAATTTCCAGAAGGGGATAAGAAGACAAAGGATATAATGGAATGCATAGAAAGGTTAAAGGCCTCTTCGATAAAGGCTGATTCCGCAATAGGCATAAAGCCCATATCTATTAGAGCTTCGAGAAGGATAGTGAAATTCGCCTTTGACTACGCAGTGAAAAATAAAAGAAAAAAGGTAACGGCTGTTCATAAAGCCAATATCATGAAAGAAACAGACGGCCTGTTTCTTAAGGTTGCACAGGAAGTGGCAGCGGATTATAAGAAGATCGAGTTCGAAGATAGGATCGTCGACAATATGTGTATGCAGCTTGTCCAGAGGCCGGAACAATTCGACATCTTAGTACTTCCTAATTTATACGGAGACATCTTATCTGATTTATGCGCGGGACTTGTCGGTGGATTGGGAGTAGCGCCGGGGGGGAATATAGGGGACGGTATAGCGTTATTCGAAGCAGTCCATGGCAGTGCTCCAAAATATACAGGATTAAACAAGGTCAACCCTACAGCAATGATACTTTCAGGCGTATTGATGTTGAGACATTTGGGCGAGGTCAAAGCTGCAGATAGATTAGAGGATGCAGTTGGAGATGTGATAAAAGAAGGCAAATCCGTCACATATGATTTGAAGAAAGACCGGAATGATCCTACATCTGTTGGGACTTCTCAAATGGCAGACGCAGTAATAGCGAGGTTAAAGAAATAGTTATGAAGATCGCGATCATAGGCGCAGGCAATGTCGGGGCAATGTTGGCATCGAGAGTGATAGATGCTGATCTTAGCGATGTAGTGTTAATGGATTTAGTCCCAGGCTTAGCAAAAGGAAAGGCTTTGGATATTTCTGATGCAAGGGCCATCGTTGCCTCAAGCGCTAAAATAACAGGCACTGAGAATTTAAAGGATATCCAGGGAGCCGGCATTGTAGTTATTACTGCAGGGCTGGCGCGAAGACCCGGGATGTCCCGCGAGGACCTTCTTAAGAAAAATAGAGACATCCTCAAGGACATATCAGGACACATAAAGAAAACCTGCCCGACTTCTATAATAATCGTAGTCACTAATCCCCTTGATGTCATGACTTATCTTGTAATGAAAGAGACAGGATTTGATTGCAGGAAGGTTATTGGTATGGCAGGTGTGTTGGATTTGGCAAGATTCATAAACATAGCATCCCTGGAACCATCTTTTATGGAGGGTGATAAGATTTTTATGATGGGTAGTCACGGCGATACAATGCTGACCGTCAACCGCTCGGGAGAACTGAGAGAGGACATTCTTGAGAAATCAATAGATACTACAAGGCGCCGCGGCGCAGAGATAGTTTCTCATTTAAAGACTTCCAGCGCCTTTTTTGCCCCATCCGCAGCAGTCTTTTACATGCTTAAATGTATTTTGAAAAACGAGAAAAAGACAATGTGCGTAAGCGCTTATCTTCAGGGTCAGTACGGAGAAAGCGATATTTATATAGGAGTGCCGGTTGTATTGGATTCCTCCGGAGTCAATAAGATCATAGAGATAACGCTCACCGATAAAGAAAAGACGGCTTTTAAGAAATCTGCCCAAGAGATCTGCGATTCCATAAAAAAATTATGAATAAATATGATCTTGCCATAATAGGTTCTGGGCCATGTGGTTATGTTGCCGGCATCAGGGCTAGTCAATTAGGCATGAAGGTATGTGTATTTGAGAAAGAGAAAATAGGAGGGACCTGTCTTAATTGGGGATGTATACCGACAAAGGCGTTACTAGCTTCCAGCATGGTCATGCACAATATAGAGCATGCAAATGAATTCGGCATAGACGTAAAAGATTACAACATAGATTTTTCAAAAGTGGGCGAACGAAAAAAAGCGATCGTAAAGAAACTCGCCTCTGGTATAGAAATGCTTCTGAAGGCAAAAAAGATTGAGATAATCAGGGAGAAGGGGGAGGTGAAGACACCCACTATTATCGCAACTGAGAATATGGAGGTCGAGGCCAAAAATATTCTCATTGCTACCGGTTCCCTTCCTTTCCAGATCCCATGCTCTCCATTTGATGGAGATAGGATACTATCGAGTTCCGACATGCTGGAATTAAAAAAAATACCAAAAAGTATTATTATCGTGGGCGGTGGTGTTGTAGGTTGTGAGTTTGCCTCGATATTCCGGATGTTTGGTTCAGATATAACCATTATAGAGATGATGCCCCAGTTATTGCCGAATGAGGATGCGGAGATATCCAGAAAGATAGAACAGATCTTTAAAAAGAGGGGCATGAATATATTTACAAACGTAAGGTTGGAAAAGGTAGAGAAGGACAAGGACAGCATTAATGCAATTCTTTCTAACGGGAGCTCTATTGCCGGAGAAAAACTTCTTGTATGCGTTGGTAGGGCGCCTAATTCTCAAGGATTGGGGATCGAAAATATAGGTATAGAGTGTGATAAAGGCTGGATAAAAGTAGATAAATATTTTAGGACAAATATCAATAATATATATGCAGCAGGAGATGTAAAGGGCGGTATTTTATTGGCTCACGTGGCCTCAAGAGAAGGGATAAATTCTGTAGAGGCGATGTGCGGAGAAGAAAAAGAGCTGGATTACGATATTATCCCAAGTTGTATTTTTACATACCCTGAGATAGCTACTGTCGGGATGAGCGAAAAAACAGCAAGGGCTCGCGGTTTAGATGCGCGTTCCAGGAAGTTTCTTTTTTCCGCAGTCAGCAAGGCCCATGTTTTAGGCGAGACAGAAGGTTTTATAAAGCTGGTCGTTGATAATGCCAGCGATAGGATTTTAGGGGCCCAGATAATAGGGCATAGCGCGACAGAATTGATAGCCGAGATCTCCCCATGCATCCAGTTTAATATAACATCCGAGAATCTCGCAAAGGTGATACACGCACACCCTACATTGTCAGAGGCGATCCAGGAGGTCTCTGAGGCTGTGCATAATCGAGCGATACATTCGTTGTAGCAGGCGGAGGCCTTCGGCACTGAAACAATTTGCCGTGTGCTACGGTTTACAGCTCGTTTCTCTTTACTGCTATCGCCTAGAGCACGACCGAAACTCGCTGTAAATCCTTGCACACATTTGGCAAAATATTTCTAATGTGCCGAAGGCCTCCACCTGCTACAACGAATATATAAAATATAGGACAGCACTTAACTACTATGCGAATAGGGATATTAGGAGGAACATTTGACCCGATACATGAGGGTCATTTGTATCTGGCAAAAAAGGTTTTAAAAAGACTCTCCCTTAAGAAAATAATTTTTATTCTTACTTACCTTCCCCCGCACAAAAAGAACATCAAAACTACACCTGCAGGGCACAGGTTTAATATGGTCAAGTGTGCTATTAAAAATAATAAGAAGTTTGAAGTCTCAGACATTGAGATAAAAAGAGGGGGCAGGTCTTATTCAGTAGAGACATTGCGGGAGATACGTAAACTTTATGGAGATCCTGCAGAGATATTTTTTATAACAGGTTCGGATTCTTTAAAGGGCCTTGGTAAATGGAAAAACCTGAAAGAGATACTCAAGCTCTCTAGATTTGTAGTCGTTAAAAGGCCGCGCTTCACAATAAAAGATGCCCCGTCCTCTTTTATTTCCCTTAAGGTAAACGCAAAAGATATATCCGCCTCTCTGATAAGGAATAGAATAAAAAAAGGTAAATCAATAACCAAATTGACTCCTAAGGCAGTAAGGGATTATATAAAGAAGCACGATCTGTATGCTTAAAAAAGTTTGGTGCCACGCACCAGTCGGTGGCGCTATTTGTTGTTTTTGCACAAAAATATTTGACAATTTTGAAATATTGTGTTAAAGTTAGGGGAATTTCTAAAACAAAGGGAGGTGCCTAATGGCGCAAGGTTATTGTGTAAAGTGTAAGTCAAAGAAAGAGATGAAGGATGCAAAAGAAGTAACGATGAAGAATGGAAGAAAGGCAAATAAAGGCAAATGCCCTTCATGCGGAACGAATATGTTCTGTATCCTTGGGAAATCATAACGGTTTAATTTATAATAAGTGAATTCAAGGCAAAAAGCGCTTCTTGTAGCAGAGCTTGCAAAAGCAAAAAAGGCAGAAGACATTGTGGTATTGGACATGAGAAAGTTGTCTAATGTTGCTGACTTTTTTATTATTGCCACAGCCGGCTCTACAAGACGGGCGCAGGCAGTCATAGATAATGTTGAAAATGGTCTCTTGAAAAAAAGAGAACCCCTTTCAAATATAGCAGGGTATCAGGATGGAAGATGGATACTCCTTGATGCCTATGGCGTTGTGGCGCATATATTTGATGAGGAGCTAAGAAGGTTTTATAATTTGGAAGGCCTATGGGGCGAAGCGCCAAGAGTCAGACTATGGCAAAGAAAGAGAAGAAAACTTTCGAGAAAACCCTCAAAAAGAAGATAAAAGAGCTCTCCGCACTGTATGACGTCGGAAAATCCATAAGTTCTACCCTCCATTTAGACGAAGTCCTAAAACTTATTACCAGAAAAGCAACAAAGATCATGGGCGCCTCCAGCTGCTCTTTGAGGCTCTTGGATGAGGTAAAGCAAGAATTGATATTAAAGTGCGCCTATGGCCAAAATCACAGGGTATATAAAATAAAGAAAAGCCTTAAGATCGGAGAGAGTATTGCTGGCCGCGTAGTCAAGGATGGAAGAGTTTATATCATCAATGACCTGCAAAAAGAAAGGCATTATAAGTACCCTCATCTTGCAAAACAAAAAGGCCTGCGCTCCTTAATAGCGTTGCCTCTGGTGCAGAAAGACAGGATTATCGGTGCCCTCAGTATTTATAATAAAAGGGTCTCTGAATATACAGATGAGGATGTTGATTTACTGTCAATGTTTGCAAGTCAGGCAGCTATCGCTATTGAAAACGCGAGGCTATATGAACAGGCTGAGACAGGTTATTTAAATACTATCAGGACACTTTCCAATATCATAGATGCCAAAGACAGTTATACTTATGGCCATTCAGAGCGCGTAATGCATCACTGCGTCAATGTCGCAGAAGAACTTAATATCTCTGATCGCGACAGAGAGACCATAAAATACGCAAGCCTTTTGCATGACATAGGAAAGATAGGGATAGATGTCGGGATACTTAGAAAGCCATCAAGGCTGGATAAAGAGGAATGGAATATAATGGTCATGCATCCTGTTCTGGGTTCCGGGATCGTAGAGCAGATAGGATTTTTGAGTGACCTTGCGCCAATAATCTTGCGGCATCATGAAAGATATGATGGGAAGGGGTATCCGGGTAGATTAAGAAAAGAAGGGATACCTTTAGGGGCAAGGATACTCTCGGTTACTGACGCATATGAATCAATGGTATCAGACCGTCCCTACAGGAAGGCCTTGTCGTCTAAAAAGGCGAGACAAGAACTTTTAAAGGCTAGCGGTTCTCAATTTGACCCAAAGATAGTCAAGGTCTTTTTAAAGGTGCTCGCTAAAAAGAAAAGAAGACAAAAGAAACCTGTATAAGTATTTTATATAAAAGGCGAGAGAGGGGCGCATAGGAATAGAGTAAAGAGATTTTGGCTCTAGGCTTGCGCCCCTACATTTTTTAAATGAACTATGCCAAAGATAGAGCGACATATAATTAATCTGATAAAAGAGGCTATAAAAAATATATTCCCGGATTATAGCGCGGAAGGTCTCTCGAATATATATCTTGAGATCCCAAAGGAGAAAAAATTTGGAGATTTTTCAACAAATATTGCTATGCGTATGACAAAGAGTTTGAAACGCCCGCCTATGGATATCGCAAAAGAAGTCACTCTAGAGATAAAAAAGGTATCCGACCGGTCTACTCTTAAGGATGCAATAGGTGATATTAAAATCGAAAAGCCGGGATTTATAAATTTTTACATTTCCGATAGATTTGCAATAACTGCACTTGGAGAGATCTTAGATGAAGGAGACATGTTCGGTAGTTTGTCTATGGGAAAAGGAAAAAAGGTGCAGATAGAGTTTGTAAGCGCTAATCCAACCGGGCCCTTGACCATTGCGCATGGCAGGCAGGCCGCAATCGGAGATAGCCTTGCGATGATCTTGGAATTTTGCGGATATAAGGTCACGCGCGAGTACTATATAAATGATGAAGGTGTCCAGATGGATACTTTGGGGGAATCCGTAAAGGCCAGGTTTAAGGAAACAATGGGTGAGACCTCAGATTTTCCAGAGAATGGTTATAAAGGCGAATATATAAAGGAAATCGCAAAAGAGATGCAGGATAATTTAAAGGGGAAAAAGAAAAATACCTTATCCAGCGATTTTTTTACTGAGTATGCCTGCACATGGATTATGCGCAGGATAAAGAAGGATCTGGATGATTTTAATGTAAAGTTTGATGTGTGGTATTCTCAGAAAGAACTTTCGCAGTCAGGAAAAATAGAGAAGGCCCTTGACATCTTGAAAGAAAAAAACTTTTTGTATGAAAAGGATGGGGCCACATGGTTTCGGTCTACACAATTCGGGGATGATAAGGACAGGGTAGCCGTAAAAAATGACGGAAGTTTTACGTATCTTTCGCCCGATATAGCGTATCACAAAGAGAAGTTTGAAAAAGGTTATGATTGGATAATAAATATATGGGGGCCGGATCACCATGGCTATGTTAATCGCCTGAAGGCTGCATGCCAAGCCCTCGGGTTTAGCAAGGATGCCCTTTCAATACTTATATCGCAACTTGTCACGCTCCATAGAGACAATAAGCCTCTTAAGATGTCTACGAGAGAGGGGGAGTTTATAACGTTAAGACAGGTGATTGACGAGGTCGGGAAGGATGCCGTTAGATTCTTTTTTATAATGAGACGCACTGACAGCCATTTGGATTTTGATTTAGAATTGGCAAAGGCCAAGACCATGGATAATCCTGTTTATTATATCCAGTATGCTTATGCGAGGATTGCAAGCGTTATGAAATTTGCAGGTAACCTAAATATAACTTTAAATGACGCGAAGCTGTTAAATAAGCCGGAAGAGATAGATATAATAAAGAGATTATCACACTACCCGAGGATAATAGAATCCTCCGCCTGCAATCTAGAGCCGTATATATTATTGAGTTATCTTCAAGGCTTGGCCAATCACTTCCATTCTTACTACAATTCTTATAGGATAGTCACCGATGATGGCGCTATTACTAAAGCGAGGATTGTTTTGGTAAAGGCGCTCAAGACAGTTCTTGTTAGCGGATTGACCTTACTGGGCGTAAGCGCTCCGGAAGAGATGTAAACTGCAGGATGCGCCCTGTTTGAGGTTTACCGTACCACCAGTAGGCATACCCTTTTAGTTTACCGAGTGCAAATTTCGACGTATTACAGCGATCCCTATGTTTGAATCAATAAAGATCTATAAAAACAAGGATATAAATTACAATTCTCTTGCGAGAGACCTGACCGAATATGGATACCAGAGATGTCAGAGGATCTCTGAAGCAGGAGACTTTAGTATGCGCGGAGGTATAATAGATATATTCCCGTCTACTTTTGAAGGCCCTGTCCGGATCGAGCTTTTAGGAAATAAAGTGGAATCTATAAAAAGTTTCAGCGTAGCCTCTAATGAGCCCATGGAAGAGCACGCAATGACAATAATCCTGCCAAAGTTAGGCCTCCATCCAAAGAGAAAAGGGCTGGGGAGGCCTGGATTAGGCGAGAGGGTACCTCTCGAGTCATTTGTTGACATCGAGCTTGATGACTATGTGGTTCACGTAGACCATGGCATAGGTATTTTTAGAGGCCTTGAAAAGATAAGCTTCAAAGGCGCAGATAAAGACCATATTGTCATAGAATACGGAAATGGCGATAGGTTGTTAGTGCCCATAGAGGAGATGCATCTGATACAGAGGTACGTAGGCTTTGAGAAAAAGCCGCCTAAATTGTACCGTCTGGGAAGTAAGTCTTGGCAGCGTATAAAGGAGAGGGTTAAAAAAGGCGTTTACTCTTTGGCCTTTGAACTTTTGGAGATAAATGCAGTGCGGGCCCATCTGGATGGTTTTATGTTTTCAGAAGATACTGATTGGCAGGGGCAGTTTGAGAAACAATTTCATTTTAAAGAGACCCCTGACCAGACACGTTCTTCTCTAGAGGTAAAGAAAGATATGGAATCAAAAAAGCCGATGGATAGACTTTTGTGCGGTGATGTGGGCTATGGCAAGACCGAAATCGCCCTAAGAGCTGCCTTTAAAGCAGTCCTTGATAACAAACAGGTCGCTATGCTTGTCCCGACAACGCTCCTTGCAGAGCAGCACTCTATTACATTCAAAGAGAGGATGCGGGATTTTCCTGTGAGGATAGAGATGATCAGTCGATTCAGGACCAAAGGCCAGATCTTGGAGATCGTTGAAGACATCAAAAATGGAAGTGTCGATATAGTTATAGGGACCCATGCGATTTTAAGGAAGGATATAAAATTTAAAGATCTCGGTCTTGTTATAATAGATGAGGAACAGAGATTCGGCGTAAGGGATAAGGAAAGGTTGAAGAAGATGCGATTATTGGTGGATGTTCTGACACTTACCGCCACGCCAATACCGCGAACTTTATATATGTCCCTTATGGGCGTTAAAGATATGTCTATTATCGAGACGCCTCCCCAGGATAGGCTGCCTATCGATGTATTAGTGGCAGAATACGATAAAGAGCTTCTAAGGAACGCTATCCTTAGGGAAAAAAAGAGAAAAGGTCAGATCTTTTTTGTACACAATAGGGTCGATGGTATTGAAAAAATAGCGTCACAGCTTTCAAAATCAATACCCGAGGTGAAGATAGGCCTTGCGCATGGCAGGATGCATTCAAAAGAACTTGAGGAGGTAATGAGAGAATTTATAAAAGGAAATATTGACGTCCTCGTATGCACGATTATAATAGAGTCTGGGATAGATATACCGAACGCAAACACCCTGATAGTAAATCGCGCAGATATGTTTGGGCTCGCAGATCTATATCAGTTAAAAGGGAGGGTGGGGAGATTTAAGAACAAGGCCCATGCTTATTTTTTAATACCAAAGGGGCGCGTTATAAGTACTAAGTCAGAAAGGAGATTGACGGCGATAGAACGCTATAGGGAGTTGGGTTCCGGATTTAAAATCGCAATGGAAGATCTGGAGATAAGAGGCGCAGGCAATATTCTAGGCCAACAACAACATGGATATATATCCGAGGTAGGGTTTGACCTGTATTGCAGGATGTTGCGAGAGGTAGTGGCCTCCCTTAAGAAATAAAAATATCATGAAGAGCTTTACAGTAATTATATATCTTTTGCTTACAGTCCTGTATCCGGCCTCTATAGAGGCGCAGGTGATCAATAAGGTCGTTGCTGTTGTGAACGATGAGGTCATAACACAGCAGGATATAGATCAGCTATTGGCGGTTTTGTATGCGCAGTACGTGCATACATATAAGGGAGATAAGTTATTGGAAAAAATGGAGGAAGTAAAAAGGGATATCCCGAAACAGATCGTAGAAGACAAACTTATACTGAGCCGCGCAAAAGAATTAAATATAGATGTTACAGAAGGAGAGATAAACGAGAAATTGGAATATGTTAAAAGCGGTTTTCCTTCAGAAGGCGATTTTTACGGGACGCTCGAAGCTCAAGGCATCACCCTGGCAGATCTAAAAAATAGATACAGGGATCAGATAATGATGAAAAAGATAGTAGATTTTATGATAAGATCGAAGGTGAGCGTCTTGCCATCGGAGATAAGCGAGTATTATGAAGAACATAGACCAGAGTTGATCCGCAAAGAACAATATAAGGTAAGACATATTCTTGTAAAGGCTGAAGATGAGGTAGATTTTGAGTTGGCAAAGGTGGAGGTAAATGATATTTACGATAGACTCAAAAGCGGTTATGATTTTGGCGAACTCGCAAAAGAACATTCCCAAGGGCCTAATAGAGGACAAAGCGGGGATATGGGATATATCGGGCGAGGCGAGATGCTGCAGGAAATCGACGAAGCCATATTTAGACTAAAGCCGGGAGAATTTTCAGGGCCCGTAAAAAGTAAAGTCGGCTACCACATTTTTAAAGTAGAGGATGTCAAAAATTCCGGCTATATGAGCCTTGCAGAAGTGAAAAATGGCATTAAAAAGATGCTTTTTCAGGAGAAATTTAAAGAAAAATTGGAGGGATGGCTTGCTGAATTAAGGTCCAAGGCCTATATTTCTATAAAATAATATGAAGAAGAAACCAAGCATCCTGATTACTACAGGGGATCCAAAAGGGATAGGCCCTGAGGTCACGCAAAAGGCATTAAAAGACCCTCGCATTAAAACCCTCGCTGATTTTTACATTATAAAGCCTACTGATAAAACAGGCCTCGACGCTATAAAAAAGGCGGCCTGTATTTTGAAAAAAAAGAAGGCCGATGGCGTTGTTACCGCTCCGGTAAATAAGTCTTTGGTAAATAGATCCGGCATACCATTTAAAGGCCATACCGAATTCTTTGCCGAGGCCACGCATACTAAAAAGTTTGCAATGATGTTTTGTTGTCCCATTTTAAGGGTCACTATCGTTACCCGACATGTAGCCTTAAAAAAGGTATCAGGTATTCTTACGGAGGCGAAGATAAGTAACGCAATTAAATTGACTGAGGGGGCGTTAAGATATTACTTTAAGATACCCAAGCCAAGGATAGGGGTAGCTGGACTAAATCCACATTGTGGAGAAGATGGTTTAGCCGGTATCGAAGAAAAGGAGATTATTGCCCCAGCCATTAAAAAGGTAAGGTCGGTGATTCCCCGTATCGAGGGGCCGATACCTGCAGATAGCGTCTTTCACATGGCGCTTAAAGGGAGATTTGATGCAGTTATCGCGATGTATCATGACCAGGGATTGGGGCCATTTAAGATGCTGGCGTTTGAGGATGGCGTAAACGTAACATTGGGGCTTCCTTTTGTCCGTACCTCACCCGATCACGGCACCGCGTATAGTATAGCTGGAAAAGGCATCGCCGAGAGTAGGTCTATGAAGGAGGCGATAAAACTTGCTGTAAAGATGTGCAGGCGCGGGTAAGGCATGAGCGTATTAAAGATATGCTGACTTTAAGCACAGTAAGATCTATTCTCAAAGAATACAACATCCGGCCCAGCAAACGACTCGGTCAGAGTTTTCTTATAGACCAGAATGCGAAAAAAAAGATAATCGACTCAAGCGATGTGTGCGGAGAAGATACGGTATTGGAGATAGGCCCGGGGCTGGGCGCGCTCACCGAAGGATTATGCAGGCGGGCAAAAAGGGTGATAGCCATAGAAAAAGACAAGAGACTCTACGAGTATCTTTTGCATAATAACTCCTTTAACAATTTAGAATTAATACGCGGCGACATACTTAAATACAAGTTTGGCAATGAAGAAGGGACCCGTTTAAAAATTGTCGGGAACCTCCCGTATTATATATCGAGCCCTATCCTGATACATCTTTTAGAGAACAGGCGTTTTTTCACATCCCTATTTGTGACCGTTCAAAAAGAATTTGCAGAAAGACTTACTGCATCACCGGGCAATAAGACCTACGGCTCTATTTCCTGTTTTGTGCAATTTTATCTAGAGCCCAGTATTTTATTTACGGTTAAAAAAAGAGCCTTCCATCCTGTCCCACAGGTGGACTCATCTTTTTTAAGGTTAGATGTGCGCCGTCAAGGTCTTTACTTGACGGATGAAGAAAAACTATTTAGAATAATAAAGACATGCTTTGGAAAACGAAGAAAGACTATGTTGAATTCTTTGTATTCAAGTAAGATCTTTAAATCCAAAGAGGAAGTAAAAAAGTTACTGGGGGACTCAGGTATATCAGAAACCCGGAGGCCCGAGACTGTGTCTTTGAAGGAATTTGTGGACTTAGTAAACGCGATGTAGTCAAGTACGGTTAAACGATGGCAATAACAAAAAAGACTGTTAAATATGTGGCGGATCTTGCTCGGTTAGAGCTGGATGATAAAGAACTGGAGAGCTTTACTAAGCAACTGGACCGTGTCTTGGAATACGTCCATAAGTTAAAGGATCTGGATGTCGAACATCTCGGGCCTACCAGTCATGTTCTGGAAATGAAAAATGTTTACAGAGAAGACAGCGTAAAGAAATCTCTTCCGGATTCAGCTGTTATAAGGAATGCGCCTGAGAGAGAAGGCGCTCTATTTAAAGTCCGAAAGATCATAGAGACATAATGGAACTTACTAGTCTACCTGCACATGAACTTCTTGAGCGACTTAATAAGGGAGAGATATCCCCTATAGATATATGTAAAAGCAACATCGAAAGTATATCTAAAATAGAGACAAAGCTGAATGCCTTGGCGCATTTTGATAGCGAAGAGGCCCTTAAAAGGTGCAGCGCCCTTAAAGAAAAAGATAGATCAAAAACACTTTGGGGATTGCCTATTTTTATAAAGGATAATATATGCGTAAGGGATGAACTTACTACGTGCTCTTCTAAAATACTCGAAGGATTTAGGCCGCCTTATAATGCTACAGTTATCGATAAATTGCTACAAGAGGGCGCGGTATTGATGGGGAAGACCAATATGGATGAGTTTGCGTTTGGTTCTTCTACCGAAAGTTCCTATTACGGGACAACCAGAAATCCATGGGACCTAGACAGGATCCCCGGGGGGTCTAGCGGCGGATCTGCAGCATGCGTTGCAGCAGATGAAGGGATATTTGCTCTTGGTTCAGATACAGGAGGCTCAGTCAGGCAGCCTGCCTCACTCTGTGGAGTGGTTGGGTTAAAACCGACATATGGCAGGGTTTCCAGGTATGGCCTTATAGCATTTGCATCCTCCCTGGACCAGATAGGGACTCTTACGAAGGATGTTGAGGATGCAGCCCTTTTATTGAAGGTTATATCCGGTAAAGATAATATGGATTCGACCTCCGTAGAAGTGAAGGTTCCTGATTATCCGTCTCTTATAAAGCGGGATATAAAAGGTCTGAAGGTAGGTATTCCAAAAGAATATTTTATTAAGGGGATGGATGATGAAGTGAAGGCCTCTATCCAGCGCGTAATAGAAAGGATAGAGGGATTAGGTGCAGTATGCGAAGAGATGAGCTTGCCGCACACAGAATACGCAGTGAGTGTTTATTATTTAGTTGCAACGGCTGAGGCCAGTTCAAATCTAGCAAGGTTTGATGGCGTGCAGTATGGCTTAAGGTCCCGCGAGGCAAAGTCTATTATAGATATGTATAAAAAGACAAGAAAGGCTGGTTTTGGAGACGAGGCTAAAAGAAGGATCATACTTGGGACATTTGCCTTATCCAGCGGCTATTACGATGCTTATTATTTGCGCGCATTAAAGGTCAGGACCTTGATGAAAAAGGATTTTGACGAAGCCTTCAAGAAATACGATTGCATTATTACCCCTACTTCTCCGACTGCCGCATTTAAAATAGGAGAAAAGATAAAGGATCCCCTCACCATGTATCTTTCTGATATTTTTACAATATCTGCTAATCTGGCGGGTATCCCTGGGGTATCTGTCCCTTGCGGATTTACAAAAGAAGGTCTACCTATAGGACTTCAGATACTTGGCAGAGCATTTAATGAGGAGACTATTTTAAGGGTAGCATACAATTACGAGCAGAATACAGAATGGCATAAAAAACGTCCGAAACTAACTTAGGCGCTTGTTGAGGCTCGCAAGGCCCATCGAAGGGTAGATAATAAATACCATGTCTTACGAAACTGTCATCGGACTAGAAGTCCATGTAGAGCTTAATACAAAAACCAAGGCTTTTTGTGGATGCTCTACAAATTTCGGGGCTCAGCCCAATACACAGACCTGTCCTGTCTGTCTCGGATTACCGGGCTCGCTTCCGGTATTAAATAAAGATGCCTTAAGACTTGCTATAAAAGTTAGTATCTCACTTAACGCGCAAGTCGCAAAAAAGATCAGGTTTGATAGAAAGAATTATTTTTATCCGGATCTTCCGAAGGATTATCAGATCTCCCAATTTAACCAACCCCTGGCGCAGCATGGAAACCTCCCAATATTAATAAATGGCAAAGAAAGGTGCGTCAAGATAAGAAAGGTCCACCTGGAGGAGGATACAGGCAAGCTCTTGCATCAAGAACGCTCGAGCCTCATAGATTTTAATCGCTCCGGCATACCTTTATTGGAGATCGTAAGCGAGCCTGACATGAATTCTCCAGACGAGGCATATGAGTACCTTACAGCCCTCAAATCGATCCTGGAGTATATAGATGTCTCTGATTGCAATATGGAAGAAGGGAGCCTGAGGTGTGACGCCAACATCTCTATGCGAAAGCAAGGTTCCAAGGAACTTGGCGTTAAAGCAGAGATAAAGAATATGAATTCATTTAAGGCCGTGAAGGCCGCCTTACAATATGAGCGGGGCAGGCAAATAGACTTGCTTAGAGACGGTAAAAAGATAATACAGGAAACAAGACTTTTTAATTCAAAGGCCGCCATTACAGAATCCATGAGGTCCAAAGAGGAGGCGCATGATTATAGATATTTTCTAGAACCGGACCTTGTGCCGTTTGATTTTGAAGATAGTTTTTTGAATGATATTGAAAAGGGGATACCAGAACTCCCAGAGCCAAGAAAGAAGAGGTTTATAAAAGATTACGGACTAACTGACTACGATGCAAAGGTCCTGGTCAGTGATAAAAAGACCGCTGATTATTTTGAGGAGAGCGCCTCTCTATATAAAAAGCCAAAGATAGTGGCAAACTGGCTCATGGGGGATATAGCCGCATATATGAAGGAGAAAAACCTTACGATCAATGAACTGGACTTGAAAATAGAGCATCTTGCGGGTATGCTTGGTATGATAGATCAAGGCCTGATTAGCGGGAAGATCGCAAAGACCCTTTTAATAGAGATAATAGAGACAAAGAAGCCCCCAGGGCTTTTAGTAAAGGAAAAAGGCCTTGAACAGATCTCTGATGAAGGGGCAATAGAAAAGGCAGTAGAAGAGGTTATAACTGAAAATCAAAAGTCAGTCAATGATTTTAAAGGCGGCAAGGAAAATGCGATTATATTTCTGGTCGGAAAGGTAATGCAAAAGACAAAAGGTAAGGCAAATCCCAAAAAGGTAAATGTAATCCTGAAGGAAAAGCTAAAAGGAGGAGCATGAATAAAAAGACTACTTTATTAATGGTTACGGTTGGTTTTCTGGCAGGCTTTTTGATGTCCAATATTGGCTTTGCTGAGAAGTCTCAACCTCCGGATGATCTATACAAAGAACTTGAGTTGTTTTCTGACGCGGTCAGTATCATACGTTCGGATTACGTGGAGCAGGCGCAATCAAAGGATCTTATATACGGCGCCCTTAAAGGTATGCTTTCGTCTCTGGACCCATATAGCCAGTTTATGGACCCTGAAACATACAATGAGATGAAGATAGAGACCGAAGGCGAATTCGGAGGCATAGGGATAGAGATCACTATAAAAGACAGCCTCCCCACTATAATATCCCCCATAGATGACACGCCGGCATATCTAGTAGGACTTAAGGCCGGAGATAAGATAGTTAAAATAGAGGGCGAGATCACAAAAGACTTTACACTCCTGGAGGTAGTAAAAAGATTGAGAGGAAAGCCGGGGACAAAGGTCAGTATGACAGTTCTAAGAGAAAGCGAGAGGAAACTCCTGGATTTTACAATTACGAGGTCAATAATAAAGATAGACAGCATCAAAAAGGTAGAACTAGTCGAATCTGGTATTGGTTACATCAGGCTTGCGGAATTTCAAGAGAAGACTAACAGGGATCTGCAAAAAGCCCTCATGGATCTAGAGGAGAAAGGGATGAAGGGCCTTATCCTGGACCTTAGAAACAATCCGGGCGGACTCCTCGATGCAGCAGTGGAAGTCTCAGGAAGGTTTTTGGAAAAAGGAAAACCTGTTGTTTCAATAAAAGGGCGCTCTCTAGAGGAGAACTTTGTATTTAAGTCGGATAATAAAAATAAACACCTGGATTATCCGATGGTTGTTTTGATAAATGGAGGGAGCGCCTCTGCTTCTGAGATTGTCGCAGGTGCGATCCAGGACTATAAAAGGGGGCTTCTCTTGGGCACAAAGAGCTTTGGAAAAGGATCTGTACAGACAGTGGTGCCTTTACAAGATGGCTCAGCAGTGCGGCTCACGACCAGTAAATATTTTACCCCAAACGAACGCTCTATTCACGGAGAAGGCATTGTTCCCGACATAGTAGTGGAATATGAAGAACTTTCTAAAGAGGAAGAGGATAAAGAGGAGGATATATTAGATCAGCTGTTGGACAAAAAAGAAGAGAGCGAAGAAGAAGTAATGGAAAAGAAAAAGAAAGAAGAATACGATAATCAGATCTTGAGCGCCGCAGATGTATTAAAGGGGATAATCATATACAACGAAAAAAAATAAAGGGGTGTAGTGGTGTACTCGCGCACTTACCAATGTTAATATTAGGCATCGAAACTTCATGCGACGAGACAGCCGCAAGTGTCGTAAAAAACGGAAAAGAGATATTATCCAATGCGATTTCTTCAAGTCTGAGATATCATAAGAGATTTGGCGGGGTAATTCCTGAGATTGCGACAAGGCATCACGTAGAAAATATAGACAAAGTCATAGAAAGCGCCTTATATAACGCTAAAGTTTCTATGATAGATTTAGATGCTATAGCTGTGACTCAAGGGCCGGGTCTAGTGGGCGCATTGCTTCCGGGCATAGCTTGCGCAAAGGCAATGGCATATGCCCTGGATATTCCTCTGATAGCTGTGGATCATCTTAAGGCGCATATCTATTCTAGCTTGATGCTGAAAGGCGCGCCTCGCTACCCTTTTATAGGACTTGTTATATCAGGAGGCCATACGCGACTCTCTCTTGTAGAAGATCCTGACACATTTGTGATATTGGGGGATACGCTGGATGATGCAGTTGGCGAGGCCTATGATAAGGTAGCAAAGATCTTAGGTATGGGCTATCCGGGAGGGCCTATAATAGATAGGCTTGCAAAGAAAGGCGATCCCCGGGCCGTTAAGTTTACCTGCAGAAATGTCAATGGATCCCTCAATTTTAGTTTTAGTGGTATTAAGACAGCTGTTTTGTATCATGTAAAAGCCCAGAGATCACGGATCACGAGTGGCGAACGAGGAGATATTGCTGCGAGTTTCCAGGAGGCGGTGCTGAAAC
The DNA here is from genome assembly GCA_042570105.1 of Candidatus Omnitrophota bacterium. Lineage (GTDB taxonomy): Bacteria > Omnitrophota > Gorgyraeia > Gorgyraeales > Gorgyraeaceae > JBHPHW01. Next base: position 36,854 of record JBHPHW010000003.1, on the reverse strand, counting down.
TTATCGTAGAAAGTTGTTTAAAGGCCATGGAAAAGCATAATGTAAGGACGCTTGTTGTCGGAGGAGGGGTAAGCGCAAATTCCAGATTCAGGGAAATGATCACAAGAGAATCGATGTTTAGAGGTTTTAGTTTATACTTTCCGCCACTTGAATTGTGTTCGGATAACGCAGCTATGATCGCAGGCCTGGCTTATAAGTTGTATAAGAAAGGGGTCAGGTCTAGTTTGGAGATAACTGCGAATAACAAGGGAGAAAAGTGATGCTTACTGATCTACAGATAGTTTTGAGATTACTGACAGGCGCGGTATTAGGAGGGCTTATAGGTTTTGAAAGGGAGAGGCATAATAGGCGAATCGCCGGTTTCAGGACTCATATACTTGTTTGTGTGGGGTCTACGCTTATCATGCTCACTTCTATTTACGTGTTCCTTCTCTATGGAAAAGATACCCCTGTAGATCCTGCAAGGATAGCAGCAGGTGTAATAACAGGTATCGGTTTTTTAGGGGCGGGAACGATTATTCGTTCCGAGAAATCTATTACAGGCCTTACAACAGCTGCAAGTCTATGGACTGTTTCGGGCATAGGGCTGGCTGTTGGCTGCGGCTTCTACATAGCAGGTTTTGTAACAACTGTTATTGTGTTGGCTTCGCTTTATCTATTGCGGAAGATTCATATTCATGTAGGAGAAGGAGAAAAGAAACAGAAAGGAGGAGAAAATGGCTAGAAGGGACAAGGCTGAAGCAAAGGTTCTGGATGTTGATGCCAGTATGCAGGGGACTCTCGCATTTAAGGATCCTGTAAACCTGAGGATAAATGGAAGTTTTGAAGGCAGACTGGACACAAAAGGTAGTCTTACCATAGGAGAAAACGCAACAGTCCGCGCAGATATAACTGGTGAGGAAATAACAGTAAGCGGAAAGGTTACCGGTAATATCACTGCCCAGAGACAACTGAAGATCACCTCATCCGCCCACATCGTAGGAGACATCGTAACGCCTGTTTTGGGCGTAGATTCGGGCGCTGTCATACAGGGAAAGTGTCAGATGCTTAACTATCCCGGCAAGGGAGGAAGCATATTTAATGTAAATGAATTGGCAAAATATTTAGAAGTAGATGTCTCAAATATAATGGACTGGGCAAACTCAGGGAAGATACCAGCTCGTAAAGAAGGAAGCGAATGGCGCTTTGACAGGGTGATGGTTGATGAGTGGATAGCAAAAGAGAGGGGAGCGAAATAATCACAAAAAGGTAGATCTAACCTTTAGATTGCGCAAGGCATTTCGCTTATGATGAAGAAATTTTTGACTTCAAAAGAGGCAGCAGATTACCTTCGGATAGAAGAGGAAGAGCTGCAAAGAATAGTAGGTAAAGGCAAGATCTCCTCATACAAGATAGGAGGAGTTTACACAAGATTTAAAGTCGATGATTTAAATCTCTACCGCCACAAGACCCCTAGTAGATCCAGGCAAAGATATCCCAATACCTTTCTTGACAGGGTGAAAGATTTTTTTTATTTTAATGATTTTTATATCTTTTCGTTTATCGCGGTTATTGTAATTCTTTTTTTCATCTTCAAATAAAATGGATTCCAAAGAATCAATAAAGAAGTTATTGAAGGATGTGGGCTCGAAAAGGATCGGGGCTAAAAAAGCATATGGGTTACTAAAAAACCTTCCCTATAAAGATTTAAATTTTGCGCGATTAGACCATCATAGATCGCTTCGTAAAGGATTTGGGGAGGTAGTTTATTGTGAGGGTAAAAATCCTTTGCATATAAAAAAGATACTCGATGATATTTTAAAGAGAGATGAACGTATTCTTTTTACCCGGGCCAACGAGAAATTATTCACATATCTGAAGAAAACTCACCCGAAGCTGAAATACGATGCCCTCTCCAGGATCATCTATACAAAAAAAGCTAGATTAAAAAACAAAAAAATAGTCTTGATCCTTACCGCAGGTACCAGCGATATACCTGTTGCTGAAGAATCAAGACTGACTCTGGAGATCATGGGGAACAAGGTAAAGACGATTTATGATGTTGGAGTAGCAGGCATACATCGATTATTTGATAGGCTATCTGATATTTCAAGGGCAAATGTCATTATTGTAGTAGCAGGCATGGAGGGGGCTCTAGCGAGTGTAGTTTCCGGCATTACAGATAAACCTGTTATAGCGGTTCCTACGAGCGTGGGTTATGGTTCCAGCTTTAAAGGTATAGCGCCGTTATTGACTATGATGAATTGCTGTTCTCCCGGAGTCAGCGTTGTAAACATTGACAATGGTTTTGGAGCAGGGTATTTCGCGAGTTTGATAAATAGGTAGGGATAGGTCTGGGATTGGCGAGGGAACTCTGTCCCTGATTGGAGAGAGATTGGTAAGTAAAAAGGATATCGTAAAAGCCACCATAAAGAATATCGGCCTTTTAGATGATGAGAAAATAAATAAGGCCCTTCTAGAACAGATCAAGACCAAAGAGAGCCTTGCGAGTGTGCTTGTCAGATTAGGATACATATCAAATCAGAGCGTAGGCAAAACGCTCGTTTCGCAAATAGGCATATTGCCCCTCGCTGTAAAACCTCAAGACATCGAGAAGAAAGATCAGGACGTTTTACCAGCACACCTTGTATTAGCTCACCGAATAATCCCTTTGAAGCATGCCTCCGGTAAACTCATTGTAGGCACTGATGACCCATTGAATTTTCTTGCAGGTGAGAATCTAGAAAAGATAATCGGCCTTCCTGTAGAGGTAGAACTCGTCCGAAGTCAGGATTTGGATAGTGTATTGGATGTGTTGTATGCCTCAAAAGGATCTTCAAGTCTTGATTTAGAAAAAGCATCGGAAGAGATAAAAGAGACGAAAGGCGGCGAAGATGCGCCTGTGATAAAACTAGTAAATATTATAATAAACGACGCAGTAAAAAGAAGGGCGAGCGACATCCACATCGAACCATTGGAGAATAAATTTCGAGTACGTTACAGAATAGACGGTATCCTGCATGATATACCAGGCCCTCCCAAAAGATTACAGGGCTCGGTTATTAGCAGGATCAAGATCATGGCAGGGATGGATATAGCGGAAAAACGCCTTCCTCAGGACGGTAGGATTAAGATACGCCTTAATAAAAATGAGCTGGACTTGAGGGTGTCAAGTCTGGCAGGTATACATGGAGAAAGTGTTGTCATGAGGATCCTTGACAAATCAAGTTTTCTTGTAGGGATCGAGGACCTGGGGTTTTTGCCAGATGAGAAAAAGGAATTTGAAAGATTGATAAATCTGCCCAATGGTATGATATTGGTAACAGGTCCCACAGGAAGCGGGAAAACCACAACCTTATACGCGGCTCTTAGTCACGTAAATCAGAAAGAGCGCAAGGTCATTACAATAGAGGATCCCGTAGAATATCAGTTAGATGGCATAAACCAGGTCCAGGTGAGGCCGCAGATAGGCCTTACATTTGCCGGCGGCCTCAGATCGATGCTTAGACAGGCGCCAGACATTATAATGGTAGGCGAGATAAGAGACATGGAGACTGCGCAGATAGCAATACAATCCGCTCTTACGGGCCATTTGATCTTCAGTACCTTACACACAAACGATGCGGCAAGTGCTGTTACGAGATTGGTTGATATGGGTATTAAGCCTTATCTTGTTGCTTCTACTGTGCAAGGTGTTTTGGCCCAGAGGTTGGTTAGGACAATATGCCCATCATGCAGAGTTGGTTATAAGCCGTCCAAAGAAGAAAAAGAGGCACTTTCCTTGAAAGATGATGAGGAAGGGAATCTTGAACTTTATCGGGGCAAGGGGTGTTCCAATTGCAGTAACACCGGATTTAAAGGAAGGATGGGCATAATAGAGCTTTTTACAATGGATGATGAGATAAGGGAAATGATCCTAAATAATGTCTCGAGCTCTGAGATATATCAAAAGGCAAAAGAAAAAGGTATGAGGACATTAAAAGAGGATGGCCTCGAAAAAGTAAAAAGAGGATATACGACGATTCAGGAGGCAATAAGGGTGACCCAGGATGTCTAGAGAGTCTAAGTACAATTTGTTGTTGAAAAAACTGGTAGATGAGAAGCTGTTGACCCAGCATGTCATCGATGAAGCTCTCGAAGAGGGAAAAAAGACCGGAAAAAATATCTTCAAGATCCTCGTCGATCACGGATATATAAAAGAGGATGCCTTATTGAATACTGTTGCCAGTTGGCTGAGTATAGAAGTAGTGGATCTTTCGAAGGTGAGCATAGAACGGAACGCCATCAATAAGATATCAGCAAGTACAGCAAAGTTTTATAATGTCGTGCCGTTGAGGATCGATAGAGACACTGTAATCGTAGCTGTTTCCGACCCTCTGAATATAAAACTTGCCGATGAATTGCGTTTTGTGACAGGATCTGACATCAAAATGGTCGTAGCAAAAGGAGATGATATAAAGAAGGCGCAGGAACGTTATTACGGCGAAGAAGAGGAATCTCTTGGTGATGTGATAGATGAGGCAAAGAAGGTGTCTGGTGAATCTATTGCTTTAGGGAAAGAGGGCGTAGATAAGCTGAAGGAGATCGCTTCGCAGGCGCCTGTTGTGAAGCTATTAAATATGGTGCTTCTAAGGGCAATAAGAGAGAAGGCCTCAGATATACACTTTGAGCCATTTGAAAATGATTATAATATACGGTATAGGATAGATGGCATATGTTATGACGCTGCGCATCCGCCAAAGGACTTGAGCCTTGCGATTAGTTCCAGAATAAAGGTCATGGCAAATTTGGATGTTGCAGAAAACAGGCTCCCCCAAGACGGAAGGATCATGATGGATATTGGCGGCAAGGGCGTTGATCTTCGAGTCTCGACGCTCCCGACTCTTTATGGCGAGAGTATTGTCATGAGGGTCCTTGATAAAAGTGTGGTGAGCCTGTCTTTGGATCAGCTTGGCATGAGTGATTCCTTCAAAACTAAACTCAGAAAGGTCGTACAAAGGCCGAATGGGATCCTATTGACCACTGGGCCCACAGGCAGCGGCAAGACTACTACGCTCTATTCGTGTTTACGCGAGATAAACAAAATAGAATATAAGATCATAACAGCCGAAGACCCCGTTGAGTACGACATCGAAGGTATTATTCAAGTAGCAATAAACCCAAAGATAGACCTTACCTTTGCAAAGACATTACGGCATATGTTGAGGCAGGATCCTGATGTCTTAATGGTAGGTGAGATAAGGGACTCTGAGACAGCAGAGATAGCGATCCAGTCTGCCCTTACAGGCCACCTTGTTTTTAGTACATTGCATACTAATGATGCGCCGAGCGCTGTTACAAGGCTTGTGGATATGGGGGTGGAGCCATTCCTGATAAGTTCTACTATTAGGGCAGTAATCGCACAGAGGCTTGTGAGGATGATCTGCGGGAAATGCAAAAAATCTTACGAGGTGCAAAGAAAAGAACTTTCAGAATTAGGGATCTCCAGAGACAAATTAAAGGACTCTAAGTTCTATAAAGGCGAGGGCTGTTCAGAGTGCAGCGGGTCAGGCTATAAGGGGCGAACAGGCATATACGAGTTATTGGTTATGGATGAGGGGGTAAGAGAGCTGGTGGTTAAACGAGCCAGCTCCTCGGCAATAAGGAAAAGGGCGCGAGATACAGGTATGAAGACCTTGCGCGAAGACGGGATGGTTAAGATCATCGAAGGGTTGACTACCGTTGAAGAGGTGCTGAAAGAGACAAAGGAGTACGCATAGCTTTAGATCGCCGGGGCCAAGCCCTCGGCGCGGAAGTAACTTATAATGAGGTGAGGATATGCAAAAACATGGTTTTACTCTTATTGAGCTTTTGGTTGTCATAGCGATTATCACCATATTGGCTGGAATGGTGGTTGGTGGCGCTCAGCAGGCAAGAAAAAGAGGCGCTATCACAAAGACAAGGGCCCAGATCGTGACTATTGAGACTGCTATAAGCATGTATGAGTCAGATATGGGCATCTATCCTGAGTCTGGCAATGAGAATCTTGTAGTCCTTCTTAAAGAAGACCCGGGTGAGGGTGATTGGAATGGCCCTTACATGAAGATCCGGGAAAAAGAGCTAAGTAAAAACGGAGAATACCTAGATGCATGGGGCAATGCCATTATTTATGTAAATCCCGGAGTCCATAATGAGTATGCCTATGATCTATATTCACCAGGGCCTGATGGAAAAGGTGATGGAACAGGAAGAGATGATATTTGCAATTGGTAGGAGACGGGCCTTTACCCTTATTGAGATGCTTGTAGTGCTAGGCATTATCGCGATGCTCTTAGGGATAACCATTCCTTTTACTACCGGATTTGGCAAAGGCCTCAGACTAAAGACCGCTAGTAGGGCTATTTTAGGGACATTGCGCGTTGCAAGGAGCAATGCCATTACATATAGAGAAAAACACACAGTTGTGTTCGATATAGAAAAAGGTGAATACTGGATAGAAGATTCCGAAGGGCGGATTTTCGATAGAAAACGAAGGCTTCCTGTTTCGATAAAATTTAGGGTTCCGGGCGAGGAAGAGTCTGAGGCAATAGATTTTGAAGACGATAAAGTTATATTTTATCCAACCGGCGCAATAGAAGGGGCCAGCGGCTCTATAACAATTACTGACCAACGTGATAAATCCAGGACCGTTAGTATTCTTGGAAGCACCGGTAAGATCAGCATTGATTAATATGAAACAGAGGATTACTCGCAGGCAGAAGGATATATCAAGATTGTTGCGCGAGAAGAAGAAGTCGCATAGAGATATACTGCGCACAAAGACCAAAAACAAAAAGCTGGATGATCAGCGTTATAATCCCGACCTTTAACCGCGCCCCATTTCTAAAAAAGGCCATCGAATCCGTTTTATCCCAGACATATAAAGGGTTTGAAATAGTTGTTGTCGATGATGGTTCTTGGGATGACACACCCGATGTAGTAACCTATTTTTCAGGCAGGGTCAAATATATAAAACAGGAAAATAAAGGGCCTGGCGCTGCACGTAATCTGGGGATAAAAGAATCCAAAAACTCATTTATAGCGTTCCTTGACTCAGACGATTGGTGGGATAGGGAAAAGCTTGATGTACAAATAAATGAGATGCAACAAAATCCATCTTATCTTATTTCGCATACCGAGGAGGTATGGTATAAAAATGGGGCATTATTAAATCAGAAGAAAAAACATAAAAAGTTTCATGGATATATATTTGATAGATGTTTACCATTATGCGTTGTAAGTATGTCCACAGTGATTGTCCGAAGAGAACTCTTTGATAGAACGGGCCTATTTGACGAGAAGTTAGTATGTTGTGAAGATTATGATTTTTGGTTGCGCTCAAGCATAAAATATCCATTTCTCCTCGTAGATAAGGGTTTGACCTTAAAAGACGGTGGTCGAGAGGATCAATTATCGTATATTTATAAAACAGGCATGGATAAATATAGGATACACTCGATCTTAAATGTCTTAGAGAGTAACATGCTCGATCGGGAACAGAAAAAATGTGCAGTTCGAGAACTTCAGAAAAAATGCCGGGTATATGGAAACGGCTGTATAAAACATGGAAGAGTAGAAGAAGGGAGATCCTACCTCGAACTGCCTCAAAAATATCAAAAAAGCCTACCGTAGAACAGTAATTGGTGAGTCAAGAGGGGTTAAATAATATAATGGTACATAAAAGGCTAAATTTTCAATTCGTTCACATTGCTCCATTATGCGCTACTATACTCCATTAACTCACCGATTACCCAGAGCATAAAATTTCCATTGACAAGAAGATGCTTTTATGTTATATTTTTACAATACTTTATAAATATATTTAAATTATTGTGAATGCATATGTTCGTGAAAAATGCTTGAATTTATAAAGACCCTTTAAAGAACCCCTACTGCTACTCTTGCTCTTATTTTTTCTTCAAATTTTTAAAAGAAATCCATAGCCTCGTGTATCTATATATCAAATCGCCATGTTCGATCGCATGTTCAAAGCCGTGCCTTGAACATGCAACTAACCCGAATGCCTACTGAGGAGGTAGTTTATGAAAAGTTTTATTTTTCTTGTGACATTTTTTATTTCTGTTTTTTGTTTTAATGATCCCAGTTTTTCTGATGATGTTTGGAGGCCGGTAGCCGGGATCAAAGAAGCGTATATAAAAGAGGTTGCAGTCGACGCGCATAAAAAAGGGATTGTCTATGCGGCTAGCGCAAAGAGATTATACCGGACAGAAGATGATGGTAATGCATGGAGAAACGTGTTCTCTGTAAAAGGAGATTCTAACGCCATTAATTTTGTTAAAGTTTCAGGAGAGAGCGTTTTTGTCTGTACAGAAAAGGGCGTATTTAAGAGCCTAGATGGTAAATCCAGGTGGATGAGGATCTTTAAAGGCGTAGGCACAAAAGAAAGTAATGCATCACACATAGCATTTTCAAAGGATGGCAAGATATATCTTGGGACAAAAGGAGGATTTTTCATCAGCATCGACAATGGACTAACGTGGGGGAAGGATTCTGGCGAAGCGGGCAATATTAGTGTAAAATGGATTAGTTTTTTAGGAGACGAGATTTTTCTTGCGACAGATAGAGGCGTGTATAAAGGCGTAGATTCTAATTGGACTAGAGTCTTTATAACTTCCAGAGAAGAAACAGGCTACGATAGCGATGCGCTAGATGAGACGTTTAGCGTGTCTAGGCCGGTTAATAGTATGCTGGTTAAGGAAAAGCGTGTATTTCTGGCAAGTGATGCCGGAATATTGATGAGCGAAGATAAAGGCAATACATGGAAAAACTTTATTCAAAATGGGCTTGTTTCTTTACGAACGAATCGTCTTTTATTTAAGGATGAATTATACGCTCTGACAGATGATGGAATTTTTGTTTTTTTAGAGAGAGACAGGAAGTGGCGCGCCTTATATAAAGGCATGGATACGAGAGTCACGCACTCTTTATCCGGAGATCTTGAAGGGAATATATGGGTTGCGACAGACAGAGGTTTGTATAGATCTAAATTGGATAAAGGTTTCTTTTTTGCCGCCGGCCAGGACTTTTTAGAAGATAGGGATGAAAAAGAGGATGTTATGGAGATATTTGACCATGAGCCAAACATTAGAGATGTGCAAAGAGAGGCTATTGAGTATGCAGAAGTCCACCCTGATAAGATAAAGGAATGGAGGGATGCTGCTAACAAAAAGGCCCTGCTCCCAAGTGTTTCTGTTGGTTTGGATAGATATGCTACTGACCTTTACCATTGGGATGCAGGTCAAAATCCTGATGTATTGCAGAGAGGCGATGATGTCATCACGTGGGATGTTACGATGACATGGAACCTCGGGGAATTAGTTTGGAATGATGATCAGACTAGTATAGATACAAGGTCAAGGCTAATGGTGCAGCTCCGGGATGATATCCTGGATGAGATAACAAGGACATACTTTGAGCGCCGAAGGCTACAATTGGAATCGTATCTATCGCCCCCTGCGGACATAACTGAAAGAATAGAAAAAGAGTTACGGATACAAGAACTCACTGCAGATTTAGATGCCTTGACAGGAGGATACTTTTCTAAAGAGTTAGAGTAGGCACCTTTAGTAATTTTAACTTGACGCAACAGTCTCTATATGATACACTTATAAAAACAAAAAGGGTCTATTAATGCAGAGGTATTTTTCCTTCAAGTTTGTAATAATATTTATCATTCTAGCAGCCATTTCTTTTATTGATACTCCACATATATATGCTAAGTTTAGACTGTCTGATGACGCAGAGTCTTATCGCGACAAAGGATTCAAGGCTCAGGAACAAGGCGATATAGATTCTGCCATTTCATGGTATCAAAAGGCTTGCAGTTTGGATGAAAATTACGCAGTTCCGCATAATGACTTAGGGATCCTTTTTGAGGCAAAAGGTTGGATCGACAGGGCAGAAGCAGAATACAAAAAAGCGCTTATACTAGATCCCGGATACGAAAAGGCACATACCAATGTCGCCCTTCTTTATGAACGAAAAGGCGAGTTGAAAAAAGCTGCTTTTCATTGGATGAGAAGATACAAACTGGGGCGGAGCGGGGATCCGTGGACAGAAGAGGCCAAAGGAAGGCTTGAAAAATTAGGATTGATTGAAGGTAAAGTAAAAGGAAAACTGGGAGAGAAAGCGGTAGCGGTAAGGGAAGAAGACGTACGCAAAACACGTTTAAAAGAAGAAAATAAGAAAGAGTGGTTAGGGGATGAGAGGTATGAAAAGATACGACTTGAGGAGGAGGAGCAAGAGATAAAGATACTGGCACAGAAAAGACGAGAAGAGCAAAAAAGAGAAGAGAAGCTAAAAAAAGAAAGGTTAAAAAAAGAAGCGCAAGAGAAAAAGAGTTTGGAGGAAGAAAAGATAAAAGCAGGAAAGAAGCAAAAACGCTTGGAACAAAAGAAACTAAAGGAAATCAAGCGCAAAAAAGAGCTAAAAGAACGAAGGCTCAAGAGAGAAGCGGAAAAGAAAATAAAGGAAATCGAGCGTAAACAGCAGTCAGAAGAACGAAGGCTCAAAAAGGAAGCGGAGCGAGAGAAGAGATTGGAACAAAAGAAACTAAAAGAAATCAAGCGCAAAAAAGAGCTAAAAGAACGAAGGCTCAAGAGAGAAGCGGAAAAGAAAATAAAGGAAATCGAGCGTAAACAGCAGTCAGAAGAACGAAGGCTCAAAAAGGAAGCGGAACGAAAGAAGAGATTGGAACAAAAGAAACTAAAGGAAATCAAGCGCAAAAGACAACTGGAAGAACGAAAACTCAAAAAAGAGGAAGATCAAAAAAAAAACGAATTGAGCGACAAAAAGGAAAAAAGTTAAGAGGGATAAAACCCAAGTCAAGGCCCTACCTGGCGCCCCGTAAATCCAGAGATTCTAAAGAAATAGATAAAAGACCAATAAAAGTAGATGAATCCGTTAGGGTAAAAAAGCTAGAGCACAAGCTTAATGAGCTTGAAGAACAAGTAGATGGACGCTACGGGACCAAGAAGATTAAAGATAAAGCGCCCCCTACCAAAAAACCTCAGGTTAGGGGGTCTAAAAAAGAAGGCAAATGGACTAGAATCGGCGGCAAAAAAGAGCCAGGCACTAGGCGTATTCGAAAACAAAAGAAAATTTCCTCGACCAGAGGAAAGAGGGGGATAAAAGACACGTCTTCCTCTAAAAGTACATTTGGGGAAAGACTGAAGCGTTCTCTTAAGTTGGCGGAAGAGAGGTTGCGGGGGGCTAAGGGGAAAAGGCCGTCTTACACTAAAACCGGCAAGGATTATAACAAGGCCCGTAATTACTATAGACGTGGCGAATATTCCAGGGCCTTGGATGTAATAAGGACTGCTAAGAGGAAGAATCCCGAAGACAAATCATTATTGGACTTGGAAGAAGAAATAAAAAATAAGATGAAGGAGGAGAGGATAGAAGATTATTACAACGAAGGTATGATACATTACCGCAAGGACGATTTTTCAGGTGCGAAAAAAGAATTCGAGGCCATACTTAATATTTTGCCGGAATAATTTTTTTAATATCTTGTTTCCTAGCCGGATATAAATCCTTCCATTCATAGAAGCAGATGAACCCCATCGTAAAAAAAAGGCTTTTTCTGATAGACGGAAACTCTTATTGTTACAGGGCTTACTATGCCATAAAAGACCTTAAGAATTCAAGAGGGCAGCCAACAAATGCAATTTACGGGTTTATTTTGATGCTCAAGAAGCTACTAGAGAGTCAAAGGCCTGATTATCTTGCGGTCGCGTTTGATCTGAAAGGCCCTACATTTCGGCACAAAAAGTTCAAAGAGTATAAGATAAAAAGAAAACCCATGCCGGATGATCTTGTTTCGCAGTTGCCGCTGATAAAAGAGACGCTTGAGGCATACAATATCCCTATCTTTGAAAAAGAAGGGTTTGAAGCAGATGATGTCCTTGCTACGATTGCAAAGAAAACTGCAAAAAGCGGCATAGAGGTGTATGTGGTCACTGGTGATAAAGATGCCTTACAGCTAGTGGATGAAAATATAAAGGTACTAAACGTCCAAAAAGAAGGACTAGTGTATGATAAAGAAGCGATAAGGGGGAGATTTTTTGGACTTGGGCCTGAGAGTATTATAGATCTGATGGCACTCGCAGGAGACCCTACTGATAATGTACCGGGAGTTCGCGGCATAGGAGAAAAGACAGCCATCGATTTTATAAGAGAATTTCAAAATATCGACAATCTATATAAAAACCTTGAAAGAATAAAGAGTGATTCGAAGCGGGAGATGTTATTAAAAGAAGAGAAGCTTGCCCGTTTATCAAAAGAACTGGTTACATTGGATGCGTCTGTGCCTATAGAAGTCGATATCGCCAGTATGCGCATCAGACAGCCTGATTCAAAAAAGTTGCTCCAGCTCTTTAAAGACCTGGAATTCAAACGCCTTGCTAAAGAGATAGCCTCTTTTGATTCTCTGATGCGACAGGAAGCCAGCTACTCAACAATTTCTGAGGAAGAGGGGTTTCAGGCCTTCCTTGGGGAATTTAAAAAACAAAAGGAATTTGTGCTGGATTTTGAGACGACGAGTACGAATCCATTAGAAGCGATCCCTGTAGGGATCTCCTTTTGCTGGGAGAGAGGTAAGGCGCACTATGTGGCCTTGATCGAGGATAAGGGAGCTCCCAAGCGCGAAGGTATCAGAATAGGAGACGCGTTTACGGCATTGAAAGGGATTTTTGAAGACGATAGCATTAAAAAGATAGGGCAGAATATAAAGTATGAAAAGCTGATCCTTTCAAGATACGGCATAGAGTTAAAGGGAATAGATTTTGACACTATGGTAGCCTCGTACCTGTTGAACCCGTCAAAGTTAAACCATAATCTAGACGATCTGGCATTTGAGTACCTCGAGCATAAGATGATACCGACCGAAGATCTTTTGGGTAAAGGTAAAAAAAGAATAACAATGGATAAAGTCCCGCTGAAAGAAGTCTCTGAATATTCTTGTGAAGACAGCGATGCGACCTGGAGGCTTAAAAAGCTTCTTGAGGGCAAGCTTTTTGAAAAGGAACTGGATAAACTTTTTCGAGAAATAGAACTTCCATTGATCGATGTCCTTTCAGAGATGGAAAAAAATGGCGTAAGGGTAGATATAGGATTATTGAAGAAGACATCCAAAGACATGGAAAAGGAGTTGTCCGGCACTGTAATAAATATTTACAAAATGGCTGGCACTGAGTTTAACATAAATTCCCCAAAACAACTAAGCGAGATACTTTTCGAGCGATTAGGCCTTCCTGTAATAAAAAAGACAAAGACAGGGCTTTCTACGGACATGAGCGTATTGGAAAGATTATCTCCAGTGCACCCATTGCCTAAAGAACTTTTGCAATACAGGGAGCTGTCAAAATTGAAGTCAACATATATAGATGCGCTGCCTGAGCTTGTGAACCCAAAAACAGGTAGATTACACACATCATTTAATCAGACGGTTACGGCCACCGGCAGGCTTTCATCGAGTAAGCCGAATCTCCAGAATATCCCCATTAAGACTCGCCAGGGTAGGCAAATACGAAAGGCATTTATTGGAGAGAATAATAGATTTATCATATCCGCGGATTATTCTCAGATCGAGCTGAGGATCCTGGCGCATCTGGCAGGTGACGAAGAGCTGGTTCAGGCATTTGAAAAGGATATGGATATCCATGCGCATACTGCTTCCTTGATTTTTGGGGTCAAGGAGAAAGACGTAACGCCTGAGATGAGGACGAATGCAAAAGCTGTAAATTTTGGGATAGTTTATGGCATGAGTGCATTTGGCTTATCCAGAAGTCTTTCTATCGATCCGGCCAGCGCGCAACAATTTATAGATTCTTATTTTGAAAGATACCCTCGCGTAAGGATATATATAGATGATAAGTTGCAAGAGGCGAGAGAGGCAATGTATGTTACGACGCTTTTCAATAGACGTCGATATATAGATGAGATAAATTCAGGAAGCATGAGGGAAAGGCAGCAGGCTGAAAGGATAGCAATAAATGCCCCCATACAGGGGTCCGCAGCCGACCTTATAAAGATTGCGATGATCGATATACATAGAGAGATGAGGAAAAGAAATCTCGCTTCCATGATGATCATGCAGGTACATGACGAACTTGTCTTTGAGGTGCCTAAAAAAGAACTTAACCAGATGCAGGAGTTGGTGAAGGAGAAAATGGAGGCCGCAGTAAAACTGGACGTGCCAATAGAGGTCAGTGTGAAATACGGAAAGAACTGGCTGGAGATGGAGAAGATGTGATTGTGTCTGCAAATTGTTTTAGCGCCAAGGGCCCCCAGCATAGTCTGAACAGGTAGGGCATCGATTATGATTATAGGAATTACAGGCAGTTTTGGCAGCGGGAAAACGACTGCTAGGGAGATGTTTAGGGGGTTGGGCGCATATGTCATTGATGCGGATAAGGTTTGTCATGGCCTAATGGCCCCTTCAAAGAAGGTATTTGGGAAAATCGTCAGGCATTTCGGGAAGGGTATCCTCAAGGGGAATAAGACAATAGATCGAAAGAAACTTGCGCAGATAGTTTTTAAAGAAAAGACCAAGCTCGAGCTTCTCAATAAACTGGTCCATCCTGAGGCAATAAGGGAGATAGAAAGGATTGTTCGGACAAAGAAAGATAAAAAACTTATTGTTATTGATGCTGCGTTAATGGTAGAATCTGGTTTTTATCGAAAGATGGATAGATTGGTCCTTGTAAGGACAAATCTGGATAAAGCGATAAAGCGGCTTATCCGAGCAAAAGGTTCAACTCAGAGCGAGATACTTCAGAGAATAAGGATGCAGGCGCCTCTAAAGAAAAAGAGGACGTTTGCGGACTTTATTATAGATAATAATGGGTCGAGAAAACAAACCAAGATCCAGATTGAAAAAATCTGGAAACAATTAGGAGTGGGATATGCCTGTAAATCAAAAACTGGATATTGAAAAATTAAAATCTCTAAAGATACCGGAGCTAAATAAGATTGCGCGGGAGATGAATGTCAACGGTGCAAGTGCTTTAAAAAAGCAGGACCTGATATTTAAAGTCCTTCAGGCGCAAACAGAAAGGGCTGGTCTCATATTTGGCGAAGGGGTTTTAGAGGTGCTTCCTGACGGATTTGGATTCTTAAGGTCGCCAAACTATAATTATCTTCCATGCCCTGATGATATATACATATCACCTTCGCAGATCAAAAAATTTGCCCTGCGGACAGGGGATATCGTAAGCGGACAGATCCGGCCGCCAAAGGAAGGGGAGAAATATTTTGCCTTATTAAAAGTAGAGGCAGTAGATTTTGAAGGGCCTGAATCAGCAAAGGATAAGATTTTATTTGATAACCTGACGCCCCTTTATCCTAATGAGAGATACAATCTAGAGATAAAAAAGAAGGATCTTACTGTGCGCGTAATGGATCTACTTACGCCAATAGGAAAAGGGCAGAGAGGCATGATCGTTGCGCCCCCTTATAGCGGGAAGACAGTAATCATGCAGAAGGTAGCAAATAGTATAGCCGAGAACTCTCCTGATACGATTATAATGGTGCTTCTGATAGACGAGAGGCCTGAAGAGGTCACAGATATGGAACGTTCTGTGAAGGGTGAAGTGATAAGCTCTACGTTTGACGAGCCTGCCGAAAGACACGTACAGGTTGCAGAGATGGTGCTCGAAAAGGCAAAAAGGCTCGTGGAGCATAAAAAAGATGTCGTAATACTTTTAGATAGCATAACGCGCCTAGCAAGGGCATACAATGCTGTTGTGCCGCATTCCGGGAAGATACTTTCGGGAGGCGTGGATTCAAATGCCCTGCATAAGCCAAAAAGATTCTTTGGCGCAGCCAGAAACATTGAAGAAGGCGGGAGCTTGACTATTATAGCCACAGCCCTCGTTGATACAGGGAGCCGAATGGACGAGGTCATATTTGAAGAATTTAAAGGGACCGGCAATATGGAATTGCAGCTTGATAGAAGCCTGTTTCAGAGAAGGATCTATCCCGCCATTGATATAAAGAGGTCAAATACAAGAAAAGAAGAATTGCTCTTGAGCGAAAAAGAGCTTCAGAGGGTATGGATATTAAGAAAGGTCTTAAATGAGTTAAATAGCGCAGAGGCGATGGAGCTACTTTTACAAAAACTTGGCAAGACGAAGTCAAATGAGGAATTTCTGGAAAGCATGAACCAATAAGACACTAAGGAGGCAATAATGAAACCAAAGATCCATCCTGAATATAAAGAGACAACAATTATTTGTGCTTGCGGTGAGGTTGTCCACACCCGCTCTACAAAGCAAAATATACGCGTAGAGATATGTTCTAAATGCCATCCGTTTTTTACTGGCAAACAAAAATTTGTTGACTCAGCAGGCAGAGTAGAGAAGTTTTTGAAAAAATACAAGAAGAAGGATAAGGATAAGTAAAGAATATTACTCTTCAATGCCTATGTTTGAAAAATTAGAAGCCCTATTGACTCGATACGAGGAGATCCAACGCCAGATGGCGGATAATGAGGTGGCGTCTCAACTAGCAAAATGTCAGAGCCTCGCGAAGGAACTCTCATCCATGGAAAGCGTAGTAAAAAAATACAAGACGTATAAAAAACTTCTCTCCGAAATAGATGATACTAAAAAACTTCTGGAGAGAGAGACGCATTCAGAGCTTATTGAGATGGCAGAGAAGGAAAAACTAATCCTGGAAAAGAAAAAAAGAGATATGGAAATAGAATTAGAAGAAGTAATGTTCGAAGAAGACGTTGACGCGCATAAAGACGTGATTATGGAAATAAGGGCAGGCACAGGAGGAAGAGAGGCGTCTTTATTTGCAGGGGATCTGTTTAGGGTCTATTCCAAGTATGCGGCAAGATGCGGCTGGAAAATAGATATGATGGACTCTCACATTGGAGAAGGAGGAGGTTTTAAGGAGGTAATATTTGCCGTAAAAGGGAAAGGCGTGTATAAAAGATTGAAGTACGAAAAGGGCGTACACAGGGTACAGCGTGTTCCTACTACAGAGGCCTCCGGCAGGATACACACATCAGCCGTTACAGTCGCAGTGCTTCCTGAAGCTGGGGATGTAGATGTAAAGATAAACCCTCAGGATTTGAAGATAGATACTTATCGTTCCAGCGGGGCAGGAGGCCAGCATGTAAATGTTACAGATTCTGCAGTGAGGATAACTCATATGCCTACCGGTATCGTAGTGCAATGTCAGAATGAAAGGTCTCAGCATAAAAATAAAGCCGCTGCGATGAAGGTCCTAAAGGCAAGGGTCTTGGATGGCCTTAGGAGGGAGCAGGAGAAAAAGACAGCAAGTGACAGGAAACGCCAGGTAGGGACAGGGGACCGCAGTGAAAAAATACGCACATATAATTTTCCGGATAGGCGCGTAACGGATCACAGGATCGGGTTCACTATTCATAAATTGGATAGAATCATGGAAGGCGAGATAGATGAAGTCATCGAGGCATTAATACAGGCAGAAAGAAAGATCAAACTTAAATGATCCCAAAATGTTAAAGACTTTATCAGCAACTAAAAATATCTCATATCTAATAAATAAGCATAAAGACAGTATCCCTAGAATCGAAAGAGAGTTGTTATTGTCCTATATATTTAAATGCAGAAGAGAAGCGCTCTACGTGAACGAGCTATATTTTGACGGAGAGATCGAAGGCGTATACGATTCGCTTGTAGATAGGCGTTTATCAGGAGAGCCTCTGCAATATATAATCGGGCATGCAGAGTTCATGGGGCGGGATTTTTACGTAACTAAAGATGTATTTATACCGAGACCTGAGACAGAGATATTACTTAATGAGGCCTTGAGTTTAGCAACGCATCTCGAGAGTTCAGAAAATCGTAGCTTGAAGATACTGGATCTATGTACCGGCTGCGGCAATATTGCGGTCAGCCTAGGGCGATCGATGCCGCAAGCAAGGATTACCGCTACGGATATATCATGGCCTGCATTAAGAGTAGCCGAGCGAAACTCTATCATGCATGGGACAAGTGAAAATGTGGCATTTTACGAAGGGGATCTTTTTAAGGCTTTACCATTTAATAAAAGACATAAATTTGATATAATAGTGTGCAATCCGCCGTATATAAAAAGTTCCGAAATCGGATCTTTACAAAAAGAGGTAAGGCGTGAACCCCGCATTGCTTTAGATGGCGGAGGAGAGGGGTTAGAGTTTTATAAGCGCATAAAAAGCGCATCCCCCCATTATTTAAAAAAAGGAGGGGCTTTATTTTTAGAGATAGGATTCCATCAGGCGCAGGATGTGGTAGATTTATTCAGTTCGCAAAAATCATTCAAGGTCCGTAAAATAGGGAAAGATTTTTCAGGTTTAGAAAGGGTGGTATGGATAGATTTATTGTAGAAGGCGGCGTAAGGTTAAAAGGGCAGGTGGAATTAAGCGGCGCAAAAAATGCTGCACTCCCTATTTTGGCCGCAACGCTTCTAACAGACTCTAAATCTGTAATAAAAAATGTGCCTCCATTGAGCGATGTATATACGATGCTTAAGATAATGAGGGGATTAGGCGTGAGGGTCAACATGGAAGATGGCGTAGTGACAGTGGAACCTCGCGGTTATTCAAACTATATAGCCCCATATAAATTCGTCAGTACAATGAGGGCGTCTATATGCGTACTGGGACCTATATTGGCCAAGTTAAAACATGCAGAGGTCTCGATGCCGGGGGGCTGTGTTATCGGACTAAGGCCCATCGATCTGCATATAAAAGGGCTGCGCTCGATAGGCGCAGACATAAGGATCGAACATGGATATATAGTTGCAAGCACAAAACAGCTGAAAGGTGAACGGGTGTATCTGGGCGGAAATTTCGGCTCCAGTGTTTTAGCAACAGCAAACCTTATGATGGCTGCAACACTTGCAAAAGGTAAAACTGTGATCGAATGCGCTGCGTGTGAGCCGGAGATATCTGACCTTGCAAATTTCCTTATAAAGATGGGCGCTAAAATAAAAGGACAGAACACTCCTATCATAGAGATAGAAGGGGTCAGGTCACTTCACGGCGCAGAATATTCGGTAACATATGATAGGATAGAGGCCGGGACATTTATGATAGCATCTGCGATTACCGGAGGGGACATATTGATAAAGCATGCCAAAATAGAGCATTTAGGGGCTATTATAGATGTATTGCACAATGTCGGGTGCAAGGTCACAAAGGTAAAGGATGGCCTGCGTGTAAGGAAGATGCGTTCTTTAAAGCCCGTGGATGTGACTACCCTTGCTTATCCTGGCTTTCCCACTGATATGCAGGCGCAGATGATGGCGCTTATGAGCATAACCAAAGGTATCAGTGTCATAACAGAGAAAATATATCCTGAGAGATTTATGCATATAAGCGAACTTGCGAGGATGGGCGCGCAGATTATGCGCGAAGGGTCGAATGCAATAGTAAAAGGGGTGGTGCGTCTTAGCGGTGCGCCGGTAATGGCTTCAGATTTACGCGCTAGCGCAGCGTTAATACTTGCAGGATTGGTTGCGAAAGGACAAACCGAAATATCAAGGATCTATCACCTGGATCGCGGATACCATAACATTGAAGAAAAGTTAGAGAGGATAGGGGCAAGGATAAAACGTCAAAAAGAGATTTAAGGAGGTATTAAGATGGCTGTAAGGATCAGATTAAAGAGGTTTGGCACAAAGAAGAAGCCGCATCAAAGGGTAGTTGTATGTGATAAAAAACGCGCACGGGACGGAAAGACGATAGAGGAGATCGGTTATTACGATCCTTCGAAGACACCGCCTCTTGTAGTGGTAGATAAAGAAAGGGCGAGATACTGGATATCCAATGGTGCGACACCGTCCGAAGTAGTAAAAGTTCTACTTAAGAAGCAAGGTGTGATTTAGGGTTATGCGGATAGACGTCCTGACGATATTTCCAAAGATGTTTGATGCCGTCTTGAACGAATCCATAATAAAAAGGGCGCGGGAAAAAGGCCTAGTCAGGATAAATATCATAGACCTAAGGTCTTTTTCAAAGGATAAGCACAGAAAGGTGGATGATAAACCTTTTGGCGGAGGCCCTGGGATGGTCATGAGCGCCGAACCGTTCTTTGAGGCTATAAAGCATATAACCAAAAAGAAGAAAGCAAAAGAGAAAGAGACAAAGGTCATTCTTTTGAGCCCAAAGGGCAAGACCTTTGACCAAAGATCGGCATTAAAATTAGCGCACTACGGACATATCATATTACTCTGCGGGCATTATGAGGGCATCGATGAAAGGGTAAGAGAGAATCTCATTGATGAAGAGATATCGATAGGGGATTTTGTTTTAACAGGAGGAGAGCTACCCGGAATGGTTATCATAGACAGTGTTATAAGGCTTTTACCGGGGGTCTTGGGTAATGAGGATTCTCCAAGCGATGAGTCTTTTTCGAAGAATTTATTGGAATACCCTCAGTATACCCGCCCTTCTGATTATAAAGGAATGAAGGTCCCTGAGATACTTTTATCCGGAGACCATGAGAAAATAGAAAACTGGAGGAAGTCCGAATCTTTAAAGATAACAAAAAAGAAAAGGCCGGATTTAATAAAATAAGAGAAAAGGAGCGTTATGAATAGACTCGCTGAATTTGAATCAGGTTTTACAAGAAAAGATCTGCCTAGTTTTAGAGTCGGAGACACAGTGAAGGTGCTTGTCAAAATAAAAGAAGGAGAAAAGACGCGTCTTCAGGCCTTTGAAGGAATTGTCATTGCAAAAAAGGGTTCTGGCACCCGAGAGAGTTTCACTGTAAGACGTATATCCTATGGTGAAGGGGTAGAAAGGGTTTTTCAGCTGCAGTCCCCCTTGATAGATTCCATCACTGTTCTAAGAAGAGGCAAGGTTAAAAAGGCCAAGCTTTATTATTTAAGGGGAAAGGTCGGAAAAGACACAAAGGTAGAGGAGCTCGGAGAGTTCTAGCTCTAAAGGGATGCATGCGGAAAAACAAGATGCTTATCTGGGAAAAGAAGGCATTTCTTGACGGCGCTTCTATCATAGTCGGACTGGATGAAGCAGGGCGTGGGCCGCTTGCAGGCCCCGTGGTAGCAGCGGCCCTCATTCTGAAACCATCACCTTTAAAAAGATTTACAGTACCTTCTTTTAGAGAAAGAATAGATGATTCTAAAAAAATGCGCCCTAAAGAAAGGGAGAAGACGTTCTGTGAGATCTCAAAAAAATCTATCTTTGGGGTAGGGCTGAGGAGTCATAGTTTTATAGATAGGAAAAACATATACTGCTCGACATGCGAAGCTATGAGGAATGCCGTTAGGGCCCTCATCAAAGAATACTGCCGTCGCAACAATAAAAAAGAATGGGAAATAAAGGAAAAGATCTGCGTGCTTGTGGACGGCAATATGAAGGTAGGGCTGCCCTACAGGACAGTCTCTATAATAAAAGGAGACTCAAAAAGTCTTTCAATAGCTGCGGCATCGATCGTTGCCAAGGTTACACGCGACAGGCTGATGGAAGGATATGACAAAAGATTTCCTTTGTATGGATTTTCGCATCATAAAGGATATGGCACTAGATCTCATTTAGACGCTATCCAGAGATACGGTCCATGCAGTATTCACAGAAAAAGCTTTGCACCGATAAGGAAGAAGTGAATCTATCAAGGATAAATACGGGCAAAAAAGGAGAAAGACTGGCGCAGTCTTTTTTGAGAAAAGAAGGTTATACGATAATCGAGAGGAACTATAAGACAAAGGCAGGGGAAATAGATCTAATAGGTAAAAATAAAAATTTCATCGCATTTATAGAAGTCCGCTCTCAAAACACCAAAAGATTTGGTTTGCCGGAATATTCGATCGATAGAAAAAAACAGGATAGATTATCAAAGGCAGCCCTTTTATATATAAAAAAACATAGACTGGAAGATAGAGATTGTAGATTTGATATTGTAGGCATTGAAGAGACCGATAGCGGTTCTCCAAAGATACGACTTATCAAGAACGCGTTTGATCTAGACACTCGATATAGATATTAGGCCGTGCGCGAACAACCCTTGGAGGTGGATATTGAAAAAGGTTCCCAGTGATCTTGAAATCGCCCAAGCCGCAAAACTAAAGCCCATCATTGAAATCGCCCGCCAAATAGGAATAACTGAAGACGAGTTGGAATTATACGGGAAATACAAGGCGAAGATATCCCTTTCTGTTTTAGACCGCCTAAAAAATAAACCATTTGGAAAATATATTGATGTTACTGCTGTTACGCCTACGCCTTTAGGGGAAGGAAAGACCGTAACCACTATAGGCTTAAGTCTAGGGCTTGCAAAGCTCGGTAAATCGATCATCACTACTTTAAGGCAGCCATCAATGGGGCCTGTATTCGGGATAAAGGGAGGGGCAGCAGGAGGAGGTTATTCCCAGGTCTTGCCTATGGAAGATATAAATCTACATTTTACAGGAGATATCCATGCAGTAGGCGCGGCAAATAATCTTCTGGCGGCATTCATTGATAATCATTTATTAAAAGGGAATAGTCTGAATATAAATCCAGATACGATTGTTATCCACAGGGTTGTTGACATAAGTGACAGGGCATTGCGAAATATTAAAATAGGCCTTGGCGGCAAGGAAAACGGTATCCCTAGAGAGACTGGTTTTGATATAACCGTAGCGAGTGAGGTAATGGCTATACTGGCTTTAGCGACTGACTTATCTGATTTGAAAGAAAGACTCGAGAGAATGGTTGTTGCTTCAAGTCATGACGGGAAGGCTATCACAGCCAAGGATTTAAAATGCGCAGGGGCTATGACAGTCTTATTAAAAGACGCGATAAAACCGAATCTGATCCAGACTACCGAAAATACCCCTTGCATAATGCATGCAGGCCCGTTTGCCAATATCGCGCACGGCAATAATTCTGTCCTGGCGGATATGATAGCATTAAGATTGGCTGATTATGTGGTAACAGAAAGTGGTTTTGGCGCGGATTGCGGGGCAGAGAAGTTTTTAGATATAAAATGCAGATCTAAAGGCCTTAAGGCGCCCGATGGCATAGTGCTCGTGTGTACGGTAAAGGCCTTAAAGATGCATGGAGGAGGCTTTACAGCAATCCCCGGCAGGTCCGTTGATATGGAGATGGTGAAGAAGGAAAATGTCGAGGCTGTTATAAAAGGCGCCTCGAATTTAGTGAAACACATTGAGAACTTAAGGTTATTTGGGTTGAATGTGGTTGTTTGTATAAATAAGTACCTATATGACACTAATAAGGAGATAGAGGCGATCAAAGGCATAGCTAAGAAAGCAGGCGCGATGGATGTTGTCGTGGGTGAGTATTGGGAAAATGGTGGGGACGGTGCTATAGATCTGGCGAAAGCGGTTTTAAAGATGTGTGAACAAAAATCTGATTTTAAATTTCTCTACCCCCTGGATATTCCCATAAAGGAAAAGATCGAGACTATTGCGACAAAGATCTACGGGGCAAAGGATGTAGAGTATTCAGAAGAGGCCTTGAAGAAAATAGAATATTATACAAAGCTTGGATATGATAAACTGCCTATAAATATGGCAAAGACACATCTCTCGCTTTCACATGACCCTAGCCTGAAGGGCAGGCCTCGGGACTTTACCCTGCCAATAAGAGATATCAAGCTTTCAGCAGGCGCAGGGTTTTTGTATCCATTGTGCGGAAAGATGCGTACGATGCCGGGGTTGCCGTCTGTCCCAGCCGGCACAAAGGTGGACATAGATAAAAACGGGAAGGTAGTAGGGTTGTTTTAGGAGAGGTTACTATGCATATAAACAAATCCATAAATAAGTATATTGATGACCTTGCTGCGCGCAAGCCTACTCCGGGCGGAGGGAGCGCAGCTGGTGTTTGCGGGGCGCTGGGCATAGCGTTGCTGGAAATGGTCTGCAATTTTACGATCGGGAATCAAAAATATAAAGCGGTTCAAGAGGATATCCGGAAATCCCTCGTGGCTTTAAAAAAGATCAGGGAAGAATTTACTGCATTGGTAGATGAAGATGCAAGGATATATTCCGCGATATCCAGCGCATTCAAGACGAAAGATAAAAAAAATATTGATAACGCATTGAGAGATGGCTATCTAGTCTCTTTAAAAATGTGCAGATTATCCAATCTAGGCCTACAGATAGCTTTGGATATTTCCGGAAAGGGAAATCCCAATTTAATAACAGATATAGGCTGCGGCGCTGAGCTCTTGGGAGCAGCGTTTAATTCCGGCATATTCAATTCTGAGATAAACCTTAAAGGGATAGAGGATAAAGAGTTTGTGGAAAAAGAGAGGATAGTCTTAGATGCCTTAGGAACGGAAAAGGGAATTTTATATAAAGGCGCGATCACTAAAACAAAAGAAAAGATGGGGTGAAGATGGGTGCAAAATTATTAGATGGCAAGCTTCTTGCTTTAAACATAAAGGAAAAGATAAAAGGCGAAATAGAAGGATTAAAGGCCAAGCATAAGACCTCACCAAAGCTAGTCAGTATCCAGGTTGGTGAAAATCCGGCATCAGAGGTCTATTTAAGATCGCAGAAGAAAAATGCCGAAAATCTCGGCGTAGATTATTCACTCGAAAAACTAGACGAGAAGACTTCGCAGGAGGGATTGATAAAAGCGATCAATGCACTCAACAATGATAAAACAGTCCACGGCATTATAGTCCAGATGCCATTACCGACTCAAATAGACGCAAAACTGATATCGCGATTCATATCTCCCTCAAAGGATGTCGAGGCAGTGCATCCTCAAAACATGGGAGAGATCGTGTTTGGAAACACAAATGTCCTCCCGTGTACAGCAGCTTCATGCATGGAGCTTTTAAATTCAATAGAGTCGATCAAGCTGTATGGAAAGGAAGTTGTAATAGTCGGGCATAGTGAGATCGTTGGAAAACCATTGTCTCTGATGCTTTTGAATAAATTTGCAACTGTGACTGTATGCCATATAGCTACAGGGGAACGTGGGACCCTGCCGGAATTTGTGAAAAAGGCGGAGATATTGATTGTGGCTGTTGGAAAGGCAGGCCTTATAAAAGGCGAATGGGTAAAGGATGGCGCGATTGTAATCGATGTGGGGATTAACCGCATCGAAGGAAAGCTCGTAGGCGATGTAGAATTTGATAAGGCAAAGGAAAGGGCTTCCTATATTACTCCTGTACCAGGCGGCGTAGGGCCTTTGACAGTAGCGATGTTGATGAAGAACCTGGTAGAGGTATACAAGTTGCAGGTATAGTTTCTTCAGCTCCAGCTTGACCTGAAGAGAGAAATTAGGGGGAACTTAAATGAGTTTATGCGATAAGATAAAATCCAAAAAGTTTATTCTTACCTCAGAGATCGGCCCTCCAAAGGGGACCGATATCGAAGAGCTTTTAAAGGATGCCGAACTTATTAAAGGAAAAGTAGATGCCATAAACGTTACGGATCTACAGAGTTCAGTTATGAGGATAGGTTCTCTTGCTATCTGTAAGCTTTTAATAGAGCGTGGCATAGAGCCGGTATTTCAGATTACATGCAGGGATAGGAATAGGCTTGCCCTGCAGTCAGACTTATTATCAGCAGCAGTCTTTGGTATAAAAAATGTCCTCGCCTTGACCGGCGACCATCCTGCCCTTGGCGATCATCCACAGGCAATGCCTGTATTTGATCTGGATTCAGTACAATTGCTTGATATGATCAGGACCTTGCAGGCAGGGAAGGATATGGCTGGAAAGGAATTAAAAGGCGCGCCGGAATTTTGTGTGGGTGCGGTTGTAAATCCAGGGGCGGATCCGATAGAGCCAGAGATCATGAAGATGGAAAAGAAGATCGCTGCAGGGACACAGTTTTTCCAAACTCAGGCGATTTATGACATAGAGTTATTTAAGAAGTTTTTAGATGCGGCAAAAGGTTTGAATACTACTATTATTGCCGGCATTGTGCTTTTAAAATCCGCTGGCATGGCGAAATTTATGAATAAGAATGTTTCTGGCGTTTTTGTGCCTGATGATCTGATCGAAGAGATGAGCAAGGCAGAGGATAGAAGCGCCAAGTCAATAGAGATAGCAGCAAGGCTCATAAAAGAACTAAAACCAATGTGTCAGGGCGTCCATGTAATGCCCATAGGTTGGGATAAAAAGGTCCCCCTTGTATTAGAAGCAGCTGGATTATGAAAATAGCAATTACCGGAAAAGGTGGCACAGGGAAGACTTCCATTGCGGCAGGACTAGCGTTTATTTTTAAAAATCAGGGGAAAAAGGTGATCGCTATAGACGCTGACCCTGATGCAAATCTTGCAACAGCGCTTGGTGTTCCTCCTTCAGAGAGGCCACTAGCAATATCCGGATTAAAAAAGATAATCTTGGAACGGACAGGCGAGGTGGGCGCCTTTTTTAAGCTAAACCCAAAAGTAGACGATATCCCTGAAAAGTTTTCAGTAATGCACGAGGGCGTAAGGCTGATCGAAATGGGCACTGTTAAAAAGGGTGGGGCAGGCTGTGTGTGTCCGGAGAGCGCATTTTTAAAGGCGCTTTTGAGCCATGTATTTCTTAACAGGGACGAGGTAGTCATAGTCGACATGGAGGCAGGTGTTGAGCACTTAGGCAGGGGCACTGCTCAGGCAGTTGATGAATTTATTATAGTGGTAGAGCCAAACCTCACTTCCCTGGATACGGCTCACAAGATCATGTGTCTTGCGCAAAACTTAAAGATAAAAAAAGTTTTTGCAATAGGAAATAAGATCCGCTCAAAGCTAGACAAGGATTTTATCCAGAAAAATCTAAAAGGAACAAATATAGGCGGCTTTATTAGTCTAGATGAAAGACTTTTGAGCGCCAGGGGGGAATTACCGAAAGATTCGCAATTTATAAAAGATATAGAGGGGGTAATCAATGTCAAAGCCAACAGGTAATCCTGTAAATGATAAATTAATAGACCTTGCTAAAAAGAATAATATCACCACGGTGTGGGATCGTTTTGCGGCCCAAGAACCACGTTGTGGTTTCGGGACGCTAGGCGTATGTTGTAAGATATGTAACCTTGGCCCGTGCCGCATAGATCCCTTTGGCGAAGGCCCTCAGGAAGGGGCATGCGGCGCAGACAGTGATGTTATTGCCGCAAGAAATCTTGCGAGGATGGCTGCGGCTGGTTCTGCGTGCCATTCAGATCATGGCCGTGACCTGGCAAAGACTCTTCTTGAGTTAGGAAGAGGCCAGGCAAAGGATTATTCCATAAAGGACACTGGCAAGCTAAAAAAACTTGCTGTTGAATTCGGATTAAAGATCGAAGGAAAGAGCGACCTTAAAATAGCCGAAGAATTGGGAGAGAGAATACTAAAAGAATTCGGCCAGCAGGAAGGCGGATTAAACCTCGTTAAAAGGGCCCCTAAAAAGCAACAGGATACCTGGAAGAAGTTCAACGTAAATCCTGTTGGTATCGACATAGAGATTGTACAAGCCATGTCGCGGACTCATATGGGATGCGACAATGAATACAGGCATATATTAGAATGCGCAATAAAGGCAGGGCTCGTTGATGGCTGGGGCGGTTCTATGATAGCGACGGATCTGAGCGATATCCTTTTTGGTTCGCCTCAACCTATTCACGCAGAAGTAAATCTGGGTGTGCTAAAAGAAGATGAGGTCAATGTCCTGGTGCATGGTCACGAACCAACGCTTTCGGATATGATAGTTACTGCCAGTCAGGATAAGGAGATAGTAGAGCTTGTAAAATCAAACGGCGCAAAAGGTATAAACCTTGCAGGTATATGCTGTACTGCTGCGGAGATACTGATGAGGCATGGCATGCCAATGGCGGGAAATTTCCTGCAGCAGGAACTTGCAATAGTCACCGGCGCTATCGAGGCAATGGTCGTGGATATCCAATGCATCATGCCATCTTTACCGCAAGTAGCCAAAAACTATCACACAAAGCTTATCTCGACCTCTCCTAAGGCAAAATTCAAAGGAATAGAGCATATAGAGTTTCATGAAAAAGAGGCATTACAGATCGCAAAGAAGATTTTAACTGAAGCGATCGAAAATTATAAAAACAGAGACAAGACCAAACTAAATATCCCCAAAGAAAAGATGACGATCGTCGCCGGTTTTACAATGGAAAACGTATTTTATAATCTTGGGGGGACATTCAGGCCTTCTTACAGGCCTCTCAATGACGCAATAATCGGTGGAAGGCTAAGGGGCGTGGCAGGTGTTGTTGGCTGCGATAATCCTAAGAATGAGTCAAGCCTCTGTCATG
Organism: Candidatus Omnitrophota bacterium; assembly: GCA_042570105.1. GTDB lineage: Bacteria > Omnitrophota > Gorgyraeia > Gorgyraeales > Gorgyraeaceae > JBHPHW01. The sequence goes on along the minus strand of JBHPHW010000003.1, from coordinate 8,639 downwards.
CTGACATGGTAAAGCATTTAATAAAAAATGACGTGCTTGTAGTGCAGACCGGCTGTTCAGCAGGCGCATGCGGAAAGGCAGGACTTTTGACGCCCGAGGCAGCATTTAGATATGCCGGTGACGGGCTTAAAGAGATCTGCGAGACAGTTGGTATACCGCCTATCCTTCATACAGGGTCTTGCGTTGATAACACAAGGATCCTGACCGCGTGCTGTGAGATGGTCAAAGAAGGCGGCATTGGAAATAGCATTGATGAATTACCGGTTGCAGGGGCAGCCCCTGAGTGGATGTCAGAAAAGGCGATTGCAATAGGTTGGTATTTTGTCGCATCAGGTATTTTTGTGGTTATAGGTTCCCCTTTAAGGGTCCTTGGAAGCAAAAACCTGACAAATTATATCTGTAGCGAGGTAGAGCCTATGTTTGGCGGAAAATGGGCATTCGAGGGTGATCCTATAAAAGGGGCTCAACTTATGATAGACCATATTAATAAAAAACGCGAGGCCCTTAAACTTAAACCTATGATGTATAAAGATATAGCCGAGGCAGTATCCAAGTAAACTCATGAAAAAGGGAATGATTTTAATCGATCCGAAAAAGTGTCTGACTTGCAGGACTTGCGAGCTCCAATGTGCGATTGCACATTCTAAATCAAAAGACTTAGTAAAGGCGATTTGTGAAGAACCGCTTCCACAGGTAAGGCTCAAGGTCGAGGGAGTGGATGATCTGGGGATCCCTTTACAATGCCGGCACTGCGAGGATGCTCCATGCATTAAGATCTGTCCTACCAAGGCTACAGCAAGACTAGACGCTGAAAGTCCTGTCTTGATCAAAAAAGAACTTTGCATCGGATGCAAATGGTGCGTATTGGTTTGTCCGTTCGGGGTGATCCGCGCGGGCCGCGGCGGCGCGGCTGTTACTAAATGCGATCTCTGTTTTGAGAGGCTGAATAAAGATGAGCTTCCGGCCTGCGTAGCAGCCTGTCCGAGCAAGGCCCTGCAGTTTGAATCCATAGAAGATATAAATAAACAGAAGAAAAAAGACTTCCTGGTCCAGTTTAAAAAAAGTAAAGAGGCAGCCTGATGGCAAAGGTTAAGAAAGCAAAACATAGAGATGTAATCGGCATGCTGCAGGAGATCCAAAATAAATACAACTATCTTCCAAAAAAAGACCTTATTCGCATAACAGAAAAATTAGGCATCCCTTTGAGTCGGACCTACAGTCTGGCTACCTTCTATAATGCATTCAGTTTAAAGCCACGCGGTAAATATTTGGTCTCGCTTTGTATGGGCACTGCCTGTCATGTACGCGGCACTGAAAGGATCCTGGATGAGATCCAAAGGACATTAAAGATCAAACCTGACGAGACTTCAGGAGACCTTCAGTTTACACTTAAGACCGTAAATTGTTTAGGGGCGTGCGCATTGGGCCCTTTGATGGTGATCAATGGTGAATATTACGGCAAAATGAGCGCTAAAAAAGTAAAGACGATCTTAAAGAAATATATCGATAAAGAGAAAAATGTCAAAAAAAGTCAAGAATCCAACTGAATTAGCGGCGCTTAAAAAATCTATTTTATCCAAAAGAGATCCTTCCAGACCTTGTATTACTATCTGTAAGGGGACAGGATGTTGCGCCTCTGGCGCGCTTGGCTTGGAAGCGGCGTTCAGAAAAGAAATTATAACCAAAAAAATAGAACAATCAGTGGATGTTCGCACTACAGGCTGTCATGGGTTCTGCGAAAGAGGCCCTTTAGTAGTGATACATCCAAGCAAGATCTTTTACCAGAAAGTACAAGAAAAAGATGTCCCGGATATAATCCAGACAACCCTCATCGATGGAAAAACAGTCGATCGCTTATTGTATAAAGACCCTCTGACCGGAGAAGTGATAGTCCATGAAGACGAGATACCTTTTTATAAAAAGCAGCTAAGACTCATCTTTGGCAATAACGGTAAGATCGATCCCACAAATATAGAAGATTATATTGCCATAGGCGGATATGGTTCATTTGCCAAGATAGTAACTGGAAAGCCCTCTTTAGAGGTGATTGAGGAAATCAAGAAATCAGGCTTAAGGGGTCGAGGAGGAGGAGGGTTCCTTACTGGCAGAAAATGGGAATCCTGCCACAAGGCTGAGGGGAAAATCAAATATGTGATCTGTAATGCCGATGAGGGAGATCCCGGCACCTTTCAGGATAGAAGCATACTCGAGGGGAATCCTCATGCTGTTATAGAGGGGATGTTGATAGGCGCTTATGCAATCGGCGCAAAAGAAGGGCATATCTATGTCAGGAACGAATATCCTTTGGCCATAAAACACATAGAGATCGCCTTAAAGCAGGTTCAAGAGCATGGATTTCTCGGCAAGGACATCTTTGGATCCGGATTTTCTTTTGATATTAATATAACGAGGGGCGGAGGCGCGTTTGTGTGTGGTGAATCCTCTGCATTGATGGCATCCATAGAGGGTAGGATCGGCGAACCCAGATTTAAACATGCCCATGCGACTGAAAAGGGCCTTTGGGATAAACCCACTACTCTAAATAATGTCAAGACATGGGCGACTGTGCCTTTGATCATTGATAAGGGCGCGGATTGGTATAGAAAGATAGGGACCGAGAAAAGCAAGGGTACTATGATATTTTCTTTAGTGGGCAAGATCAATAACACCGGCCTTGTGGAAGTGCCGATGGGCATAACCCTGCGCGAGTTGATCTATGATATAGGCGGAGGGATACCAGAAGGAAAAAACTTCAAGGCAGTCCAGACAGGCGGCCCTTCAGGCGGATGTATTCCTGAAAAACTCCTGGACCTTCCTGTGGACTATGAAAAGCTCACCGAGGCAGGCTCGATGATGGGTTCCGGCGGTATGATAGTTATGGATGAGGGTACTTGCATGGTCAATGTGGCCAAGTATTTTCTATCGTTTACTATAAATGAGTCCTGTGGTAAGTGTACACCCTGTCGCGAGGGGGTAAGGCACATGCTGGAGATCCTTACCCAGATCAGTAAAGGAGAGGGGAAAGCCGGAGATGTAGAGTTACTTGAGGAATTGGGAGGAAAGATCAAAGAGACTTCTCTTTGCGCACTGGGGAAAAGCGCGCCCAATCCGGTCTTGACCACCATAAGGTATTTTCGTAATGAATACGAGGCCCATATCGATGATAAAAAATGTCCGGCTGGCTCTTGTAATGCATTGATCCGTTATTCTATTGATGAAGATGCATGCACTGGCTGTGGTGTTTGTAAAAAGGAATGCCCTCAGGATGCCATTTCCGGAGACAAGAAAAAACCGCACAAGATAGACCAGGAGACTTGCATCAAATGCGGGATCTGTAAAGAGGTCTGTAAATTTGAGGCTGTAAGGATAGAATGAAAAAAGGTAAGATGGTAAAAATAACCATTGATGGCCGAGAGATACAAGTGAAAGAAGGCGTGACTATACTTGAGGCGGCAAAAAGATCAGGGATAGATATACCCACTCTTTGTTATCATGAGGCATTAACGCCTTATGGGGCCTGTCGCGTATGCCAGGTTGAGATCATTACGCCAAAGCGCTCAAGCCTGATCACAGCGTGTACTTACCCGGTATGGGACGGCCTTATAATAAAGACTGATTCAGAAAAGGTAAAATCAGCCCGTAAGTTTATTGTAGAATTATTATTGGCGCGCTGCCCTAACGTAAAAGAGATACAGGAGTTGGCCAAAGACGTGGGCATCGAGGCTCAGAGACTAAGGGCTGCAGATGAAAATGAGGATTGTATTCTCTGCGGCCTCTGCGTTAGGGCTTGTGAGGATATAATAGGTTCCTCCGCGATTAGTTTCATCAACCGGGGTAAAGAACGAAGGATTGATACGCCGTTTGCCGGTCATTCTGAGGCATGCATTGGCTGTGGGGCCTGCGCCTTTGTGTGTCCTACAGGGGCAATCAAGATGGAGGATGCCGAAAAGGCCCGTCGGATACATAATGACAAAACAGAACTTGAACTAGTTAGTTGTAAGGCCTGCGGCGCTCGTTTCGGCACCCTAAAGGAATTAGATCATATCAAAGGAAAAATAGATATACCTCAGGATATATTTGAACTCTGCAGTAATTGCAGACGCAAAAGATTAAAAGACCAGGTATGCTCAATCAAAGGAAAATCATAAGGCATACATAAAAAGTTAACTATATAAGGAGAGGAAAATCTCAAAGATAATTGCATCAGCTGCTATAAGAGGTGCAAACGAGATCTATAAACAGGCCGAAGAGTTTCTTAACAAGACCATTAAAGAAAAAGGCGCTTCCTCCGAGATCAAGTTTCCGGAGACGGCTTTTTATTTGCCTATGGCATATGCCCTTCTTGGGAAAGAGGTAAAAGACTTAAATGGGGCAAAAGAGGTCTTAGGATTTTCAAAAACACTTCTTCATGATGAGCCAAAAGAAAAGATATGGCTTCCGTATCTGGGGAATACACTTGATTCAGGCGTGGCAACCTTATTGTGTGAAGAGATTATAATGGCCTTGAGGTATGTCTATGGCCAGGAACCACAGAAGGACTGCAATGGATTTTTTTCAGATACTATCTTGCGTACCCTGGGCATTCAGCTTGTCGATGGGAGGATGCCTGGATTTGCAGCGATCCTGGGCGCTACTGAAGACAATAAAACCGCAGTCTATATTGTCCGCGAACTACAGAAACGAAGTATAATGACCTTCGTCGGTAGCTCTGTGAATGGAAGAAGCATAATCGACCAGCTGTTGGAAGAGAAGGTAGAGATGGGTTGGGATACCTATATAGTCCCTTACGGAAGGGATACACTGAGCGCGATATATCCTTTAAACTGGGCTATTCGCGGGGCGCTTACCTTTGGCGGCCACAAAAAAGGAGAGGCACTTAAATGCCTGAAATATTGTCAGAACAGGATATTTGCGTTTGGAATGGTCTTGGGAGAGCTGGATGATATTAAATATGCAACCGGCGCAGGCGCTATAAATATGGGTTTTCCGATCATAGCAGATACTAAGATACCTGAGATACTACCGAGCGGCATATGTACATATGAGCATGTAGTAAGAGAGCTGGACCATAAAAAGATCGTGCCTAAAGCCATTGAAGTAAGAGGGGTGAAGATAAAGATCGCAGACATCCCTATACCTGTTTCATATTCTCCTGCATTTGAAGGAGAAAGGGTCAGGCGTGAACAGATGCATGTGCAGTTTGGCGGTAAATATTCAGATGCTTTTGAGTATGTGAAGATGGTAGGACCGGAAACAATAGAAGACGGAAAGATCGAAGTCATAGGACCCAAGGTGGATGAGATGAAGGAAGGTGAGGCAGCGCCTTTAGGGATCCTTGTAGAGGTAGCCGGCAGGAAGATGCAGAAGGATTTTGAGCCGATTCTCGAAAGACGGGTACATAGTTTATTGAACGAAGCTATGGGTATATTCCATATGGGCCAGAGGGATATGTGCTGGGTCAGGATTTCAAAGGATGCAAAGGCAAAAGGGCTTAAGCTGAGACATTTTGGAGTAATATTGCATGCCAGATTTCACGATGTATTCAGCACAATAGTAGATAAGGTCCAGGTCACTATATATACAAAAGGGGATGATGTTAAAAGAGTGATGAAGGAAGCTCAAGCTGCGTATGAGGAAAGAGATGTTCGCGTCTCAGGTATGACAGATGATAGTGTGGACCTATTCTGGACATGCACGCTCTGTCAAAGCTTTGCGCCTAACCACTTGTGCATAATAAAACCCGAAAGGATTGGATTGTGCGGTGCGTACAACTGGCTGGATGCCAAGGCGTCTTATGAATTAAACCCCTCGGGGCCTAATCAGCCCATCAAGAAAGGAGAGCTGATCGATCCTGTAAAGGGGGAGTGGAAGGGTGTAAATGAGGCAATACTCCAAAAATCCAATCGGACACTGGAAAGGTTTTGCGGGTATTCTATAATAGATTCCCCTGAGACCAGTTGCGGTTGTTTTGAATGTATAGTGGCGATATTGCCGGAGGCCAATGGATTTATGATAGTAAATAGAGAACATGCAGGCATGACGCCTGCGGGTATGACTTTTTCAACTTTAGCAGGCACAACCGGAGGAGGCCAGCAAACACCCGGCTTTATGGGAGTAGGAAGGCTCTATCTTATCAGCAAGAGGTTTATCTCTGCCGAAGGCGGGCTTAAAAGAGTGGTATGGATGCCTAAAGAGCTAAAAGAATCGCTTCTGGATAAGCTGAAGAAAAGAGCCGAAGAATTAGGTGACCCGGATTTAATAAATAAAATAGCAGATGAGACCGTAGCTACGACTACTGAGGAATTACTGCCTTATTTAGAGAAGGTCGCTCACCCGGCCCTAGCAATGGAAGCGGTAATGTAGAGGAGGAGAAAATGGCTTTATCGGGATTGGATATCTATAAACTATTGCCAAAGACCAATTGTAAGAAGTGCGGCTCGCCAACATGTCTTGCGTTCGCGATGAAGCTTGCAATGAAGAAGGCATCGCTGGATCAATGTCCTGATATAACAGAAGAGGCGAAGAAAGCACTGGACCAGGCTGCGCGGCCGCCGATAGCAACGATAGCGTTCGGTTCCGGTGATGAAAAGATAGAGACAGGGGGCGAGACAGTCCTTTTTAGACATGAAAAAACCTTTAATCATCAAACCGCGATCGCGATAAGCGTGGAGGATACCTTATCCGAAACTGCATTGATGGAGAGGGTTAAACTGATCGACGAGATGCATTTTGAAAGGATAGGCCAGCATATTGTAATCGATATGATAGCGATAGTTAATAGTAGCCTGTCTACTGAAAAATACATAAATGCAGTAGAAAAAGTTGTTGCAAATTCAAAAAAGGCGTTGATACTTTCTAGTGACAACGTAGACACAATAGAATCCGCCCTGAAAAAATGTTCTGATAGAAGGCCTTTGATATATGCGGGGAAGAGCGATAATCTGAAGGAGATGTGCCGGATCGCAAAGACTTACAAAGCGCCTCTTGCCTTAAAGGCCAAGGATCTTGAGGAATTAGATAAGCTTTCTAAAGAGGCAGCTTCATCAGGCATAGAAGAGTTGGTATTGGATCCCTCTCCCGAGACATTAAACGAGGCGCTAAACGACTTTACTCAGATCAGGAGAATGAGCCTGAAGAAAAATTACAGGGCGTTTGGTTACCCCATTATCGCATTTGTAAAGGAAAAAGATAAATATCAAACAGTGCAGCATGCGTGCACGTTTATTGCAAAATATGCGAGCTTAGTCGTGGTCGATTCTATAGAGAAAGAGGTCTTGCTCCCCATCATTACCCTCAGGCAGAATATTTATACAGATCCGCAGAAGCCGGTTACTGTCGAACCAAAACTGTACTCATTCGGCCCGGTAGATAAAAACTCGCCCCTTTTGGTGACTACTAATTTCTCCCTTACATTTTATACTGTTTCGCCTGAGATAGAGGCAAGTAAGATGGCAGTGTATCTATTGGTTACAGACTCAGAGGGCATGAGTGTCCTTACGGCGTGGGCCGCTGAAAAGTTTACCCCTGAAGTGATCTCTGAAACAATGAAAAAATTTGATGCAGAGAATGTGGTAACGCACAAGAAGATAATAATCCCGGGATACGTCTCCGTATTGAGCGGAAAGCTTGAAGACGAATCAGGATGGGGGGTGCTTGTCGGTCCCAAAGAGGCATCCGGCATACCAAAGTATCTGAAAGAGGTCTGGAAACAGTGAATCTCGCCAATAAGATCACCATATTCCGCATACTGCTGGTCCCATTTTTTATAGCCAGCATTCTATATTATGGTGATACCAGGACATATCTTAGATTTGTAGCATTGGCTATATTCGCGATCGCAAGTTTTACAGATGCAATTGACGGAGGTATTGCCAGAAGCCGCGGTCAGGTAACTGATCTGGGCATTGTCCTGGATCCGATAGCAGACAAGCTGTTGATCATAAGCGCATTTATATCCTTATCCGTTATAAAGAGCATACCTCTGGACCTGCGCATCCCTGCGTGGGCAGTTTTGATCGTAATAAGCCGCGATATTATTATTATCCTTGGCTTCCTGTTGATATATTTCCTTAAAGGTAGTACGTCGATAAAACCAAGCATGCTCGGAAAGATAACCACCTTTTTCCAAATGATAGCGATAATGGCGATCCTCACGATCTTTAAATATAATAAATTTCTTATGTACCCGGCAGTTTTATTTACTGTCCTTTCCTGTATAGACTACATCTGGCGCGGCTCAAAGCAATTAAGCGAGGCCCAGGAAGCCTGAACTCAAATGTCATATTTTATATTGTCCCTAGGCATACTCACCTCTTATATAATCGGTTCGATACCTACTGCTTACCTTTTCGGCCGCTTATTCAAGGGCATTGACATAAGGCACTTTGGCAGCGGGAATATAGGCGCCACAAATACCTTCAGGGTTATTGGCAGAGTCCCGGGATTGATTGTTCTGGTGATAGATATACTAAAGGGATTCATCTGCGCGACTTATATTGCAAACTTCTTTATGTATGCCTCGCCCGTTGCAAGGCCTGAATTGTATAAAGTATTTACAGGCATGGCCGCGATCGCAGGGCACAACTGGACTTTATTCTTGAAATTTAAAGGCGGTAAAGGCGTTGCTACCAGCGCAGGTG
>JBHPHW010000002.1:0-60946 GCA_042570105.1 Candidatus Omnitrophota bacterium | reverse complement strand
CATAGATAAGGCAAATAGATTTGTGAGGGATATCTCAAAGCTTGTGTCTACAACAAGACGTAAAGAAGTAATGGGAGATATCGGTGCATTTAGCGGATTTACCACGATTCCTAAAAAATACAAACAACCTGTTCTTTGTTCTTCAACAGACGGCGTGGGAACAAAACTTATGCTTGCCGAAAACTTAAAAAAGCACACAACGGTCGGCATAGATCTCGTTGCCATGTGCGTGAATGATATTGTGGTTACAGGGGCAGAGCCTTTGTTCTTTTTGGATTATTTTGCAACCGGCAAACTTAATAATAAAAAGGCAAAGGATATTTTAAAAGGCATTGTTGAAGGCTGTAAGCAGGCTGGCTGCGCCCTCATAGGGGGCGAGACAGCTGAATTACCTGGGATGTATAAAGGCGAGGAGTATGATTTAGCTGGTTTTTGTGTAGGGGTGGCTGAGAAAGATAAAATTATAGATGGCAGTAGCGTGGAAGTAGGAGATAAGATTATCGGGGTTCAGTCAAGCGGGCTGCATTCAAACGGCTTTAGCCTTGCAAGGAAGGTTTTTAGTAAAAATGAGCTGAAAGGAAAAATCGGGCACACCCTTCTTACGCCGACAATAATCTATGTTAAATTAATCCTGAAATTATTGGAAATAGCTGATATAAAATCCATCGCTCATATAACAGGCGGCGGCTTTTATGACAATATCCCGCGTGTTCTCTCGAAGAATACCGCAGCTTTAGTATATAAAAATTCATGGCCTGTCCCTAAAATCTTTAAGACTATTCAGAAACGCGCAAAAATAGATGATAGGCAAATATATCGCACATTCAATATGGGTGTTGGTATGGCACTCGTAGTAGGCAAGAAGGATGTTAAAAAGACGCACGAGATTATAAAAAGATACAAGCTGAAGTCATGGACTATCGGGGAGATTATTAAGGGAAGAAACAGGGTTATAATATAGCGTAGGGGAGGTTTAAACCTCCCCTACGCTATAGGGAGTTTGGGCATGAAAGTTTTGGTAGTAGGTTCTGGCGGCAGGGAACATACACTTGTCTGGAAAATATCCCAGAGTAAAAAAGTAGATAAGATATTCTGCGCGCCTGGCAATGGTGGCATAAAAGAACTCGCAGAATTGGCCGATATAAAGGCAGATGACATCGACGCGCTCTTGGATTTTGCAAAAGAAAAGAAAATAGATCTGACTATTGCAGGGCCTGAGGTGCCATTGGTCGGAGGTATCGTAGATAGATTTAGAGAAGCCGGCTTAAAGATATTTGGTCCGCCTAAAGAGCTTGCGCTTCTTGAGGGAAGTAAGATTTTTGCGAAGGAGACAATGGGAAAATTTAAAGTGTCCACTGCGGATTTTAAAGTTTTTGATGACGCAGGTAAGGCAAGGGAGTATTTGAAAAAGACCGGTGCGCCTATAGTAGTAAAGGCAGATGGTCTTGCAGCCGGTAAGGGGGTTATAGTAGCCAAAACTATTGAAGAGGCAGAAGTTGCCATAGATTCTATCCTGGTCAAAAAGATTTTTGGTTCCTCCGGGGAAAGGATAATCCTTGAAGACTGCCTTGAGGGAGAAGAGGCGTCCATACTGGTTTTTAGTGACGGGAAAAATATAGTGCCGCTTGTCTCTTCGCAGGATCATAAGAGGATTTTTGATAGCGACAAAGGCCCTAATACAGGAGGCATGGGGGCGTATTCGCCAGCGCCTGTAGTTTCCGGGAAGATATTTGACGATATTATAGAGAGTGTTTTCAGGCCTATTATCAATGGACTTGCGGCCGAAGGCAAGATCTATAAAGGCGTCTTGTACGCTGGTATTATGATTACAAAAAATGGCCCAATGGTATTGGAATTTAATGTCCGATTTGGAGATCCTGAGACTCAGGCTGTTCTCCCGAGGCTGACCTCGGATCTAGTGGATGTAGTGCTAGCGTGTATAGATGGGGGTCTTGATAAAATAAAGCTTGAATGGGATGAGAGGGCATGTATCTGTGTGGTTATTGCCTCCCATGGATATCCCGGGAAATACGAGAAGCATAAAGAGATACGCGGCCTGGAAGATCTAAAAGGCACAAAAGGCATCGAGGTATTTCATGCCGGTACAGTCTGCGAAAATGGAAAGATCTTTACCAGCGGAGGCAGAGTTTTAGGCGTAACAGGTTTTGGCCAGGATATAAAATCTGCAAAGGAAAATGCATATAAGGCAATAGGTAAGATAAAGTTTGAGGGTATTTATTGTAGAAGCGACATAGGTGACAGAGCTATAAGGGGGAAGTGATATGGGCACTAACAAAAAGGCTTTGGTTGGGATTTTGATGGGTAGTAAGTCTGATAGCGGGGTGATGAGCGAGTCAGAAAACATCCTGAAGAAACACAAAATACCGTATGAGGTAAATGTTCTCTCAGCGCACAGGACTCCGGACCTTGTGCGTAAATACGCTAAGTCTGCTAAAAAGAGAGGTCTTAAGGTTTTAATATGCGGTGCAGGAGGCGCAGCTGCTTTAGCAGGGGTAGTGAGTTCATATACGGATCTACCGGTTATCGGGGTTCCAATCGAGACAAAGGCATTAAAGGGCCTGGATTCGCTTTTATCGACTGTCCAGATGCCGTCCGGGGTCCCTGTAGCAAGCATGGCTATAGGGAAATCAGGCGCTAAAAACGCAGCAATCTTTGCTGCGAGGATTTTAAGCGCGGTTAAATGATGCACGGTTCCCAAGGTAAGGCTACGGGTCTTCGGCACATTAGAAATATTTTGCCAAATGTGTGCAAGGATTTACGGCGAGTTTTGGTCGTTTGCTATACGATAGTCGTAAAGAAAAACGAGCCGTAAACCGTAGCACACGGCAAATTGTTTCAGTGCCGAAGACCCGTAGCCTTACCTTGGGAGATTTGGAATAACACATTAACTTTATGCAGACTAAGATCATAAAAATTAATCCCAATTTTCCAGAAGAAGATTTGATAAAAGAAGCTGCAATGGCTTTGCGAGAGGGTAAGCTGGTTGCGTTTCCTACGGAGACAGTCTATGGTATTGGCGCAAATTTTTTGGATAAAAAGGCCATAGATAGATTATATAAGATAAAAAAAAGGCCCAGAAACAAGCCTTTTACTGTCCATATTTCAAGGCTTGAGGCGCTGGAAGATTTAAAGATAAATTTATCAGAACCAGCAGGAAAGATCATAAATAAATTCTGGCCAGGGCCTTTGACTATTGTGGCATTCAATAAGAAAAAAGAAAAAATAGGCATTCGCATGCCCAATAATAAAATAGCGCTATCTCTTATAGATAAAGTAGATTTCCCTATAGTCGCCCCCAGCGCAAATATCTCCGGGGAGAAGCCTCCTACTTCATGTGAAGCTGTCAGTTCTATGATGTCAGGTTCTATCGATATGATATTGGACGGCGGTGCCGCAGAAATAGGAATAGAGTCTACTGTTTTAGATGTTACAGTACATCCTTTTACTGTTTTAAGAGAAGGCGCGATATCTAAAGACGATTTACTGGCTGACTACCACATACTTTTTGTATGCACAGGAAATAGCTGCAGAAGCGTTATGGCAAGGGCAATATTAGAGAAGCTCCTGAGGCAGTCAGACCTTTCTAAAAAAGTACGGGTTGATTCTGCGGGCACAGGCGCATATCCCGGTATCGCAGCAGCCTCTAATACAATACAGGTTATGCAGGAAGAAGGCATGGATGTTTCAAGACATAAAGGAAAGAATACCACCCAGGAAATATTAAAAAAATCAGACCTTATCTTTGTGATGGAAGAGACACAAAGAGATATCATTTCAAGTAGACTTCCTGGCGTTGCTTTAAAAGTCAAGCTTCTCAAAGAAGGCGGGGAGATACCGGATCCGATGGGGAAATCCCTTGAAGAATACAGGCGAGTCCGGGATACTATAAACACTCAAGTGGACAACATATTTTTGGAATTATTTAAAAAGGAGAAAGATCAATGAAGATAGCAATCGGCGCAGACCATGGCGGGTTTAGGCTGAAAAAAATTCTCATAAAATTTCTAAATAAGTCGAGCCACAGCGTAAAAGATTTTGGGACCTTTTCTGAAGAGAATTGCGACTATCCTCCCGTAGGTTATGAAGTCTCAAAGGCTATCGGAGGAAAAAGATATTCGAGAGGCATACTTATATGTAAGACTGGTATTGGCATGTCAATGGTCGCGAATAAGGTCAAAGGGGTTCGCGCTGCACTCTGCGACAGGGTAGATATTGCCCGTTCAAGTAGACTTCATAATGACAGTAATATTTTAGTTCTTGCGGCAAATATTGTTTCCAGCAATAAGGCAAAAAAAATAGTAAGCACCTGGCTTTCTACGCCTTCTTTAGGTGGAAGGCACAGAAAAAGGGTCAGGCAGATTAAAAAGATAGAGAGGATGAGATGAATTCATTAAGAGATTCTGATCCAGAGGTTTTTAAGGCAATACAGAAAGAACTAAAGAGGCAACAGGATCATATCGAACTCATAGCAAGTGAAAATTTTGCAAGCCTTGCAGTCCTCGAAGCGCAGGGCTCCGTACTTACCAATAAATATGCCGAAGGTTATCCATCTAAGCGATGGTATGGCGGCTGTGAGTGTGTTGATGAGGCAGAGTGTCTGACGATTAAAAGGGCAAAGAAACTTTTTAACGCAGAGCATGCCAATGTACAGCCTCATTCAGGCACCCAGGCAAATATGGCTGTTTATTTTGCCTTGCTTGAAACAGGTGATACTGTTTTAGCGATGGACCTTGCATGCGGAGGGCATCTTTCACACGGTCACCCGCATAATTTTTCAGGACGGTTTTTCAATGTGGTGCCATATGGCGTAAGTAAGCGCGATGAGAAACTTGATTACAGTGAAATAGATTTCTTGGCGAAAAAGCATAAACCAAAGATGATCATTGCAGGGGCGTGTGCGTACCCGCGCACTATCGATTTTAAAAGATTCAGAGAGATAGCAGATGCCGTAGGCGCATATCTTTTTGTTGATATGGCACACATAGCAGGTCTTGTTGCTGCAGGAGTACATCCGAGCCCTATGCCTTACGCAGACGTAGTAACTACTACGACGCATAAGACCTTACGGGGGCCAAGAGGCGGAATGATACTCTGTAGGAGGGGATTCGCTAAAAAGATAGACAAGGAGATCTTTCCTGGTATTCAGGGCGGGCCTTTAATGCATGTTATAGCTAGTAAGGCAGTGGCATTAAAAGAGGCAGAAACCAGTTCATTTAAAGAATATCAGGTGCAGATCGTAAAAAATTCTAGGGAACTTGCAAAACACCTGAAGGGAGCAGGCTTCAGGGTAGTTTCGGGAGGGACTGATAACCACCTTTCTTTAATAGATTTGGGATCCAAGGGTTTTACAGGAAAGGAAGCAGTTGATATCCTGGGTAGTGTCAATGTAACAGTTAATAAAAATCTTATACCCTTTGATAAAAAAGGCCCGGTTCTAACCAGCGGTATAAGGCTCGGCACACCTGCAGTCACAACAAGGGGCATGAAGGAAGCCCAGATGCAGGAGATAGCAGATATAATAAATATCGCATTGACAAAGAAAGGGGATAAATCCCTATTAAAGAAGTCTGCAGGGAGAGTGGCAGAGCTTGTTAAGGGATTTCCTCTTTATCCATCCTTGAACAAAAAGGAGACTTAGATATGAAATGTCCATTCTGTGGTCACAAGGAAGACAAGGTGATCGATTCTCGTTCTTCTGAAGAAGGCCGTTCGATTCGCAGGCGCAGAGAATGCCTCAATTGCGATAGACGTTTTACCACCTACGAAAACATAGAAGAGACATCCTTAATGGTAATAAAAAAAGATGGAAGACGTGAGTCATTTGATAGAAAGAAGGTCTTGTCTGGAATAAAAAAGGCATGCGAGAAAAGGCCCATAAGTATTCAACACCTTGAAGAGCTTGCAGATAAAATAGAATATACCCTGCAGAGTAAATTTGAAAAAGAGGTAGAGGCACCTCATATAGGCGAATTAGTAATGGAGCTTTTATACGAGTTAGACGAGGTTGCCTATGTAAGATTCGCCTCTGTGTACAGGCAATTCAAAGACATAAACCAGTTCATGAAGGAGCTTAAAGGCATTTTGAATCACAGCAAGTAGATACGCTATATCCCGCCTAAGATATTTTTTCTAACCTCCTATTTCATTAATAGTTACAGGTTTCTATAACCCTTGACAAAAAGGCTTATATAGGGTATAATTATTAAGGAGATTATAAAAGTATTTAGTAGTATATTTTACCTTAATTAACAGGGAGAGTGCCATGGGTCTCTATGTTAAGTATTGTTATATTGATTATAGCCGGGTTTTGTATTTACCCGGCTATTTTATTATGGGGATTAAACATCTCGGGTATTGCCTCTTATTAAACGACAAGGTCCTTTCTCCCATGGCAAGGGCCCAGGCTAGTCATGTTTAAGGAGGCATGCCCGGGATTTTTTTGTGGTGTAACGATATGTTAGACTGGCAAGTAGGTAAAAAGAGAATATTTACAAAAGTAGTAGCCATCCTTATGGCGCAGGTATTTCTTGTTACCAATCTAGGTTATGCTGCGCCTTCAGGAAGGAGTCTATTTAAAGATAAACGGCCTAATTATAAGGCTATTCAGAGAGAACGTCAGGATACTTTACAGAAGAAACAGGATATCCTTTCCGGGAAAAAAGAGACCAAAAAGCCCACATATGATAAAGCTCTATCTAATAGAATAAAGCTAGCATCTTTAAAAGACCTATCTAGTATATATATACCAGCTACATTAGGCAGGGTTACAGAGGCATATGAGGGCCCCAGAGTCCAGGGCGAGAAGGATAGGCTCATAGTCCACATCCAAGACCTTCACACAAACCCAGAGGCCCAGCTGAATCTAGCAAGCATCTTAGAACTTTTAATAAAAGACTATGATTTGGATCTTGTATGTTCAGAAGGCGCAGATGGAATAGTAGATACCTCCAGCGTATCAAGCTTTCCTGATTTCCAGGTTAGGGAAAAGACCGCAAGACTATTCATAGATTCAGGTGAACTGACAGGGGAAGAATACCTGTCCATTACAAAATACCCAGACCTACTCATCTGGGGAATAGAAGATAGAGACATATACTTTAAGAATATCATAGAGTTTAATCGGATAATGAAGTTCTCAGCATCTAGCCAGGTCTTTATCTCCCAAACCAAAAAGGCCCTTACTGAACTTAAACCCAAGATATATTCGAAAGAGCTTCTCGCTTTGGACAAAAGGCATGTAGATTTTAAGGATGGGACGATAAAGACCGATGAATATCTGAAGGACTTGACTAGTTATGTAAAAAGACTCAATATCCCCACCCAAAACTACAAAAATATCACGCTTCTAACTGAAACCATGGAAGAGGAAAAGAATATTGATCATGCGAGGATAACCGAAGAATCCCAGGGCCTAGTTTTAAATCTAAGGGCAGCTCTATCAGGCAAGACTTTACGTAAAACCAAAGATAGTCTAATGGTAAAATCCGAACTTTTCAAAGACCAGAAGATCTCGCCTTTCTCATTTTATAGTTATTTAAAAGACTTAGCCCTAAAACATCTTCCGGATAAACTTGCGAAATACCCGAATCTCAATAACTTTGTGGATTACCTCACCAAGGTAAACTCCCTTGATTCTACAAAGCTTTTCAATGAAATAGAGGATTTGACTTACGAGATAAAAAATCTTCTTTCCAGAACACCCGAGGAAAAGACCTTCACAAAGGCCCTAAGAAATACAGATTTCCTGGAAGGCTTCTTTAGCCTCAAGGTCTCCAATGAAGAGTTAGACTACTATCTAGAAAATAGAGCTTCACACAAAGTAAAGTTTTTTGAAGATTTCATGAAGCCAACTCTTAAAAAATACAACCTCTCAAGTTTCATAGATTTTAACCCTTCTTTAATAGACCCATACTTACAGGAACTCGAAGATTTCTATAAGACAGTAAAAGACCGTGACATTGCAATGGTAGAAAACTCCCTCTCCCAAATAGAGAAAAGAGACGCAAAAGTAGCCACCCTCATTGCAGGAGGATTCCACACTAAGGGCATCACCAGCCTATTAAGAGACAGGGGTTATTCCTACATCGTAGTCTCCCCATATTCATCTACAGACATAGATGAAGAAAATTATCATTTTCTTCTGTCAGGGAAAAGAAAACCTATAAGCGAGCTATTGCTTCATCTTGGCGAGACCTTAAAAGTAATGGAGGCCTTTGCCTCTGATGAAATGATAGATGAGTGGAATGAGGATATAAGATTTAAAGTTGCTGAAGCTACAGGAGAAGATCCAGAAGATTTAAAGATAGAAAAAGGTAGACATAGATTCTGGCAAGCCCTTTTACCTGCATTTTTCGCAAGCGCCCTAAAAAATAAAAGGAAAAATATAGCAGGAATTTTATCTGGATGGTCAGCCCTTCAGGATTTTGCAACACAAACAGGTTTTTCAGTAAAGCTTAGCCAGGGACAAAGGGCTTTTACATTTAGATATGAGAATCCGCAAACAGGCAAAGTCGAATACTCCAGAGTAAGACTTGATGAAAATGATAGGCCTATTTATGAGGCCAATATTCCTGCAAAGTACTTTACCGGGAGGCAGATTGGTATTGCAGGAGTGAAGGTAGCAGAAAAAGACAGCATATTGCTTGGTCCTCAGCATATGGGTTTTCTTGAGTTGCCTGTAGAACTTCAGAGAGAATTTAGCAGTCGATTGGCCCAGTTGCCGCAAGGGCCAACAGCTGCCTTAGCACACTTGATTAATACCGAAGGGTCAAGTGCCGATATTTTTGAAGCTCAGTTGGAAGGTGTCGATGAGGTTGTTGCGGTTAAAGTCTATCGCAATCCTCTCGTAGATGATTGGCAGTATGGAATGGATTACTTTTTACAAGAAATCAAAGGTATTCAGCTTTATGAACGCCTAGGCATAGGTCCGAAGTTTTATGGTGTCGTAGATGTAAATGGTAATCCAGCTTTCGCAATGGAACTGATAAAAGGCGTTCATGCCGAACAATTGACCACAGCTGATGCGCATGAACTCATTACCGAAGAACGTATCCAACAGGCGCGGATGATGGCACGAAAAATTATAGAAGCCGGCTATAGAGCAGATGATGCCCAGTTCTTGATAGTCACGCAGGATGGCCATGGTCGGCGTCGCGGAGATATTGTCTTTATTGATCCAGGGAGTGTTAGGCCGTTGCAGGGAGATTCTATAGATAACCCAGATCGTATAGTGCAAAAAATAGAAGAAGAGTTACGTTTTGCTCTGCAGCCCGCTGTGATAAAAGAAACTATTGGTCTCGGACGAGCGCATACATTTGATGAACTTTATGCCGCATTAGATTCTCTTGGTGGTTTGCAGGGAAAAAGGGAATACCATCCCAGCTCTGTATTAAAAGCAATGATTGAAGAGGTGCGCCAAGGGAGAAGACAACTAGCCTATATTACTCGCACACACGGTCTAAGATATAAAGTAATACAGTTGATTATGCTGGAGGAGTCAGCTGTATTCAGTACCCCAAAAGACACAGGCGATGGGAGAGGAAGGGGCAATGAAGCATTGTCTGAACTAGACCAGACAGAGAGAGAAATTATTCAGGCGAGGATAGATGTAGTAAAGAGTGATTTGTCTAATATAGATACTGCAGAGGAGGCTTTAGAGCAAGCTATTGCTGATGAAAATGGGGAGAGGATTTCTGAGACATTAGCTAGTCTTCAAAGTCATTTAAGTACTGCTTTAGGTAACTTAGACGAAGTACCTGAAAAATTTTATCCAGAAAAAAGTGATAAAATTGCAGAGACCGCTAGTAGATTAGAAGAAATTCAGGCTATTAAGAGGCAGATAGATTTGGTTAACAAGGCCTTGTCCGAGATAGAAAAATTAAAGGAAGAATTGGACGGGGCTATGGTTGACCGAAGGGTTGATGACCGAGCAGAAAAAGGGATTCCTGAAATACTAGACAGGCTTAGCTCTCATCGAGAAAATGCGTTAGGTATATTAGGCGATGTACCTATAGAATATTTCCCCCAGAGGGAAGAAATTCAGGATTATCTTTCCGTTACTCTATCTAGGAGAATAGCAATATTTCTGCCTGATACAGACGGCGCCCTAGAAGACATAGGTGAAGGAGATGCTAAACCCCTTAAGCGCAATGGGGTTACATACGGAGAGTTTGATCCTAATACGAATGAAATAGTAATAGATATAGAAAATTCAAGAAGGGCATTTAAGATAGTCGCCCCAGAACTCGGTGATGCAGATAGTCATAAAGTAACTGGTTTTGTCCACGCCCACGAACTCTTCCATGCATTGGTTAAGAAACTTGAAATTTCTCTAGATGAAGATCAGGAAGAGCGACTCGCTGATATATTTGCAAAACGGGTCTTTGGTTTTGCGCTTACAAAGGAAGAGGAAGATCTGTGGGAAAAAGAAGTTGATTTAAATGATAATCTCGGGAGAGCTGATATTGCAAGACTGGCCAATATACGCTATGACGAAACCACAGTTGCCATTACAGATAACGAGGCATATGGCATTAGACAGGGGGATAGTGTTGAGACAGGTAGATTTTTATTGGAAGTACAAAGAATCTTGGGAGATGGAATATATAAAATTAAGACCAGCAAGTTGGCAGAGGCCAAGGTTGACCTAGAAGATCGGAAGAGGCGACAAAGAGCCCACGAGGGCGCGGATATAGATAGGTCGATGGAAGGCGGGCTTCGGGCCATGGCTCGTCGCACATTTAAGCGTTTCAGAAGGGATAGAATATCCGAAGATGAAATTAGAAAAGAATTAGAAAATCTCTTTGGTAAAGAAAGGATAGCTATTGCCTTCGAGAAAGATACCTATAAGGCTCGTAAAATTTTGGATAGCATCTCAAATATGGGTATAGAAGAATTTAGAGAATTAATCGATATCTTAGGTAAAGATAGAGTAGCTAGTGACCTTAAGAGCCCTGATCCTGTAGCTCCCTATTGGCTTGTTAACATCTTAGATGATGTCTCAGAGATGGGCATAGAAGAGTTTAGAGAATTGGTTGATCTTTTAGGTAAGGATAGAGTAACTAGTAGCTTAGAGAGAGATCGTTTTGAGTTTGGTAGGGCCTTACATAAAATTTCCCAGACAGGGGTTGGGAAATTTAAGAAATTAATAGAAAAGATAAAAGAAGAGTATGCATTTCTTTTAGATACAGAAGGGATTTTCAATAAACAGCATTCAGAAGAAGCAAGACTTCTATTAGGAAGAGATTTGAGCATGAAAACTCTCTTGGCCAAATCTAGGAGAGATAGAGAGCTTAAAACTCACCTTTTAGCAATTTTACTTATTTATCAGAATTCATTTTCTTTCTTAGATAGGGAAGAATATGATGCTCTGGTCATTAAGATTTTGACGTTTGCCTACTTTGACGAGAATTATAACACTACAGACGCTAGTTTTAGAATAGGGACCCCTCGCGTAAGACCTCTCTCAAAAGAGTTTTTTATAGGCATGCTAGCCCATGAGGTTGCGCATAATTTTGTCCCTCCAGGAGTTAAAGGCCCCGTAGAGGAATTCATCACGGATAGCGGCAATTTTTCTGTCTTTGAAGGGATAGGCTGGGGGACAATGATACCGTATATGCAAAAAGATGTATTAGGGTACACCCAGCTCAGTAGAGCTGTCTTTAGCGATTCACAGAGACTTGCCCGTGTAAAGATACAGGAGGTTAGTGAAGAGTTAGAAAGAGATGGCTTACCTATTGCATGGAGCGCACTTTTTAGATTGTCCATGGAGATTGCAAGGGAAGAGCCCGGACTAGAGTTTGAGGATTTTATAAATATGCTCCTTGAGAGATATAGTCAGGAGATTAGAACGATAGGTAGAGAAGAAGGAGTTTTAGCCGCGGAGACCGAGGGTAGAAGGCCGAGGGTTCCAACTATAGAATCATCGGATCCAAAGACAGTAAAAAGAAATCTCATGTCCTTTGAGTACGAAGATCCATCTCAGGATTTCTTGGGTGTGGACATGGAGCATTTTGTTGTTGCGCAGCGTAGGCTGGCAAAGAGAATATTGCCTCCCCAGATCCTGGGGGAGGTTTTAGAGAAATTGGGCTTATCGCCTGAATTAGGAGGCGAGAGGGCCTATCCAGTTATCTACAGAAAACTTGCCGATGGAAATTATACAAAAGAGATTATCGATCTAATTAATAGTGATAGCGAAGGTAATAGTACCTATGCTGATCCGCGATTAGGAGTCAGTATTGTTGGCCAAAATCCCAATCCCCGCGCACAAGGAGTTTACGAAGCAGTATCAAACAGTCTGGATGCCTTGGGCCTTAAGATAGGGCAGTTTGGCAAAGGTGTAAAGCAGATCGTCGATTGGCTTGAGATGAGCGGGACAGATCGGATAGATGTCTTTACGTCTCAGGCTAGCCAGGCCGGCATTGCATATCAACTTACAATTCTCAAGGACACAAAAGGACAGATGTATCTCCAAATTAAACAGATTGGTGTAGAGACATTCCAGGAAGCCGCAGGCGAGCCTTACGAACAGGGTACAGTAGTGCGGGTGACGACGAGCGAGGCTATCCCGCGAACAGATCAGGACCGTGATCTAGAACACCGCAATTCCCAGGCCGGTATTGCAGAGGGCGTGCATAGGCGCTTTGCATATGTGCCATCGGTGAGGGTAAGTACAAAGACAGAGTTGGATGCCAAGCCACAAACAGTAAATGGTTTTGAAGAGAAAGAAGTCATTGTACCTAGTGGCATACCACGGTATAGGCCAGAGGATAGCGCTGATAGAAAAGTCCATGTAGCTTTAACTGATAACACTATCACAATAGTTGACAATGGCTTCGGTATGGACAGTGAAATCTTTTCGCGCATGTTTGTCCCAGAAGAGGGCACCAAGACTCCACAGCCATTAAGTGGCGAGGCAGCACAGGTCGAGCTTACCAATGTCATGGTTGTGCATGATCCCACTTTGCCGCATCGGATATCCTTTGCCCGGAATGGAGAGGTTATCTTTGCGCCTGATGCTACTGAAGACATCCTGGAAGATGCAACAGTGCCTGGCGGCTTGATGGTTGAGATGGGAAGTTTGTTAGATGTGCCAGAATCTAGAGACCAGATAATTATTCCTTTGGATCTGAAGCCTGGCGAGAGGTCTAATTTTGAGTTGGCCATGGAATATGCTATCAACCAACTTATCAATCATCCAGAGCTCTCTGTAGCTAGTAAAGCGAGACTCATCAATACGATTGTAGTAGGACTTGATAGCCTCGTACAGGGCAATGAAAACTATGCCCATGTGGTCAGGGCCATTCGCGCTAATGCTCAGAAAGGATTGACCTCAGCTGGGCTGATTGAGGAGTTAAGACGAGAAGGTTTTGTTATTCTCCCTCATAATAAACAATTTGCGCAAGTTGCCATTCCTGAAGACAAAAAGGTCTTCTTTTTGCACGAACACTTGTTTGACTGGAAGGGAGTTATAAACCTCAAGGAGATCGGAGCAGAGGTAGTGCCGGGTTTTACGCTACGTCGGCCTCTGGAGGAGGATAGAGATCGCGAAGTAGAGTTACCATTAATGGTAACTACGTTCACAGAGGAGGCTGTCAAAGGCGTTACTGGATATGAGGCATCAGAAGATATTTGGATGATAGAAGATAAGCTGCCGATTGTCGAGACTGATAGATTTATTGCAATTCCTGTACAGCTCGGCGCGCGACTACTCGAGCTTGCTAAGAAAAGGGTTAACCCTACCGTTACATTGACTGAGAAGGAGGCAAAGGATTTTACTTCTTTGGCTCAGCTTGTCAATACCCTGACAGCAAAGGCAGTTGTCACCTCATACGAGGTGACAAAGCCAAGAGAAAATGTAGTCCTGGCACCACAAATAGATATTGAAGAAAGCATAGGTGAGATTGATTCAGATGCAGTCAATGGATTTAACCGATTTTTACGTGAGCCGCCTATTCTGGGGCTCGAGGTGAGCCGGCCAGGAACCGAGCGCATTCCTACAGATAGCAACCAGAGATACGTCCTGCTTGAGAATGGTGACCTGATGGAGATCGGGACAGGAGAGATTGTAACGAGCGATGTTCAAGCAATCGAGCCGCTCATCAATGGGTATTATAAGCTTACAACTACTGAAGACAACGTTACTTTAGATAGGCTTGTCAAGTTAGAAGGGGGAGCCATGCAAAAATTTGGCATTGGCATGGATTCCGAAGCGGATATTTTTATTAATAGAAAAATAGGCATCATCCTTACTTCCCCTGGCAAGAAATTTGCTTACCTTGATCATCATCCGAGGGTGGGCGAGCCCCGTTTTTATCAAACTAGGACCATGATCGACTTAGAGACCGGAATAGAATATTGTCTAGAGACAGGTTTTTCAGTAGCTCGTGGTGCAGATGAATTTTCCAGAACATTGTATAACTATAATCTACAGTTCAGCCAGGATGGAAAATACCTGACGTATCTGGAGCGCTCAGAAGAGGAAGGGGTAAACTTTATTGTAGTGGATCTGGAAGCAAGACGCCAGGTCCTGAAGGAAAATCTCTTTCGTGCCGGTATTGACTATGAAATCGAATATGCTATCAATCCGTTCGCAAATGTAGTATTTATCAAGATTCCAGACATTCACGGACCAGACGACGTCAAGGTCATTGATCTGGCCAGTGGTTTTAAACGCGTGGTGAGATATGCCCGTACTGACTCGACTGGAACCTATACGTCAATGATTGGTAGAGACGGTAAGATGTCTGTGTATTTCCATGATTTGGGAAGACTTTTTACAAATGACGATTTTGGGGGTAAGCAGATTATAAGCGCAACAACCTTCTGGAAGGACGAAGAGACAATCTTTGCAATTGAGATAGAAGGTCCTCACTCTTTTCAGATCGACACACGGTCTGGTCGCGCTACACTATTTTCAAGGCCTGAGGAGGACGAGGACCATTATAGCGAAACATTCACAAGGCGTCGGCTTCTACTCTTTATGGGGATGAAGGACCGCGCTATGAATTTGGACATTGCCTTTGATGCGGGATTTGAACATGAGGATATTGACAGATTAGATCCTCTACAGAGACTAGATAGACCTTGTGTCTATAAACATCCTGATTTTGAACTCGTTATTGATAACTCTTACCCGGATAATCCTGTGGCGGTCAATCCGGAGACGGACAGACGACTACCCTATAAGGGCAGGATTATCTCGCATAATTGGGTGAATCGCGAGGAGCGGGATTTTAGGCAGGACTTCATCACCTTCCGTAAAGGAAGCACAGCGACTAATTATCATATAGGAGGTCATAAAGGGGAACCCAGGGACAAAGCTGAGTTAGAACGTTACATCCGAGACGGAGCAAGTACGTACGAGGTCATTTTAGATATGGAGCCTGGTCATTTTCTGTGGTCTATTCCCCTTGATTCCGGCAGATCGCAGTACGTCGTACGGCAGGATGTGCATCCCAGATCACCCATGGAAGTGATACCTAAGACCATTGCTCGAGAAGCTTACCCTCAAGTATCTTTTGATGGGAAGTATTTTCTTTTTAGTAACCCCAAGACCGGAGATGTAGCCTATTACGAGCTTCAGCATGTTGCCCCTGGTGATAATACCAATAAGCCAATATTTGTCTCAGGCAAAAAGGCCTTCTTGGATGAGAAACCCGCTGATGCCCCGAATCGGTATGTGATACTAGAGGATGAGGCTGGCGGAGATGCAATAGGGGATGATGCAAGTGGCGTATATATATATGACACGGAAACAAAGAGCCGTGTTGTTCTTG
Organism: Candidatus Omnitrophota bacterium; assembly: GCA_042570105.1. GTDB lineage: Bacteria > Omnitrophota > Gorgyraeia > Gorgyraeales > Gorgyraeaceae > JBHPHW01. Next base: position 45,149 of record JBHPHW010000002.1, on the reverse strand, counting down.
CTCAGGATTACCAGCAACTGAGACGAATCAATAGAGATACATTCGCTGGAGAGACCGAAAAATTGCTTAATATTTTTAAGATAGAAAATGGGACTATAGGTGGAAGCCGCTTCTATCCTGGTGAAGAGAAACCTTATATTGTCGAACATTCTGATGAATTGGTTGTATTGGGACTCGTAGAACATGAGAGGGTGCTTGATGTTAGAGATATGACATATGTTCCTATTGAAATGGACAAACGTCCTGAAAAAGTCTCTATTTCAGCTTCTGGCAGGTTTTCTGTCCACAAGGATCCGGATGGGGAGCTGGTCTATTATGACCACGAGGAAGAAAATCCAGTTCCAAAGGTTATTTATGATGGATTTTACGAAGAATATCTTGTGCATGACCTGGCAGATGTGGTGATTATAAAGAATATGGATGGTAAGTATACGCTGTACAATTTATCCTTAGGAAAGCTACATTTGCCGGCATATGATCATATTGAAATTGATTCGTCGGGAAAGACAGCAATCGGCGTTGATACCAGGTGGCAAGGTGCATTGCATACAATTGATCTTATAAGTGGTGAGACTTTAGTAAATGGTGCTGTCAAAGGAATAAGACTAGCTTCAGATGAGACAGGTTACTATATGATATGGGAATATGGGCTCAGTATTGGGCCTCGGGCTTACAGGTATAATCCTGAAGGAGCGGAAGATAATTGGGATTGGTTCGGAAAACCTGAAGAGGTTGAATTGCCGCGCTTTTGGGAATCCTACGATCTGGGACAAAAGACTATCTGGGATAGGGAAAGAGACGAAACGAATTATGCTCTTACTGTTTCTGGAGGTTATCAGGGACATCCTCCAACATCTACAGTAGCTACTGCGTCGCTAATTGGGTCCACGTTGATCAAAAAGTGGTACGCCGGATCTGAGTTTAAAGTTTCTGTGAAGGATCTCGAAACAGGAATGGGGCCGGGAAATAGTTTTATTGGTAGTGGTCCTCTTCATGCATTTGGTTCACTACAGGGAGGACAGGTCTGGTATAGGACAGCTCGCGCTGAGGGGTCTCAAGCAGTTCTTAATGTTGCGATCCTTACTGGGGAGACCTTTGACTTTGAAGAACAGGAAGGACTGGTTAATCAAACCCGCACCTTTATCTTAGGAAGAGCAAGAGACTCTTTAGACTATATTCTTATCGATGGAGAGGGCAATGTCAATGATATCACCAGCCAGATTCCTTTTGGATTTGTCCCGACCGAAGCCAATGGCGAATACTTTGTCTTTGTGAGTCCTGAAACTGGAAAAATAAAATATCTTACTCCCCACGTAATCAGTACCTCAAAAGATATTGAAATGGAAGAACTTAGCCCTGAGGAGCGCAGGAGACAAGAGCAGGCACTTGAGATCTGGAATGCCCAGATTGTGGCACGGAGGGATGAATTTATTGCTCAAGCTAGAAGAAGCTATCGACCGTTCTTGGAGCTTGTGCCGGAAGAATACCGACGAGAGATTGAGCAGCGAGTCAAGGAAGAGATCGATAAGCTCTACAAAGTGCAACAAGAGGCTATCCAGAGACGGTTTCAAAAAGCAGTCCAGGAAAATCAAGAGCTAGATATTGATACGCCGCTTCCTTTTGATAAATTCGCTCAACGCATGGAAAGGATCGTGCAAAGACTTCCTGGCTACCTGGAATCAGTGGAAGGCCCCCTCTTGCAGGAACGATTTTCTCTTCAAAAGGACTTCTATCTTAATTTATTTATCAGACTTTTTGAAGTAAGTAAAAATCCAAATCTAAAACTCTCAGAAGAAGTCACCAATGAAAAGTTGTTTGAAGTTTTAGCGCTTGATTGGCAGGTTGATACACAGGAGCAGCTTGATGCTGTCCCGCTCATCGCCCAGCTAATCATTGACTTACGAGAACTATCTTATGGCCAGATTGAACTGGCTGAGATCAAAGCCATGATTGAATTTCTCTCGTACGCAGCTTCCAGGGGCCCGCCGGAGACTATAGAGATCGTCACGAAGCAGCTTGGGAAGATATTGCATGCCAAGCCAGGGGTTAAAGAGAGATTTCTTACTACATGGCGAGGAGCTTTTCGTCAGATCGATCATAGCATTCTCCGCAGATATCTCGATGACCCTGACCAACCTATTGCCCTAGGGGATGCCCGTCCGTTCGCAGTGTTTCTGACTAATGATATTGCTGGGCAAATCAGGCAGGAACTGCGAGTGGTTCCAGAGGGTCAGGATGGACGTCTTCCATACGGTGGAATTGGGACTTCCCAGATGGTTAGCTTAGAGGAACAACGGCCAAAGAAAGACCCAGATGATGTAGTCATGGATATAGAATATCTCCTTGACCGCATAAGAGATGATGTTGAAGGTAGAGAGAAACTCCCTCCTCTTTTAACTACTGGTGAAGCTACAGTTCTTCGTAATGCGACCAAACAAGCAGAATCTGGCGCTTCAGCTCGCGAGATTCCTCAAAACTCTAAGGATGCTGGAGCAAAAGAGTTAATAGTGGACTTTTTCTTGCAATTAAATGAGTTAGGGCAGGAGGAGTATGTAGAGGAGGCAAGAGATGATGGAACTGGTGCGCTTCAAGAAGTCGCGCTTCTTATTCCAAAGTCCACTAAGGCAATCGGGGAACAGATAGATCTAGAAGGATTTTACGGAACTGGAAAATATACAATATTTGAGGGAGTTGATCGTCTTGAGATCATCACTAAGAATGAAGATCGTGCATTTATGTTTACTTACACAGTAGAGAAAGATACATCTGGCAACCCCACTAGTATCCGGCTAACCCGTATCCGAAGGATAACCGACCCCAGCTTAATGCAGGGTGTTACGGTTCGACGCATAAAGATAGTTAGTAATACTATCCCGGAGCTTGACCAGATGCTTAGCATGCGGGCTTGGAAGAGTTTTGCAGGATTGTCGCAAGATGATAATTTTAAGATCTTCTTTAAGGACCACGAAGGTGAGAAAGGGCAATTAAAGGTTGATTATGACGTGCTTAGCCAGACAACATTTAAGGCGATAAGACCTGGAGAGGGGAGTTCCACAAGTTTTGGCACCATGCGGATTATGAGTACAAAGGATATGCCTGTACAGGTGGTATCCAAAGCAGGCTTTCGCGTCGGGGAGATAAAGGAGGAATACCTGGCGCTGATCCCATCCTCGCTTCGTGACTTTATTAAAGAACTGGGGATAGTAATCCAAATTCCATTGCCTTTGATTCGTACCCGAAGTGGTTTTGAGCATGAGCAAGAATACCTTCCCGTGATCCAGAAATACGTGGCTATTGAATTTTACAAGGCCATTGCCTATAAGACCTTGACCCAAAGAGATCCCCCGTTTGTGTTTGAGGATTTTCCTAGTGACTGGGAAACCAACAACCAGTATTGGGATTCTATTAGTTATAAGGATAGTATGCTTGTAAAGCTTGCAGAGAATATCAATCAGGGCCGATACGAAGCTGTAACTGAAGAGGATTTGAGTGCTCTTGTAGTTAAATCAGGGGAGAGGGATAGAGAAAAGAAGCTTATTAGACTTCTAGTACTTTTGGAAGTTTCAACCGATCCTAGTAAACCAGATGAGCGGACCAGTCTATTTCTTCGCCGGTTAGCGATTCAACAAGAGATAAATGAAGCCAAGGCAAGATTTCAGGCAGAGACTTTGGAAAAACTGGGTCTATCGACTATTAAGATTCCTAGCTTGAGTGATGTCCCTGATTCTACAAAAAAACTTTTTCAAGCCAGGGCCTTGGTAACACTAGATGAACAGATGAGAAAAATAGAGGACTTCATTATTGACCCTGGTAACTATTCTGATAGAGACAAAGAGCTGATTAACCTAGCGCGTCCCATTGTAGAACTACTTGGTTTAGAGCAGGTTATATTGGTCAGTCAGGATGTTGTCGTTAATGGGGTATTTACAATATATAAAGGAAAATCCACGATGATACTGAATCGTTCCCTGGCTAATCGCCTTGGACAACCAGGACTTTCGATACTTGATGTCGCAACAGATGCTGTTAATCATGAGTTGGCTCATTTTGGTGAAGAGCTTGAACGTACTAGTAATAGAGACAAGCTGTTAGAAAAAGGTTATGTCTCGCACGAGGCGGGTTTTACACATCAGCCTGTAGGTACTTTTGCGGACAATATGAAATATGTTGCAGCGCGGTGGCTATGGTTGTCTAATCAGGAGCTACCCGCTCCTGACCAGGAAAAACCTCCTCTTCACTTCGAAGCCCTTCTGCTTAAAGGCGAAAGAAACGACATTAATGTGTCGAGGGAAGTAGAAGCTAGGCCAGAGAGAGAAAGAATTCTTGTTCGTGGAGTTGGTATTAAAGATGCACAGGATAAGGATGTAGATGTATTTGAGATGACCGAAGGGGAACTTGATGAACTTAAGAGAGCCTTAAATCTTAGCGAAGGAGAACTTGGCGCGCTTATTCACAAGGCCTTTTCTACGTTAGAGAGAAGCGGCATTACTACAGATAGTATTAGAGATACAAAGATCCTCATCGCCCTTCTTGAAGAAAATGCCTCCAAACGTCTCTTCGAAGATCACAGAGAAAATAACTTTATAGGAATTAATCGTACCTTCCTTGATATTGCCAAAGAAAATCCCGAATTAGCCCGTATCTTATTCACAGTAGGCCTGGCCCACGAACTGCGCCATGAAGCAGGATTAACAGAAGAAGACCTCCAGCTTGATGCAGAATTTTTCTATGAGCTTATGAGGGAACAAGGCCTCGGTAATAAAGAATTTTATGAATTTAGGAGTGCACTGCAAAATTATCTAAATACCACTGATTTTATCGATACCGTAGAAAGCATAATAGCATCAAGGCAGAAAGAAGCAAGCATTAGAAGGGCATTAGGCAACTGTAAGGATAATGGCGCAATTGTTGTTACTGGCGAAGAGACGCACGACTATTCAAATAGGCATTGGGTACGAGATTCAAGTAGAGCACTTAGGATGCTAACTAGGTTATATAAAGCGGCAGACGGGGTTGTATCCAAGGATGAATTGCGAGCTAAAATAGATAAGCTTAGAGAATTTAGTAGATTTGGAAAAGGATATGCTAAATACGATGCAGAGACTGGAGAGCCAGATCTTTTATGGAGTCCTAATCCCCAACACGATGGCCCAGCATTAAGAAGCGTAGCGCTTATTGAGTATTGTGAAGAACTTTTAAAAGAAGGCAAGATAGAACAGGTAAAGGAAATTTATTCAGATATCAGATTAGATCTTGAGTATATTGTGGATAATTGGCATAAGAAGTGTTTTGATCTATGGGAAGATATATTAGCCCATCACTTCTTTACAGATAAACAGATGAGAGCAGCATTAGTAAGGGGTTCCAAATTGGCCACTGCTCTTACGTATAATGAAGACACAGAAAGATACAAAGACACAGCAGCTAGCTTAAAAGAGAGAATCGAAAGATATTATAATGAGGAAGAAGGTTTTATAGTGAGCTTTTTAGACCCTGAAGAATTAAGCTCTGAAGATCTTAATTCAGCGCCTACTAGTCTTGAGTATAAGAATCGACAGGGTCTGGATATATCAGGCATATTAGGTAGTATTTATGCATATGATGTTGATGATTCTGTCGGGAGAATAGAAGAGCTTGATCTGAGAGAGGTCGAGATGTTTAGGGATGAATATAGACATGACCAGGCCTGGTCTAAAAAGGTTGGAGTTGGATTTGGTATCGGGAGATTTCCTGAGGATTACTATAGCGGAGATACAGTTGTATATGAAAAGAGGCCTGAAGATGAAAAAGGCAACCCATGGTTTATTACTACCTTGGGAGTCAGTCAATATTACGCAAGGCTTGCGAGAGTGTTCCTTGAAAGATACAAAGAAGGAGGGAATGAAGATGATCGCAAGAAAGCCATGAAGGCATATGAAAGAAGCACTGATTTCTTCAGATGGTCATTAGCCCATATCCCTCTTGATGGCTCAATGAGTGAGCAGATAAATAGAGATACAGGAGAGCCGCAGGGAGTAAGAGATCTCACCTGGTCACATGCTGAATTTGTCCATGCTATGATGGAAAGGGAAGAGTTTGAAGAAAAGTTGCAAGGGGAACCTAGCCTATCCAGAAACCTTTTTTGGTCTATATTAACCGATGAGGAAAAAAGGATTGCTAGAGAAAGAATAGCAACACTTCAAGAGTTGCTTCCTAAAATAATCGATCATATAGTCCCTCAATATAAAGATTCCATAGAGGCAGTATATATTATAGGGAGTTTCTTGTTTAAGGAAAATCCGACCGATTTAGATTTAGTAGCGATAGTCAGAGATGAGGTTGATTATCATAGTAAAGAAGGCGATTTTTCTGAAGAGATGAAGGGAGAATTGAGGGAAAGATTGGGTATTAATTCCCGTCGTATGTTTTGTGATATTAAGATATTTGGAAAAGACAGTATGCCATCAGTCCAATCAAGAGAGTCAATGCATTCAGTATATTTTAGTATGGTATATTCGAACGGCGTGCTACTCAGTGGTACTGATTTAGTGATCGAGCCACAATATAAGGATTTGATTGCGAAGGCCAAAGACTTAATAACGCCAGGAAACTTGATGTCAGTCAAAGGTTCTTTTGTCGCATTATCTACATTGATGGCTCAGAGAACGGCAGGCATTCTAAAAGATGTGCCTCCTGAGCACATAAGAGAATATATGAAACTAGGTATTTTATATGATCACGCTACGACCTTAGGAGAAGGAAGAATAAGAGAAATATTTAGGATTATGCGAGAAATCAACGCGTTTCAACCTATCCCGCCTTTAGTGCAGCAACTTATTGCCAAGGCTGATGATGAGATTGGAAGAAGCGTTAAGGCCCGCGCTGTACCCTTTTATAGTAATCAGCCAGGCTTTACGGCTAAATATCTTACTACCAAGAATATTTCATCCGAAAACCTACCGTATCCAACGCACATGAGAGATCCTAAGACAGCCCCTGTACCTCATCGAATTGTGGATGTGAACATGCCAGATGATGTTGATGGTGTGTTTTTGTTAGGCAAAGAACATGGCGGTTCGAATTCTTACGTGAGGTTAGGATATTTAGAAGATGGACGCCCCGTTGCCATAAGAACGCATCTTTTGTTCAATGATTTCAAAGAAGATGTTCATAAATTTGTTGCGCTACTGAGAGAATACCAGGGCTTGCAAATTGCAGATGATCTGCGCTCTAAAGTTGATTCGCTAGAGCTTACCTCAAGTGAAACTAAAGATCTATTCCATGGATTCCTCAAGGATTACCAGAGCGCATTGATCCTTGATGAACTAGGAATTGGACCGAGTGTTCATGGTATTTTTGTAGACGGAGAAGGAAATCCGAATATCGTCATGGATGTTGTACCGGGAGATTTCCCAAAAGTAGTACCTGAGTTTATAACTGCTGCGACATTTAGAGACCTCAGAGGTATCCAAGACAGGCTCGCCAGGCGTGGATTAGCTATAGTTGATGAAGATTTCCAGTACTATGTTACTCCTGAAGGTCGTATCCAAATAATCGACCCAGGCAGTATCGGGCCTGCAGGAGAAGTCGATGAGTTTCTCTTGAGTTTAGTTGATCTTCTATTTTTGGCTGACACACGCGAGATTAAAATTGAGGCATTGAGAGAGATTATAGAAGAAGAACCAGCACTTTTCTCTTCGATTTATGATGAAGTTATGACTCCGGGTAGATGGATTCATGGTGGGGTGCGCGAGGCTATCGAAGAGGTGCGTGGTGAAAAACCTACTCTTGCAGAGCGTTGGGATGAAGATTATAGTCATAAACTCAGTGAACGGATTGTTGATGAGCTTGCTCTGTGGTATTGGAGAAATTGGCCACCCTATCGCAGTGATCTTCGGCATAAAGATAAAAGTTATGGTAGGGAAACATGGGTTACGTTATCAGGTATCGGTTTTATCCGAGTTGGATTTTTGTTCTTTCTAGATGATAAGTCGTACGATCTACTCAGTGATGATTTAAAACAAGACTTGAGTAATAATGTTATTTTGGTAAACAAACTATCCAAGAGTATTATTGCTACGCAGGGAGTTAATGACAGTCTTGGGCTACATACTATAGTGACTATGCTGTTATTATTCGAAACTGACTTAGATGGAGTACGATTCGTAGACATGGGCGCAGGCGATGGTATGCTTTCTTTGGTAGCAGCTAAACTTGGAGCAGGAAAAGTTATTTTGTGCGAAAAAAATCCTGATAGATTAAATGAAGCGCGTCTTAATCTCCAACTCAATGGTCTGAAGGAAAACGAGGATTTCTTTCTTCTTGAAGTCGATCTTATGAAACAAGACAAGTTTCGAGAGAAGCTTGACAGTCTTAAATTGATGCCCATGAGAACTGTTGTGGCGAGTAACATTGGTGGAATAGTTGTTAAAGGCGGCGATATAGTGCCTTGGGATTCTTATAATGCAACTAATATTACAAACATTGCGCTTATCCCAGTATTGATACAGGGAGGGTCAATTGTAACAGATTTCATTGGGGCAGGCTATGTTTCGACAACCCCATACGAGAATAAACATGAAAAAAGACTATTGTCTTATCTTGAACTTGGTTTTTTGACCGATCCTGAGAAGGCAACCTTAAAACATCCCGATGGAAAAAAAATCTTTACCGCATGGAGGGCCAGTAGACCAGATGATAAGCTAAGAATAGTTGCAGGAGGTGCAGATATAGACCTTCACGTCAGGGGTTTGCTTGAAGGGCAAGGTATAGGAGGAGAGTATTACGACGATATTATCTCTGCATATGATGATATAGAGGCGCTAGAGAGTAGGATTAATGAGATTTTAGGGGTCATTGAAGAAATAGAGAGAAACGTCGGTGTTGAAGGTTTCAAAATGCCAGACCCAAGCAGGAGAGCAATCCTCAAGACTTATCTTAATGATAGAGAAAGACCAGTCTCTCCTGAAACTGTAGTCCAAAGACCACTTCTTGATAATTCCATAGATCCAGAAAAAGCTGAAGAATGGATAACTGCCCATCCCCCTAAGCTACAAGAACTTGCGAGATTCATTATAGATCATATCACGTATATTAATCAGGAAGAATTTGAAGCAGCGCTGGAGAAGTCTGTAGAAAAGTTTAATGATAATAATAAAGGTAGACCATATATTGTTGTGCTGCGGAGGAAACTTTTGGAACCCGAAGGCCGAGAAGAGGACCCCGAGTCAGAACCCACACATCTGGAAAAGAGCAATGCCTGGGTTGATGAACTAGCCAGGGAAAAAGGACTGCCTCCTGCAGAGGAAGTCCTTTATGTAAGTAAAGATGAAGAAATCCAAGAGAATATAGGAGAGTTTATTGAAGAAGGCTATGACATAGTGATTATAGATGATGTTGCTTATTCACCGCAAGGACAACTCTACGTAATGATTGATAAAGTTTTGTCTAAAATGGAGAAAGAAGGAATCACAGAAGAGGTAAATCTCCATATAATTATACCATTTATAACTAGAGAAGCAGAAGCGACTATTAAAGTCGGATTTAGCGAGAATAAAAATGTCCACATCCAACTGTATAAACAACAAAACATAGATACAATTATCGATATATTTAATGCTGCTATACAGGAAGATAGAGATAAAGAAAAGCTTTATTTTCTCATGAGCGAAATATATCGTGAGCATTTCATTAATAATAAAACCTTAAGTTATTTTCAACATAAGATTGCTGATCGCTGGTCTATTGTTGCGGAAATATTGCATGGAGGTTTTATCCCTGAGACCAAACCACCATATGAAAAGGATTATCTAGAATGGGCAAGACGGAGTATTAAAGAGACAAAAGCAGGCAATCTCATAGGTAAGCTGTTTATTAAAGAAGGCGGGAAACTAAAACAGGTAAAAGAAAATATTATTGCAACGGAAGAGAATGGAGATCTTGTATTATACTATAAGCCGTATCGCAGTAGCAGGAGGCTCTTTACTCTTTATACTGAAGATAAAAACGAAGCTAGGGTAAAATTGCTAGATGAAACAATAACTACAAAATCAGGCCAGGAGATAAGATTAATAGAGGACAATACTCATATAAGAGGCTTTGGAGATAGAGATAATATTTATATTGCAGAATCCCTTCAAGATAATCCTATCGCTATATTCCATGAACTAAAAGAGGCATATTATGCTGGGCATCCTGACGAACTACCCGAAGGAGTAAATCCCCACACATTCTTAAGGGGATGCGGTAAAGATGTAAGAAGGGCCTACCAAATACTTAGACAAAAAGGCGAGAATCAAGAAGGCAAGAATCCTTTTAATATGACAGAGTATGAACTAATAGAGCGCCTAAGGCAAGTTCTCCTCGAACAACCTCACCTCACCAGAGAAAGACTCAATCAAGCAGAATTTGCACTTATTAGATACAATGCCCGGGAAGGAAGAATAGGTATAGAGCGTCTTTATGGCCTGCAGGATGTAGAGTTTGGCATGGAGGCGAATGATAGGTTTAGTCTTGAAGAGAGATTGTCCAAATTGCCGTCGTATCTACGGGAGGAAAAAAGAAAAGAGTATGCTGCGTCTCTCGAGCTGCAAGTTAAAAGCGTTGATGAGTTGTGTGCTTATCTCAATATAGATATGCCCAATGAAATAAAAACAATCTTCCATGGGCTCTTAGATGAGGAAAGTATAACTTTATCCTCTTTAGGTGAATGGATGAGTGCTGCCCTTGAGCAATTTAGAACTGATAAGGGATTAGAGAAGACACTTGATATTTTAAGGGATTTGAAGGTTAAGGAAGAGGAAGAGGAGTTGGAGGCCGAAGGAATCGGCACCTCAGATGTGACGAGAGACGGTATATCTCAAATACCAGTTTTTGCTTTAACGGAGATAGCTAAAAAAGGTATGCTTCCCGGTGTCGACTCTATTGAGTATGGAAGTATTAGTTTGGTCCATTTGATAGCCTTGTATAAGGTCTATAAGAAAGAATTAGAAGAAGTCGATATTAACCATATAAAGGCATTATATGAAAATTATCGCCGCAGATTAGAATCAGGAATAAATAGATTTTACCAGAGCCTTACCTTAAAGGATTTAGAAGATTTACCTAAAGATAGGCCGCTTTCTCCAGATGATATGCTTGCGAAATTAAAAGAGAAGACCAAAGAGCTTAAGAAAGGCGATCCTTCAAAAGACCGCATAATAGATGATATTGTATTTTTGGCTGGTATGTTATTGAGAGGAGAAGAGCCGACTGCGGAAGAATTGCAAAGATTAAAAGCGAGCCTTTTATCCGATTATGAATATTTCGTAACTGATTACAGAAGATTGCAGGGTGCCGTTCCCCTGTATCCTAGGCTTTTAAGGGATATCTCTGAAAAGTTTCCCAGAGAACATAAAGTCTTTATTGCCAGGGATGCAGGCCCATTTTATGAAACTGATTATTTATCAAGTCGTTCAGGGTCGAGTAGGTCTGATTCTTCTTTGATCTATGTAAGCCTACAGAACAATTACATAGATGTAAGAGAAGAGATGCTTAGATTAGGCAAGGGATTGGAGAATTTATCACTTAAGGATTTTGAGCGTGAATTACGTGAGGGATTCGAAGGATTACTAGAAACTGATCCTAAATTTAGAAGAGCTGCCAGAGAGCTCTATAGACAGATGGACCGCGCAGGCATATTGGTACACAATCGTCTAGTAATTGTAGATTCTTGGGGTACAGGGGCAACCACTTCATTCATAAAATTAGTTGCCGAGCATTTCAGTGAAGGCAGGATAAAGGCAAAGTTATTTATAGTAAGGGAAAAAGAAAATAATTTTAAACAGATAAAAGGATCAGGGCTTAGTTATGCTGAAAAGGTCGCCTGTGAATTCCTGCTTTCACCAATCGAAGCTGGATATAAACCTGGAAAGCCAATGGGCATACTTTTCTCTTATCTGCGCGCCATGATGACTTACAATGCGATAATAGAAGATAGGCGAAGACTTCAGGATGTAAGTCCCGACGTTCGTGCGCTTAACGCACTGCTGCGTGCGATTGATGAGCAAGCTCATGAGCTTGGATTTGACTCTCAAGACCTCCTGCGTGGCAGTATCTTGGATGTGGGATTAGAGGCACCAAAGTATCGAATTTTGAAGACTGATCTCGTGAACTCCTTGCGGGCTCAAGATAAAGATGTAGTTGGTTTAAGTCCAGAAATAGAGGATGGCTCTGAACCAGTTTTTTATAAAGGCATTGTCCAAGATATGCCATTTTTTGCTGATGGGAAATTTGACCTAGTTATCAGCTTTGGATTATTCAATGAGGAATACTTCGGAATGAGAGGTATGCATAGAGAAGGTTTTAAGGATGCCAAAGCGTTTTATGAACGAGCGGCAGAGGAAATTAGCCGTGTTCTGAAACCCGACGGACGATTCTTGGTGAGAGTTGGTATAATAGCCCCAAACCCAGAGTTTATTCCTGCTTTTGAAAATGCAGGGTTTCATGTGAGGGTACTGCAGGGGTCTACCGGAGGGTATGTACTGGTCAAATCATCTGCTACTGATGCCGCGCCAATCCACATGGCAGGGCGCGGTATCCCCGGTGACGCCTCCGACACTGAAACGGAAGAAAAAAAGGTTGGTCCTGGAGAAACCGCGCAGGAGCAACCCGCACCTTTTGATAGGTTCATGGAGATGTTCTTTATGGAAGGGACACGCAGGCTCAAAGGGTATAAAGGAGGATTTGCTGGTTTAGATGATGAAAAAGATTTAGAGATAAGACGGGAAAATTTAGAGGCGGTTATTGAAGATCTCTCTGACAACGAGAGAGGTGTAGCCATTGTTTTAGGTGCAGGAGCAAATCAGGTAAGTCAGCTAGTGAAAGCATTTAAAAGAGTAATCCTGGTAGATTTAGACAAGGATGCCTTGGAGTTTGCTTATAATAGTGTCCCTGAAGCATTACGAGGGCGCGTAGAGATTAGACAGTCAGATGTCTCAGGCATGGTGAGAGAATTTTGTGATAGGATAGAAGAAATACGCAATGGCCCTTCTGATTACAGGGAAGTAGTCGACGCCTATATTGCTCTACTAAGAGATACAGAGCTTTATGTCGGGGCCTGGATAGAGACCATGGAACAAGATTCTGCAGATTTAGTTCTGGCAGAAAGGGTTTATAGTCAGCTGCCATTATCTATGGTGGAATACGCTTACCAAGAGTTATTTGTACACCATGACCTCCCACAAGCAAAAAAAAGTGGCTATGTGATAAATGCTGAGAGATTCTTCCAGGATGAGGTAAGAATGACATTTGTAAGGAATCTTGGGACACTTTCCAAAACCAGTGGATTGATATATTTCTCAGATACAGTCACTTATAAAGATATACAGGAGGATAATTTTGTTTACAGAGAGAGAGATGTAGATCGAGATGCTGAATCAGCAGGATTAGAAGAGCTGGATATCCTTCCGCACAAAAAATGGCAATGGCGTGTCAATAAATATGCAAAAAATACGAGGCATATGATAGCCAGGGTGTTTCAGAAGCCTGCTTCAAGAGAGGCACGAGAACTAACCCCTGTTTTATTTGATGGAAGGAATCTATTTGAGCAAGGTGAACTAGATAGAGTTGGCTTAGAAGAGCTTGGTGAAAAGATAAGTAAACTCGAAGCCAATGAAGAGGCAGTGATTGCTGTAGATAACGAGGACCAAAGAAAGAAAATAGAAGACTATATTGAATCATCCAAAGATAGACATTATATTATCTTAGATAATTTACAGGATAAAACAATGCAATTATATTTTATAAGCCTACTCGCAGTGCATGATAATGAGGTTGGAAAAGAAGGATTAAGGTTAACGCCTGATAGATTTGAGGATGCCAGAAGGCATTTGGACAATGTGTGAGGCTATTCTGAAGTATAGCTTACGAAATTCGCTTCCTTTTTTAGATCTTCAAACCATTCATCAAAGGCGGTATTTTTTTTATTCGATAAAAGCTCTTCTTTAAAACTTTCCTTTTCTTCAATAAACTTGACTTCATCTATCTCTTCGTATCCATCAGGCTTTAAGATCGCCCAGTTTTCCTGCATCTTTACAGGGCCGCCTATAGCAGTCTTTTCTAAAGAAAAGGCAATATCAGCAAAATCTTTGGCAGGGCCAAGGCCTGGTATATAGCCGGAGCGATTTATAAAATCAGTTTCTTTGATCTCGAGATTAAATTCAGTTGCAGCGTTTTTAAAACTCATTCCATCTCGCATCTTATCCTTTATATTAGATAGAGTTTCTTCTGCTATCCCCTTGGAAAGTTCCATAGATCTACTCTTTATGTAGGACTCTATTACATCGTCTTTGACCTCCGCTAGTTCAGGTATATAGCTTTCCTTATTTTCCTTTAATTGTATAATATAAAAGCCCTTGTCGGTTTTAGTAAGGGTATTAGAGATTTCTTCTGGAGCAAGCTCAAACCCTTTTTTTGCAAGTTCATATGACCAGCCAATGCCCGGGATCTCTTGCTGCATATTGAAGAATCCTGTCTCCTTGATTTCCAATGAGAAAGAAGCGCCTGTTTTATCCAGATCCTTTTCTTCGAGCACATCATCCAGGGCCCTGTAAGCAACTTCTTCAGCAATGGCAGTCTTCCTCTTCGAACTCAATAAATCATTTATAGTTTTTCTTATTTCGTCGTCTAACAAGGGTGTTTCTTCAGAATCCTGTTTTTCAAAATCCGCCATATGTTCCTCAAAATATCGCGTTATCGCTTCTTCCTCTATTTGGACTTCGTCCTCAAACCTAGAAAAGAGGATTTCTATGTATTTAAGATTTATATGGTCAGGTTTTATAAAACTCTCTTTATTGTTTTCATAATGTTCAGTGAGGTTACCCTCTTCATATTGGATGCCTTCCCTTGATCCGGCAAATGGTATGGGTATATACGATGCCTTTATCTTCTCAAATTGCTTTTTGTATTCCTCTTTTACTTCCTCATCGGTTATAAAAATATCGTAGGTAATCTTTGCCCTGAGTTTGGCGATGCGTATATCGTCTCTCAATTTTTCTTCAAATCCTCTTACGCCTTCACCCAGCATTGATTTATATAATTTCTTGTCAAATGAACCGTCGCGTTGGAAGATCGGAAACGAGATGATATTCCATACTACTTCATCGTCTTTTACAGTTATAGATTCCTTTTTTGCGCCTTCCAATAAGATGACCCTATTCCAAGATAACTCGTCGATAAATTCAGGTGGCACCTTATTGCCGAATGTATTTATGGCATAGTCTCTTGAGACCCGCCACATATCTAGATATTCATCAAAGGAGACCTTTCGATTAAAGACCTTTCCTGCATAGTTTGGGCCCTTTCCCTTTTTTCTAGATGCGCTACCGGCCCCCCACAGGACAAAGGCAGGTATTATCAAGATAGCCAAGCCCCATATTATGCGCTTCATGTGCTTTTTTTTACGCAAGAATTTTAATACCATAGTGCCCCCATTATATCCTTTATATCCAAAAAAATCTATGTTAAAATAATCGCATCATGAAAAATCAAGAGATCGCCAATATCTTCAGACAGATCGCGCATATCCTGGAAATAAAAGGGGATAATCCATTTAGGATCCGAGCGTATGAACGCGCGGCGCAGAATATAGAATCGATCCCGGAAGATGTAGCGATTTTTATCAAGGAGGATAGGCTTAGAAGTATTCCTGGTATTGGTAAAGACCTTGAAGAAAAGATAAAGGAGATCGTCTCTAAGGGAAGACTTCAATATCTGGAGGATCTGAAAAAGGATCTGCCGCAAGGGATCCTCGAGGTATTGACTATACCCGGGGTAGGGCCTAAGACAGCAAAGTTATTATATGAAGAGCTGGGCATAAAGGATCTAGTGATGCTTGAGAGGATGGCCCATTCTGGTAAGATAAGAAAACTCCCCGGTATAAGAGAAAAGACCGAAGAAAATATCCTGCACGGTATAGAGCTTTTAAAAAGAGGCCGGGACAGGATGGATCTAAAGACAGCAATGGATGTGGCCATATCCATTATAGACCAACTCAAAAAATCAAAAAAGGTGGCGAAGATAAACCCGGCCGGAAGCCTCAGGAGGATGAAGGATACAGTAAGGGATATTGACATATTGGTTTCATCGGAAGAGCAGGGAAAGGTGATGGATGTATTCACGACGCTACCTCATGTAAAGGATATTGTGGCAAAAGGCCCGACTAAATCATCAATAGTTACCGAGGATGGCATACAGGTGGATGCGAGGGTGATAAAAGGGGTTTCTTATGGGGCAGCTTTAATGTATTTCACCGGATCAAAAGAGCATAATATAAAATTGCGTCAATTGTCCATAAAAAAGGGTTTCAAGCTAAACGAATACGGCCTATTCAAAAAAAATAAGCAGGTTGCTGGCAAGACCGAAGAAGAGATATATAAAAAACTGGGCCTTTCATATATCTCTCCTGAATTGAGAGAAGATAGGGGAGAGGTCGAGGCCAGCATAAAAGGAAAGTTGCCGGATCTCGTAACACTCAATGATATAAAGGGGGATCTACACGTACATTCCAGCTGGTCAGATGGCGGTAGCTCTATAGAGGAGATGGTTGTAAGGGCGAGGAAACTGGGCTATGAATACATTGCTATTACTGACCACTCGCAGGGGCTAAAGATCGCAGGAGGCCTCAATAAGGAAGAATTAAAGACCAAGAAAAAAGAGATAGAGAAATTAAACAGAAAATACAAGGATATAAAGATCTTATTCGGCGCAGAGGTGGATATTGATTCGGACGGGAAACTGGATTATCCGGATGATGTTTTAAGGGATATGGATGTTGTAATAGGGGCTATACATTCAGGGTTTAAGCAATCAAGTGAGAAGTCGACAGGGCGCATTATAAAGGCGTGCAAGAATAAATATGTGCATATTATTGCCCATCCTACCGGAAGGCTTTGGGGGGCAAGAGAGCCTTACGAGATCAATCTTAAAGAGATCCTTAGAGTGGCGAAGGATACAAATACAGCCTTGGAGATAAATAGCTTTCCGCAGAGGCTGGATCTGAATGATGTCAATTGCCGTATGGCAAAGGATCTTGGAGTTAGATTGGCAATAAATACAGATGCGCATATTGCCGACCAGCTTGAGACGATGAGGTTTGGCGTAGCTATTGCGCGGAGAGGATGGCTGGAGAAAGGGGATATATTAAATACCCTGCCATTTGACAAGCTAAGTGAAATGATGGGAGTCGGGAACCCATCATAAACCCTATTGACTGGTCAAATTGGATTTGTTATAATACAAATAGGGACAGGAAAAAGAGGTATGCATGGCGAGAAAGATATGGCGCTTATCGCTTTTAATAGTGATGGTAATTTCTCTGGGAGTTTTTGCTCTTAAGGGTTTTGGTAAGGAGAAAAAACTTGAGGAGAAAAATGATTCAAGCGCTATCTCAGAGAAAATAGACGAGATCTTAAAAAATCAACAGGATATAATAGCTCAGCTTGAAGACATAAAAAAAGAGCTCGATATAATAAGGATTAGGGCTTCGCGAAGATAGCGTTTAGCGGAAGAATAGTGTATGTAACGGAAGCGAAGTCTTTATTGTCATATCCTTTGCCGTTGAAATTTTGGCCTTTCTCTCCCTCGCTGCACTTTATCCCTTTTTGTCTCAATACATAAAATATAAAACTAATAAGTCCCTTAGGACACTTACCGCAGAAGGAGAAAAATGAAGAATAAATTCGTTATCATCATATTTCTTATACTCTCCATTACGATTATATTTAGCGTCGTAAAACTTGTGAATAAAGGCGGCATCTCAGAGCTTAATGCTGAACTCGAAGAAGGGGCCTTTAAGGAAGCGCCTGATTTTACGCTTTTGGATGTAAATGGAGATGAGAAAAGATTGTCCGATTTTAAAGGCAGTGTAATAGTGCTTAATTTTTGGGCCAGCTGGTGTCCGCCATGTAGAGCCGAGATCCCAGATTTTATCGAGCTCTACGATGAGTATAAAGACGAGGGCCTAGAGATAATAGGGATAGCGCTGGACCAGAATCCAGATAAGATAATCGGTCCTTTTATAGAGGAAAATAAGATAAATTATCCTATCCTTTTAGGGGACGGGAAGGTCGATGCTTTATATGGAGGGATAGTATCTATACCTACGACATTTCTTATTGATAGAGAAGGCGGGATAAGAAAAAAATACAGAGGATTTACGCATAAAAGGGTGTTTGAGGAGGATATAAAGGAGTTGTTATAAGGAGAGATTATGATAGTCACCCAGAAAAAACAATTTGAAGAGATATTGAAATTCCTTGGTCCTAAAAAGAAGATCTTTATAGTGGGGTGCGGGGAATGTGCTGCGACTTGCAAGACCGGCGGAGAAAAAGAAGTAATAGAGATGAAGAAGCTGCTTGAGGAGAAAGGGAAAATAGTTACAGGATACGCTATACCTGATTCGCCGTGTATCGCAAGCCAGGTAAAGCTACACTTTGCCAAAAATAGGAAGGCGGTTGATGAAGCGGAGGCATTTTTAATCCTTGCGTGCGGGCTGGGGATCCAGTCTGTCTTAGAAAACGATAGGGCGAAAAGGCCTGTTTATATAGGGTGCGATACGATGTTTGGGTCTATTTTGGATAAAACAGGGTTGGGATTTTTTGAAAGATGCAGTATGTGCGGAGAGTGTGTCCTTAATATTACAGGCGGGATATGTCCTGTGACAGTATGCGCAAAGGGGCTTTTAAATGGGCCTTGCGGCGGTTCAGATAAGGGAAAGTGTGAGGTAGACAAAGAAAAGGATTGCGCATGGATACTAATATACAATAGGCTCAAAGAACTTAACGAACTTCAGAATCTGAAAAATCTAAAACCAGCAAAGGATTATTCCAAGAGAAATAAACCAAGAAATATTGTCATAAAAGAAAAGTAGGAGAACATATTATGGATGGCTTTAGCAGTCAATACAGTGAAAAGGTAATGGAGCACTTTAAAAATCCACAGAATGTAGGAGACATCCCCGATGCAGATGGCATAGGCAATGTCGGAAATGCTGTTTGCGGAGATATCATGAGGCTCTATATAAAAGTCAAGGATGATAAGATTGTCGATGCCAAATTCAAGACTTTTGGATGCGGCGCCGCTATTGCCACAAGCAGCATGGTGACAGAGATTGTAAAGGGAAAGACCATCGAAGAGGCGCTGAAGATTTCTAATAGGGCTGTTGCAGAGGCGCTAGGCGGCTTGCCTCCTATAAAGATGCATTGTTCGGTTCTGGCAGAAGAGGCGCTTAGGTCAGCGATAAATGATTATATAGAAAAGAAGAAGAGGAAAGATGGTTAAAGAAATAAGTTTTGGGCTAATAGGCGGGTTAGGGCTTCTTTTATTTGGTATGACGCTTATGTCCGAGGGCCTTCAGAAAGTTGCTGGCGCAAAACTCAAAGAGATTTTGAAATTTTTAACAGATAAGCCTCTTAAAGGGGTTTTAGTAGGGGCGTCTGTTACTGCAATAATCCAGTCTTCTAGCGCGACCAGTGTTATGATGATAGGTTTTGTTAATGCAGGGCTTATGAGCCTTCGTCAGGCAATAGGCGTAAATATGGGCGCAAATATCGGGACCACGATTACTGCGCAATTGATAGCGTTTCGCCTAGATACATACGCTCTCCCTGCAATAGGTGTTGGTTTTGCTCTTATGTTTCTTGGAAAGCAGAGAAAGATCAAGTTTTGGGGACAGGTGCTCTTGGGTTTTGGACTTTTATTCTTTGGCCTGGTAGTCATAAAACAGATCTTTGCTCCATTAAAAGAAATGCAGGTGGTTTCAGATTTTTTTGTTAGATTCAGTTCAAATCCTTTATTGGGAATACTTGCTGGACTTGCGCTGACATTACTTTTGCAATCTTCAAGCGCTATAGTAGGTTTTATAATGGCCTTGGCCCTTGTGGGTGTAATAGATCTTACAACTGCCATAGCAGCAATGCTTGGGAGTAATATCGGAACCACTGTTACCGCTCAATTAGCTTCTATAGGTACGAGTATTTCGAGCCGCAGGGTAGCCATGGCGCATACTATGGAGAAGACGATGGGGGTATTGATTATGTTGCCTCTTATCTATAGCGGCGTGTTTCAAAGATTTATAGATATTATAACGCCTGGAAACATGACCGATGATAATATAATGAGACACGTTGCAAATGCCCATACAGCATTCAATGTCCTTGCTACCATGATTTTTATACCTCTAATAGGTTTAGTTGAAAAAGTATCCGTTCTTTTAGTCCCCGGAGAAGTAGAGCTGGATCGTGCCCAGCCCGAATACTTGGAAGAACATTTATTGGCTACACCTTCAATAGCGCTTGAGCAGTCTGTCAGAGAGATCGTGAGAATGTTAGATATCTCAAGACTTGCTGTCGGAGAAGCGATGAGGGCCTTTTTTGATAAAGAGGCAAGATTTTTGAAAGACGTAAGCGCAAAGGAGAATGCAATAGATAATCTGCAGTCTGAGATAACGAATTATGTAGTGAAGATTTCTCAGAGGGAGTTGACACCTGAGGAGTCTGAGAAATTACCAGTTCTTTTACATTCAGTAAATGACGTAGAGAGAATTGGTGACCACGCAGAGAATCTTGCAGAGCTCGTAGAAAGGGCGATCGAGGAGAAATTGCCATTTAGCGATACGGCAATCAAAGAGTTGAACAATATCTACCATGAGGTTGATAGTATGATGGAGGATGTAAAAGAATCCTTTCTTTCACAAGACAAAGAACGAGCAAATGCTGCGCTCAAAAGAGAAGAAGAGATAAATAGGCTTCAATTGGAATTGAGGGCAAATCACATCCGCAGGTTAAATAACAGAGAATGCACGCCTCTTTCAAGTGTCATATTTCTGGATTTTGTCAATAATCTTGAGAAGATAGGGGATCATCTCACGAATGTCGCGCAGGCTGTCTTAGGCGCACTTCAGTGGGATAAAATAAGTAAACAATGAATAAAAAGGAGCTCTTAAGAAAAAAGATTAAACATAGACTCAATTCTCAAAGACTATCAGAAAGGAGAAAAAAGAGTAGAATAATACAGAAAAAGATATTTAGGCAAAGCGAATTTCTTTCGTCAAAGTGTATAATGCTTTATGTTTCCAAGGGGACGAAAGAAGTCGAAACAGGGCCTATAATAAAAAAGGCCCTTGGTAAGGGAAAAAGCGTAGTGTTGCCGGTTACTTTGGTAAAAAAAAGGATAATAAAACCTGTGTGTTTAGAAGATCCTAAACAGGGCCTAAGAAAAGGCCCGTATGGTATTTATGAAATAAGGGAGTCTAAGCGTAGAAGACCTGTCAGAATAAAAGACATAGATCTGGTGATAGTGCCTGGCCTTGCATTTGATAATAAAAATAACCGACTTGGTCATGGGCAGGGCTATTACGATCGGTTTTTAAAGCGTCTGCCAGAAGATACGCCAAAGATAGGTCTTGGGTTTAGATTCCAGTTATTAAAGAAGATACCTACCACAAAAAGCGACATCTCCCTTACCAGGGTTATTACCAATTGATAATGTAAGAGTGTGTGCTTATGCGCCTCTTGAGAGTACCTAATCAGGTGCTGTAACTATAGACGGGCCTATAAAAAACCATACTCCTACATAATATATATAGTCAGGAGGTGTTTTGTATGGATTCAAACTTGAAGATCATTGTTTATGCTGTAGAAGTGTTGGTTTTTATACTGACGTTTTTTGCAGGATATTTTATAAGGAAGTTTTTTTCAGAGAGACATCTGAGGGAGGCCGAAGAGAGGGCTAAGAAACTTTTCGAAGAGTCAAAAAAGGAATTAGGTAACAAGAAGAAGGAGCTTGAGCTTGAAGTAAAGGACTTGAAATTCAAGCTACGTTCAGATTTTGAGCGAGAGACAAAGGATAGGCGCAATGAACTTTCAAATCTAGAGAAGAGGATCGCTCAGAAAGAAGAAAATATAGAGCGAAAAGTAGACATACTTGAGAAGAAAGAGAGAGACATCTTAAAAAGAGAGGGTCTTTTAGTAGATAAGGAGAAGTCGATCGAGAGGAGATATAGTGAGCTTTCGGGGCTCATCGCAGAGGAGAGGCAAAAACTCCAGAGGATTTCGGGCCTCAGCGTCGAAGAGGCAAAGAAATTGTTTTTGCAGAGGATAGAATACGATGCGCAGAGAGAGGCGCAAAAACTTTTTCAACAGATACAAGATAAGGCAAAGGAATCTGCCGAAAGAAACTCAAAAGAGATCCTTACAACTGCCATACAGAAGTGCGCTGCCGAACATGTGATAAATACTACCGTGTCTGTGGTGGCGCTGCCAAATGACGAGATGAAGGGCAGGATCATAGGCAGGGAAGGCAGAAATATACGCGCACTTGAGATTGCTACAGGGGTCGATGTGATTATTGACGATACGCCGGAGGCCGTTATACTCTCATGTTTTGATACTGTAAAACGCGAGATAGCCAGGATAAGCCTTGAAAGACTCCTGCGAGATGGTAGGATCCATCCCGGACGCATAGAAGAAGTTGTGAATAAAGCAAAACAGGAGATCGATAAGGCTATAAAAGAGGAAGGCGAGCGCACTGTTTTTGAGTTAAGCCTTCAGCGCGTGCATCCCGAGATCGTAAGACTCATAGGTAGACTAAAATACAGGACCAGCTATGGTCAGAATGCCTTGCAGCATATAAAAGAGGTCAGTCTTATTATGGGGGTCATGGCTGGAGAGTTAGGATTAGATGTTAATCTAGCAAAGAGGGTAGGCCTTTTACACGACATCGGAAAGGCAGTGACTCACGAAATAGAAGGTCCTCATGCAAAGATCGGGGCAGATCTAGCACGAAAATATGGGGAGTCAAAAGAGATCCTCAATGCGATACTATCTCATCATGAGGAGGAGGAGCCGACCTCTGTCTATGCAGTGCTTTTGCAGGCTGCGGATACGGTCAGCGCAACAAGACCTGGGGCAAGACGGGAATCACTTGAAAATTATGTAAAACGTCTTGAGAGATTAGAATCAATAGCAGATTCATTTAAAGGTGTTGAAAAGACCTTTGCAATACAAGCGGGTAGGGAGATAAGGATAATCGTGCAGCCCGATAAGATCACTGACTTGCAGGCAATAGGGCTTTCAAGAGAGATAAGAAAAAAAATCGAAGAGGGCCTTGAGTATCCCGGTCAAATAAAGGTAACTGTGATCAGAGAGACAAGAGCGATAGAATACGCGAAATAAAAATGGTGCTATGGGAGTCAGGAACCCATATGGGTTCCCGACTCCCATAGTCGTTCGAGAGAGGTTATTCTGAAGATATTGCTGGTAGGTGATATAGTCGGTCGTCCCGGCAGGGAAGCTATTAAAAAGATAATCCCTGAGCTTCGTAAGTCGAAGGGCATAGATTTTGTAATTGGCAATGCTGAGAATATCGCCGGAGGCTCTGGTCTGACATCCGATACTGCTGATGAGGTATTAAATAGCCAGGTGGATGTATTGACCTCAGGAGACCATGTCTGGAAGAAAAAGGAGATGTACGGAAGGCTAGAGAAAGACACGAGGATTTTAAGGCCGGCAAATTTTCCAGAAATGTGTCCTGGCAGAGGCGCGACCCTCATTAAATCAAATTCAGGTAAAGTGGTAGGCGTGGTAAATGTCCTCGGAAGGG
This sequence comes from Candidatus Omnitrophota bacterium, assembly GCA_042570105.1. Taxonomy (GTDB): domain Bacteria; phylum Omnitrophota; class Gorgyraeia; order Gorgyraeales; family Gorgyraeaceae; genus JBHPHW01. Next base: position 21,533 of record JBHPHW010000002.1, on the reverse strand, counting down.
TTTTCATGAATCATATTGATTGCCCATTCAAGGCGGCAAAAAGAGAGCTCGAGAAGATCAAGAAAGATACAAAAATAATCGTAGTAGACATGCATGCAGAAGCCACGAGTGAAAAGATCGCCCTGGGAAGATTTTTAGACGGAGAGGTGAGCGCTATATTTGGAAGCCATACACATGTCCAGACCGCGGATGAAAAGATCTTGCCGCAACATAGCGCCTATATTACAGATGTAGGCATGACAGGCGCTCAGGATTCAGTGATAGGCCGTAAGGTCGAAGTTATCATAGAACATTTCATTACATGTATGCCTGCAAAATTTGAGATGGCAGATAAGGATGTAGAGCTTCAAGGCGCGATAGTTGATATAGACGAGGAGAGCGGAAAGGCAGTTTCCATGGAAAGGGTGAAAGAGAGACTGAAGGATTACCTATAGTATGGTCCAGGACGCTAAATACATATACAAGGTAAGCGAACTCACTTCGGGCATAAAGATCGTCCTGGAAGACTCTTTTTCAAATATATGGGTCGAAGGAGAGATATCGAATTTCACCGCTCATTCTTCAGGCCATTTTTATTTTACTTTAAAAGACGATAGGAGCAAGTTAAACTGTACTTTTTTTCAGAGATACAATGAAAAGGTAAAATTTGAGATAAAAGACGGAATGCATGTAGTCTGTTTTGGAGGGATATCTATATACGAGAAATACGGACAATATCAGTTAAAGGTCACAAAAATGGAGCCGAAGGGCATCGGGGCGTTACAGCTTGCATTTGAGCAGTTAAAAGAAAAACTTTTTAAGGAAGGGCTTTTTGACGAATCCCGCAAAAGACCAATTCCAGTAGTTCCGGATAGAATAGGGATAATAACATCCCCGACAGGGGCTGCTGTAAGAGATATGCTTAATGTGTTAAAGAGGAGATTTTCCAATGTAGGGATTATTATAAATCCTGTAAGGGTGCAGGGCGAAGGAGCCAAGCAAGAGATAGCTGATGCCATAGAAGATTTCAATAGGCTTACCAATGTAGATGTTATTATAGTGGGGAGAGGCGGAGGGAGTTTGGAAGATCTATGGGCATTTAATGAGGAAATAGTTGCAAGGGCGATTTATAGATCAGAAGTGCCTATTATAAGCGCAGTGGGTCATGAGATAGACTGGACTATTAGTGATTTTGTGGCGGATCTAAGGGCGCCTACGCCTTCTGTTGCGGCAGAACGTGTTATTGCCGATAAAAGCGAGCTTATCGAAAGATTGGATGACATTGAAAAAAGACTTAAAAAATACCCTCTGGATATCATAGAAGAATACGAGCAGCGCCTGGATGAGATAGAAAAAAATCTGGCTTTAAGATTTAAGCATTATATTGAATTGAAAGAAGGGGACTTTAGGTTGGTTTCTGAAAAGATAGAGATATTGAGCCCTTTGGGTATCTTAGGGCGGGGATATAGCATCAGTTTTAAACTTCCTGGAAAAGAGATCATTAAAGACGGTAGATCTCTTAAGAGAGGGGATATGGTCGAAACTAAACTCTCGAGAGGAATTTTCAAGAGCAGGGTCGAGCAGATTGTAAGATAAGAAACGTCTGTAAAGGTAGGGGGGCGAAGATATGTCAAAAGAAGTAAAATTTGAAGAGATGATGAAAAGATTAGAACAGATCACAGATGACCTGGAGAGTGGTCAGATGCCGCTAGAGAAGTCATTAAAGAAGTATGAAGAAGGAGTAAAGCTTCTCAGGCTTTGTAGAAAACGCCTGGATGAGACAAAACGTAAAGTGGAGATCCTTGTTAAAAAAGGCAGCAAGCTGTCTCTTGAGCCATTCGAGGAATAATGGATATAACGCAATACATCCTAGACAAAAAGAAACTTATCGATAATGCGTTAGATAGGTATCTTCCTTCTTCAAAAGCGAAACCCCAAGTGATCCATAATGCAATGCGATATGCCGTGTTTCCCGGGGGTAAGAGGATAAGGCCAGTATTGACCCTTGCAAGCTTCGAGGCCTGTGGGGGTAGAGTCTCCTCAATCCTGCCAGTTGCCTGCGCAATAGAGCTTATACATACATATACTCTTATCCATGATGATCTGCCATATATGGATAATGATGATTCTAGGCGCGGTAGGCCAAGCTGCCATAAAAAATTTAATGAGGGCCTTGCACTTTTAGCAGGGGATGCGCTTTTAACTCTAAGTTTCGAGCTGCTTTCAGAATCAGGCAATGTGGATATAGTGAAGGAGATTTCAAGGGCCATAGGTACTGGCGGCACTGTAGGAGGCCAGGTTGTAGATATATTAAGGCATGAGAGAGAGGCAAAAAAAGAAAAGAGTGAATTAGATTATATTGCCAGCCACAAGACAGGAGCGCTTTTTGAGACAGCTGTAAAGGCGGCAGGTATATTTAAAGGTGTTAGCAGGAAAAAGAGAGACGAACTTGGTAATTTTGGCAGATGTATTGGATTTACATTTCAGCTTATAGATGATTTAATAGATGGAGATGGGTATGTTGAGATTTACGGCGCTCGTTATGCTAGGAAAAGGGCAGAGGTTTTGACTGAAAGGGCAAAGGGCCACTTGAAGATTTTTGAAAAAAAGGCCCGCAGATTAAAAGAGATCGCAGATCTTATTTTAGAAAGGCAAGCTTAGGAAAAGCAAACGACTATGTTGTCAGATAATATAAATAACCCAGATGATTTAAAAAAACTCAGCTTGGATGAGTTAAAGATCCTAGCGCAAGAAGTAAGGGATACTATCATAAAGACAGTATCCTCTTCGGGCGGACATTTGGCCTCTTCGCTCGGCGCTACAGAACTTATAATAGGGATCCATTATTGTTTGAATGCGCCCCTAGACAAGATTATCTGGGATGTCGGCCATCAGGCGTATGCCCATAAGCTCTTGACCGGCAGGAAGGATAGATTTAATACGCTGCGTAAGCTCGATGGCCTAAGCGGTTTTCCCAATAAATATGAGAGTGAATTCGATGTTTTTACGACAGGTCATGGGTCTACTTCGATCTCTACTGCGTTGGGTATGGTTGCGGCCCGGGATCTGGAAGAAAAGGCATATAGAGTGGCTGCTGTTATAGGAGATGCTTCTTTGGGCGGAGGCATGGCATTTGAGGCGCTCAATCATGCAGGGCACCTCCGCAAGAAAATCCTAGTTATCCTTAATGACAATGAGATGAGTATATCCAAAAGTGTAGGAGCGTTGAGTAAATATTTAAACAGGGTCATAACAACGCCTATTTATAACAAGATCAGGAAAGACATAGAACATCTTTTGAAGCGCGTGCCGCGTTTTGGCTTTAGGGTGGTCCGCTCCGCCAGGCGATTAGAGGAAGCGCTCAAGAATCTTTTGGTCCCGGGAATGATCTTTGAGGAAATGGGATTTAGATATTTCGGGCCTATTGACGGCAATGACATACGTACAGTAGTCAGTACGTTAAGAAATATTATAGACATGAATGAACCTGTGCTACTGCATGTAATTACAAAAAAGGGAAAGGGTTATTCATACGCAGAAAAGATTCCTGAGAAATTTCATGGGGTAGAGTCGTTTGACGTTGCTACTGGTGCGAAATTATGTAGAGAGAAAGAAAAAGACCCGGTACCTAAAAGAAGTTTTACAAATACATTTAGCGAGGCAATAGTTGATGTTGCAAGTACTGAGAAAAGGCTCATAGCTATAACTGCCGCAATGCCGGAAGGGACAGGGCTGGATAGATTTTCAAAGGTGTATCCAGATAGATTTTTTGATGTCGGGATGGCAGAGCAGCATGCAGTAGGTTTTGCGGCAGGCTTGGCGAGGGGTGGATTAAAACCAGTGGTAGCGATCTATTCTACTTTCCTGCAGCGTTCTTACGACCAGATAATACATGATGTATGCCTTCAAAATCTCAATGTAATATTTATGTTGGATAGGGCGGGTTTGGTCGGAGAAGACGGCCCGACTCATCATGGCGTGTTTGACATCGCATACTTAAGGAATCTGCCGCATATGGTGGTCATGGCGCCGATGGATGAAGATGAATTAAAAGAGATGTTTAGATTTGCTGTTTCATATAATGACGGGCCTATTGCCATAAGATATCCGCGTGGTGAGAGGTATTTGTCTCGATTTTGCTCTTCTGAGAGAAAGGCAGTGCCTGGTATCAGCCTCGGGAAGGGAGAGTTATTAAGGGAAGGCAAGGACCTGACAATACTCAGCGTTGGTTATATGTCCTATATTTCATTAGAGGTGGCGGAGTCCCTATTAGATGAAGGCATAGATTGTGAAGTTATAAATGCCAGATTTATTAAGCCTTTAGATGTAGAATTAATATCCAAGTCTATTTTAAAGACAAAGAAACTCTTTACGATCGAAGAAGGGGTAGTGAGCGGCGGTTTTGGTACATTTATTCTGGAATCCATTGTCAATAAAATGCCAGAAGATATTGTTATAAAAAATATAGGACTACCTGATAGATTTATCGAACATGGGGATAGGGCAATTTTACTTGATAGATACGGATTGTCTACAGAAAGAATCAAGAAAGAGATAAAGGGAGTCCTGGCGGGGCGGCTTCGTCGCTCGCTAGAACAGTAAATTTTTGATATTATGCCGAAAGTAGAGATCAATAAAGAAAAATGTAAGGGCTGTCAACTTTGCCTGATTTATTGTCCAAAGACTTGCATCAAGGTGGATGGCGCTATAAATAGAAAAGGCATAAACCCGGTATTCTTTTCGAACAAGGACGATTGCACGGGGTGTTCTTTTTGTGCGATTGTGTGTCCTGAAACTTGCGTAACGGTATATAAATAAATATGGCAAAAAAAGTCTTGATGTGCGGAAATGAGGTTTTGGGAGAGGCGGCTATACTGGCAGGATGCAGATTCTATGCAGGATACCCTATTACTCCGCAAAATGAGATCCCAGCCTATATGTCTAGGCGCATGCCAGAAGTGGGCGGAGTCTTTATACAGGCAGAGAGTGAATTGGCTGCTATAAATATGGTTTTTGGCGCATCTCTTACAGGCGCAAGAGGCATGACATCTTCTTCGAGCCCGGGTATCAGCCTCAAGCAGGAGGGGATATCATATCTTGCAGCGTGTGAGCTTCCTGCAGTGATCGTAAATATGATGAGAGGCGGGCCAGGCCTTGGGAATATAGCGCCGAGCCAGAGTGATTATTTTCAGGCCACAAGAGGGGGAGGCCATGGTGATTATCGCCAGATAGTACTGGCGCCGGCATCCCTGCAGGAGGTAGTAGACTTGACAATACTTTCTTTCGACCTCGCCGATAAGTATAGGACACCTGTAATGATTTTAGGTGACGGCATTCTGGGCCAGATGATGGAGCCGGTGGAGCTAAGAGCGGATCACGGACAGCGAGCGGCGAGCGGCGAAAAAGATTGGGTTCTAACTGGATGCAAGGGAAGAAACCCGAGGATTATAAGATCGCTTTTGCTGGAAGAAGGGGTGTTGGAGAGACTGAACGAGAAATTACAGAAAAAATATGATCAGATCAGGAAAAAAGAGACCCGCTGTGAAATTTTATATGGGGATAATAGTAAGATCATGATAGTGGCCTATGGTACCCCAAGCAGGATCTGTAGAAAACTTGTCGAGAGATTACGAGGGGATGGCAAAAAGGTCGGCATGTTCAGGCCGATAAGTCTTTGGCCGTTTCCAGAAAAAGAGTTAAAGGAATTGGCAAAAGATGTAGATGCATTTTTAGTGGTAGAGATGAGCTGTGGCCAGATGGTGGAGGATGTCAAGCTCAGTATAGATTGCAGTAAGCCGGTTCATTTTTATGGCCGTTCTGGCGGGGGGGTCCCGACAGAGGAAGAGATATTGAAGGAAATTGCAAAGATAGGGATATGATGGGAGTCGGGAACCTATTGGGTTCCCGACTCCCATCATAAGATTATGAAAAAGATATTCTCAAAACCAAAAAGTATGAGGGATGTAGCTACCCACTATTGTAGTGGTTGTGGCCATGGGATAGTGCATAGGCTTATTTGTGAGGCAATCGATGAATTTGGTATAAGAGAGTCAGTTGTGGGCATTGCCCCTGTTGGTTGCGCAGTTATAGCGTATGATTATTGGGATTTTGATGTAACAGAGGCAGCGCATGGCCGGGTGCCGGCAGTTGCAACAGGCATAAAGAGGGCGAGTCCAAAAAATATAGTTTTTGGATATCAGGGAGACGGAGACCTCGCAGCAATAGGCACCGCAGAGATAATACATGCGGCGAATAGAGGAGAAAACATAACGATCTATTTTATTAATAATGCAGTTTATGGGATGACAGGGGGGCAGATGGCCCCTACGACAATGCTAAAGCAAAAGACAAGCACTACGCCTCTTGGGCGAGATCAAAAAAGAGACGGCTTCCCGGTCAAGGTATGCGAATTGATAGCTACTCTCCCGGGTGTTTTTTATGCAGAAAGGGCTTCAGTCCATACGCCGCAGCATATTTTAAAGGCGAAAAAGGCAGTAAAAAAGGCCCTCCAGAATCAAATCGAGGGGCGGGGTTTTTCTATTGTTGAGGTGCTTTCACCATGCCCTACTTATCTAGGCCTTTCACCTAAAGATGCTGTTAAGTGGATGGGAGAAAGCATGGTAAAGGAATATCCATTGGGCATATTTAAAAACGAGGGTCAATAGTGCGGGAAGATATTATTTTTGCAGGATTCGGCGGGCAGGGTATAATGTTAATGGGTAAGGCCTTGTCTTATGCCGCAATGAATGAGGGGAAATTTGTTACCTGGATGCCTTCTTATGGCGCAGAGGTGAGAGGAGGCACAGCTCATTCCATGGTCGTTATCTCAAGTTCGTCAATTGCTTCTCCTATAGTAAAAGAGCCGAGCGCATGTATAGTCATGAATAAGCCATCGCTTCAGAAATTTGAAGATAAAATCAAGGCCAAAGGAATATTGATCATAAACAAGTCTTTAATAGAGATCAAGGCCAAGAGGGACGACATCGATATCTTGGAAATTCCAGCCACAGACATGGCTGTGCAATTAGGGAATATGCGTGTTAGCAATATGATCATACTCGGTTCGTTTTTAGCGAAAAAAAATATTTTACCGGTAGAGTCCTTGATAGCCTCACTGAAAGATGTCATCCCAAAGAGTCGCCTGAACATGATACCTGTAAACGAAGAGGCAATAAGAAAGGGTTATGAGTATGGTTCGCGTTAGATTTGCGCCATCCCCTACAGGAAATTTGCATATAGGAAGCGCAAGGACAGCCCTTTTTAACTGGTTATACGCAAGGTCTCAGTCTGGAAAATTTATCCTGAGGATAGAAGATACAGATAAGGACCGCTCAAAAGATTCCTATTTGAAGGAAATACTTTCAAGTCTCCAGTGGCTTGGCCTGGACTGGGATGAAGGGCCATATTTTCAGAGTAAACGTCTGGATCTATATCTATCTTATGCGGAAAAGCTGCTCAAAAAAGGCATGGCGTATAAAGATGGAGAAGCGGTTATCTTTAAAGTTCCGCCTGAAAAGATAAAGATCTATGACGTTATACATGGGGAGATCGAAGTGGACAATGCCCTCATAGGTGAACTTGTTTTGATAAAATCAGACAAGAGAGCTGCATTTAATTTTGCCTGCGTTGTCGACGATATTGAGATGAAGACCTCGCATATTATAAGAGGAGATGACCATATTTCAAATACAAATAAACAGATCGCCTTATATAATGCGCTTGGCGCAAAACCGCCAAAATTTGTCCACATACCATTGATACTGGCGCCAGATAAATCCCGTCTTTCTAAAAGGTTTGGCGCAGTGGCCGTATCGGAATATAAAGAAAAAGGGTATCTCCCGGAAGCGATGGTTAATTACCTTGCGCTTTTAGGATGGGCGCCCGGGGATAATAGAGAATTTATGGAGGTAGACACAATAATAAAAAGATTCGGCCTAAAGCGTGTCAATAAAAGAGGCGCAGAGTTTGATGAGGGGAAACTGCGTTGGCTCAATGGCGAGCATATAAAGAAATTAGACGTAGACAAGTTGACGAATATGCTCACTGCATTTATTGGAGGCGATCATGACCCAGAGTGGTTCAGGAAGTTTGTCGGACTCTATCACAATAGGGTAAAGACCCTTCTCGAATTTAAGGAAGAACTTGATATATTTACCTCCAGAAAAGTACATTATAGAAGTGAAGAGGTAGAAAAATTTTTGAAAAAAGAAGGAGTTTTAGGTATACTGAAACTAGCGAAGGAACGTATAGAAGGGATAGAAGACTTTACGCTTGAAGGTATTGAGACTCAGCTAAGGGCCCTTGTAAAGGAACTGGGTTTAAAGGGAGGGGATTTAATACATCCTCTGAGAGTAGCTGTTACAGGAAAAAGTGTTTCAGCAGGGATATTCGAGGTTTTGGCGCTTTTGGGGAAAGAAAAGACTATAGAGAGGTTAGAAGGAGTTTTAAGAGGCGACTTTTAATATGGAAGAAAAGAGAAGATTTGTAAGGCTGGAGTGGCCTGTCGTAGTATATTATAAGACACTTGAAGAACCATGCACAGAAGATCAGATCGTTAGCAGCAATATAAGTGAAGGCGGTGTTTGCTTTATTGTATATGAGAGACTGCCAAAGGAAACGAATCTCAGTATAGAGCTCCAGGTCCCTTTTGATTCAATGCCTATATTTGTAAAAGGAAAGGTTGTCTGGGTAAAAAAGGTTGGCGAGCCGCATACTAGAACTTTCGAGGTAGGAGTTAAGTTTATCGAGATAGAGCCGAAAGACCAAAAACGCTTTATGACGTATATTAACAATGAAATAAAGGAAAGAAAGCTAAGGCCGGAATAAAGGCTACAATATTTTTTGGAGGATTGTCTAATGGTAGGACACAGGTCTCTGGAACCTGTTGTGATGGTTCGAATCCATCTCCTCCAGCCATGCGCGGGTGGTGGAATGGCAGACACACTAGCTTGAGGGGCTAGCGGGAGCAATCCTATGCAGGTTCAAATCCTGTTCCGCGCACCACAATATGATAGCAAAAGGATTTGAAACGAGCGAACGCTATTTAGGTAGTTTTTCTGCGACGTTCTGTTACGTAATTGCTTCCTTTTAGTGTTTTAGCGTATTCTTTTAGCTCTGCGCCTATCTCTCCCACTTCTCCCACGTGGTTTATTTTTTTCTTTTTATTAGTTACTACAGCTATAGAAATAGACATCAGAGGTATCTTTTCTTTCTTCCCAAGCCTGTTCTTGCCGACTACGTAACCTTTTTTATTGTCTTCCTTAGTATATAGATCTGGCACCATTGAGTCAAAATTGGCTATGATAGATTTACATACCTCATCTATCGTCTCAGGGGTTGTTACTACTACAAAATCATCGCCGCCTATATGGCCTATAAAATCCTGGGGCGCGCCTTTTTCCTGCACTGAATTTATCAGGAACCTGGCAGTATTTTTTATGACCTCGTCCCCCCTTTTAAAGCCATATTTATCGTTAAATGCCTTAAATTTATCCAGATCGATATAAAAGACTGCGAAAAGCTCATTATTGTCTATACGTCTCTGCATTTCATTGAGGATGGAGACGTTTCCCGGAAGCCTTGTCAAAGGATTGGCATCTAGATCCCTGACAGTTTTGCGTAATGCCATTTTGACCCTTGCTACAAGTTCCTGCGGCTCAAAGGGTTTTACTATATAGTCATCCGCGCCCGCATCTATGCTTTGGACCTTGTCGCTGACTTCACCTTTGCCTGTCAGCATTATAATAGGCATGTGTTGGATCAGCATGTCCTGTTTTAAGATTTTGCAGACCTCATCCCCGTTTATTTTAGGCATATTAAAGTCTGTTATCAATAGATCGGGAATTGTCTTTTTAATGATATCTACTGCTTCCTGGCCATCATGCCCTTCTATTACCTCATAGCCTTCGTCTTCAAGCGTTATTTTCAATACATCCAATATGTCAGGATCATCATCCACTATTAATATTTTTTCGTTTGACATAAGACTTTCCTTGTATCTATCAAGATCTCGGTATAGTGAAGCTAAATTTTGTCCCTCTCCCAAGTTCTGAATCCACCCATATTCTGCCTTTATGGGCCGCTACTATTTTTTTGACAAGAGATAGCCCAAGGCCAGTACCTTTTATTTTCTGGTCCTGAGCGTTCCTTGTCCTGAAGAATTCCTCAAACACCTTTTCTAGATCTTGTTTTGCGATCCCTATGCCGCTATCTTCTATGCCAAATTCAATAGATGAGCCCTTTTCTTCTATATATATAGTTATTTTCCCTTTTTCCGGCGTAAACTTTGTAGCGTTACTCAAAAGGTTCAGAAAGACCCTTTCTAGTTGGCCTGGATCGGCTTTTATCTTATCTACCTTTGTTTTCGCGTTTACCTTGAGAGAGATTTTTTTATCTTTTATCTGAGGCGTAATGATATCTACGATAGAATCCAGCAGCTCTTTTATGGATATTTCTTTTATCTCCATCTGCACCCTGCCCGATTCTATTCTTGCTATATCCAGTAGATTATTTACTAAGTGCGCAAGGCTATCCGAATGTTTATCTATTTTTTCAAGACGTTCTTTTTGTTCAGGAGAAAGCTCGCCTAATTTTCCTCTTGTGAGAAGCGAGGCATAGCCTTTTATAGACGTAAGGGGTGTCCTGAGCTCATGGGCTACGGCAGATACAAAATTTGATTTTTCCTTATTCAACCTTTTCAGTTCTTCATTGAGTTTTGCGAGTTCCAGGGTCCTCTCTTTTACCCTTCTTTCCAGTTCCTGGTGGGAATTAAAAAGCTCTGTATAAAGCCCTGTATTCTCAATAGCTGTGCCTATCTGGCTGGCCAATACAGATAGAAGTTCTGCATCACCCTCTGTTACCTTGCTGTAACTGGATGTGTTTCCTATAAGTATAAATCCTACAGCCTCGTCCTTTGCGACAATAGGGACCGTCAGAAAAGACCTGGTTTTAAATATATCTGAAAAGAGGTCCTCATGCTCTATTTTTTCCAGGTCTCTATTTACCAATAAAAATCCATGTTTTCTAAAAAGAGATAGAGATGTATCCCCTTTATTTAGTTCTTTTTCTATTCTTTCGATCTCGGCCTCTCGGTAACCAATAGATGTTTTTGTGAGGATGGTGCCAGAGGCCCTGTCTTTTAGCATGATCAGGGCATTTGAAAAACCTAATTTTAAAACAAGAGGCCGATTTATCAGCATAAACAGGTCTTCTATGTTAAAGGTAGAGTTTATCTTTTTCCCGAGTTCGTGGAGCGTATAGAGGCCTGTTATTTTCTTGTCCAGTTCTTCTTGTACTTTGGCAAGGGCAAGGTCTGTTTTTATAATCATCTTCGCCTGTTCATCAAGCTGATCCACGACATCCTGCAGGCTCTTGTTTTTTATTTCTGAGGAAACGCGCTTATCCCTCTCATGGCTAGATACAATAAAAGCTATCCCCATGACTATTACCGAAAAGATTATATAATACAGTTCCATATTTTTGCCCCTATTCTGAAAAAACTGCTACAGATATAGCTTGATTGTGAAAATAGGATTGCCCATTAAGCGGCGCATATTCTCCGCAGGTATAACACCCAAAAAATGGCACACCCTTACCAAGGATATCTTTTATTATTTCTACTTCACTTTGTGAATCCTTTTTTAGAAGCTTGAGCCTTGCTATATCGCTAAAGACAATCGCAAATTTAATTTTGGATTTTACAAGGCTCCCTAAGGCTTTTGTGCATGCCCTCTTTGTAGCTTCCAAGGCCAGGTTTTTATCCCCTATCATCAGGTTTATGTATTCACGTTCAGGGATCTCGGTAGTTAACATTAGATTGCCATTATCCTCCATTTTTATGGGAGCCCTTATGAGGTATTGTTTTTTTCCTTCCATCCGCACCCCCAGCGGATAATGCGAACCTAATTTGGCAATTCCCTCCATCTTTAATTCATCAAAGGACTTACTTAAATATTCCTCGTAGAGTTCAACGGCTTTTCTTCTGTCTATCTCTTTAAGCATGCTGGATTCTGCCCTTGTGATTTTGTGAGGCCTTCCGATTGGCTGCCAGCCATGAGCGCCCCCTATGCCGACATTGATCTTCCCGCTCATAAGGATCCCCACTATACTATCCGTGTAGATATTATTAAGATACTGGTATGTTTTTTGAAAATGAAAATCATCCGTTGCAGCCCCGCCTATTATAGGAAAACTGGTCCCTAATATTTCCTGCGCTCCCCTGAGGGCGTCTGTCCCTTTTCCTGATAGGCCGTCAGAAAACATGAGGTAGAGCCCTCTTTTGACATTTTTTAACTTGGTGGAAGAAGCCCTTACAGCGTTCATTCCAGCTAAGCGTGGATTTTTGCTTATGTTGTTTCCTACGCCATAAGAAAAGCTGATATCGCTAGACTTAATAGCGCATACCGCTATAGAATTTCGTAAGGCCCCGAAGGCACTTATGCTGCCGGCAGAGCTACACCCCACTAGCGGCGTTTCTTTTATAATGGACCTTATTCCTCTTATAGCCTCTATCTGATTAAAGATGGTAGATATGAATGCAATTATTATATCCGGGGCCTGTTTGTTCAGTTTGTAATATGCGAGTCTCGCAGCTTCCTGGCCGGCTTTCAAAGAATCCAGTTTTATACTTGTGCCAACACCTATGAGTGTACTCATATCGTTAGTTCAAATGATACACAATAATCCCTCAAGTGTCAATGCTATGTATCAATTTTTTTAAAAATTCCTTTGACTTTTGTGATTTTTTTAATATAATGAAAAGAGGTTTCAAATTGAAAAGAACTAAGTCTAGCCAGATCAGGAAAGTTTTCAGTTTTGTCATCAATAGAAGTAGCGGTCATTTTTCCTCAGCGAGCGTTGAATTGCAAGGGGTTTTAAGGCCCTATCGTCTAGTCCGGCCCAGGACGTCAGATTCTCGATCTGAAGACAGGGGTTCAAATCCCCTTAGGGCTACCAAATAACCGTATCATAACCGTATCATTTGTTATGTAACTTTAATAGATTGAGTCTGTAGCAGTGAATACGATGGGAGTCGGGAACCCATAGTCAATGAAAGGAGGAAGTAATGGATAAGACATGTAAGTTCTTAAAAATAAGCTCAATAATATTTAAGGTTTTGGCCTGGGTATCGTTAGCATTTGGGTTTATTTCTGGAGTAATAATATTTATAGGCGGAGGAGGACCTGATGCTCCGCGGGCTACTGGATTTGTTGCTATCCTATTAGGGATGGTTTACTTTTTTATATCCTTCACAGCGTCGGGAGTAATAGCGCTTCTTTTAGATATACGCACTAAGCTCGATAAGGGACCTGAGGCATAAATAACCACCTTTAAAGATTGCCCCGTTAGACCCTTTTTGGACATAAATCCGGTTTTTGAAAACGTTTTCACACTATTTAGCGTATAATAGAAGATATATATACAATAGATATATACATGATTAATGAAGAACTTTTGAAAAAAATTTAAAAAGTTTATCTTGACAAACGCCCATCTATAATATATACTTATAGTGTAGATAAAATAAGGAGCTACGATATTTTTTAGAGTCTAAATTAAAGTTATTTTAAAAGTATTTGAAACAAATTTTTTTACCTCTCCGATAATAGCAAACCATGAGTAATCATGGGACGCAAAACCACGGATCCTGCAAAGGATAGCCGAGTTGCCGAAGGAGGAGTTTCTAGGCAACTCGGCTATTTTTTTTGAAGGGGGCAAGGCCGATGTTAGACTGGCAAGAAAAAAAATGGATAAAAGTGGTCGCTATTATTGTCGTGGCTGCTTTTTTGACATATGATATAGCCTGGGCCACTGATTTTTCTCCTATTTCAATCCCGCCTATCGGTACAAAGTCTCTACCCAAAATCTCCATACCCAAGGGAGATGATTTCATTTCAGGATCCGCAATTTCAGAATCCGCATTAGACAAAACCCAAAAAATACAAAAGGACGAATTGCCGGAAGAGACAGAGATCTCTTTCAGGAGCCAGCTTATTCCACGGAAGAAGTACGGGGAGCAGTCTGGTTTTTTGCGCATAGAATCCGTTAAAAAGATGATAAAACGTCAGATGGATGAGATGAAGCGACGTCAGCAAATACAGGAGGATCGCGGGAGAAGAGAATTTAGAAATTATAATATCAATAGAAGGCTGTATATGGATGCAGTAGGGAAGGCTCAGGAAGCACAATCTGTTAGTGATCAGATTATGAAGGCTAGAAGCAATACGTTTGATGCTGCTTCAGCGTTTACTGAGTTTAGCTACACGATGAATAAGGATGGTTCTAGAGTAAATTATAAAAATGGCCTCCCCTCTTCGATCTATAATGAGCCGGCTTACGACAGCCTGGGGCAGTATTCTTTAAAAAATACGCTCAACATGACGTATAGTTCAAGAAGGCTTCTTGTCTCATATGATGCTGAAATAAGAGATTCATTAGGTAATGCTACCAAGATACGCTGGTTTGATGGTGTTTATTCGGGTGATTCAATATGGTGGGCAGGCCCAAATACATCAGCTGGCAAGTATCTTCTAGGATATAAAGAGATTATTACGGATCCATATGGGACCACAACTATGCGCGATTGGTCTACTACTAGAGACAGCTATGGCAGTGATAGGAAACTTTCGACTTACAGCGACGTAATAAAAGATGCCACTGGAAACATAATATCAACATCTATCTGGTCGGATTTGACCTATGAAGGCAGTAACTTGACAGGGTATCACCAGGAGGCTAAAGACGCATATGGCAACGTAACGATCAGTGATTGGGATGGAGAATTTAAGAATGGAAGGATGGCATCGTCACATTCAATAGATACGCAGATCAATAGAGATGGCACAAGCTCAGTAACTGATAGTACACTTACGTACAAATATGACAAAGACAACAATATTGAGAGCGCATATGGGTTTACCCAGGTTAATGGCGAAGCCAAGGATGCCAATGAGCAGCTAATTTATACATATGCGGGCACGAATGAACAGTTTTATGAGGCCATCAATGGCCAGCTCAAGATTTTATATACGGTTTCTGACAGTGAGCAGGTAAATTCAGATACCTCCACGAGCAAGACCCATACAAGATTTGACTATGTTTATGATGATGAGACCAACTTATTGATTGACGCAAAGGAAGTTTCTACTACGGAGGGAGAGGATGTCTTTGGCTCGAGGTATGAAAGCCGCAATGAAAGCGAATACGATATTATCGCAAGCCAGCCCAGGAGGGTTTCTTCAGAGACAGAGACAGTAAGTGAGACTATATTTGGAAATTCGGTAACTACAAATAACCATGTAGAATATTTCTATGACGAACTTGGTGATTTCGTAGGGGATGGGGCTAAGGGCTACACAGATACGACAGGCATCGATCTCTTTGGGGAGACCTTTTCAACCCACACAGTAAATGAATACGAACTTGTCAATGGCCAGCCAAAACTTAGATATGCCCAGACAGGGCCAGGCCTTATTAATCCTTCCGGAGAATTGGGCGCTATCTTGACAAATATAGAAAACACCTTATCCCGCCTTGTTGGTGCCCCACAGATAGAGATAGAAGAAGTGGCTCGAGAAGTTGGAGCAGAGGTGGGGATAGACTTCATTGCGAATCTCACAATGGATTATGTAAATACTATCATGACCTGGCTCTGGAGGGCATCTACAAATGTTATAAACTGCGCAGTAAATGCCTTGAGAAATATTTTCAATATAGGCGGGGTAGAAGTGGATGAAAAAGAGATTGCTAGAGATGCCATATTGGTAGATATTTTGAGTGGGGTGATAACTCCTGAAAATATAGGAGGGGAGCTTAAGCTTTCATTCTATTCGATGATGAAGGCTGCTGCAAAACAGGGCCTAGTGCTTCAGGGTGTAAATGTATCCATAGATCAGTTAAGAGGGATAGATCGTCCAGTGATTGCGCATATTGGTGGCGACCATTATGTGGTCATAACGCAAGTCAGTGATACGAAAATTACTTATATTGATGATGGAAAAGAGATCATAGCCTACATAGATGATTTTATGTATATGTGGGAAGGGGATATACTCTCACCCATAGTTCCAGGAGGTGCAGGGCTTATTGATATTGGAACTATGAAGGAAATAAAAGGGGCTGAAGGAGGCATTGAGGATAAAGATTTTACTGAAGAAACAGATGAAGATGAACAGCCCGGCGATGATTTCCTACCTAATCCTACCGAGTATAAAAAGTTTTCAGGTTATACAGAAGGCGATCCTGAGGACTGGACAAATAATTCTCACTGGAAATGGTATTTTAATAAAGATAAAGGCTATTGGCAGCAGATATGGGTGGTTAGGTTTACTCATAAAATAAGTGACGACGAGTCGATAACTTATGATGCAGAAGGCACTAAGAGAAGCCGTACACATAAGGACACAAGTGATTCGAGTAAGTTGAATCACACTTGGACGAGAAAATATGATGAATTAGGAGATGAAATTGAATATACGGAATCCTGGGAAGAAGAAGATGGTGATCGTTATTCGTATACATATGATGCTAAAACAAGCGAGATAATAGCGGTATTTATCAGGGAAACAGTAGAAGTATTAAATCCTGAAACAGAAGAAGTAGAGACTTATAGTCATGTTGAGCAGTGGAATGAGAAAACCGGAGGATTCAAGCTTTGGAGAAAAGGAAATGCAAAGGATTTTGAAAATGCACATATAGAATACGCTACTTATGGGAAAAATATGGAGATGACAGGCCTAATAATTATAAGACCAGAGGGCACTGGGACAGAAAGCTCTTATTTTTCAGAAGAAGGAGAATACACGCCTAACCCAGCCGGCACCGTAACAGTCAAAGATGGTGGTCAATGGATTCACAAGGAGATTCGTGGAGATAAGGGCATAACCATTATCGAAGCTGATAATAATGTTGGCCCAGGGATTGACCGGGCAAATTATTATTCCACAAATACTGAAGAGGGGACCATTGGTTATGCAACAATAGTTCGGTGTAGCGGAGGTGTTGCCCAAAGCAAGAGATTTGATCCATATGGTGATAGCTACGCAATAGATATGATCAGCTATTCACATGAAGGGTTGATTACTACTACTAGATCTCTCTTAAGAAGGATAGGCGGAACTACTCTAAAAGAAGAGATGTTTGTATTTAAGGGTGATTTAAACTACACGGATGAAGATGGTAATCCAATAACATCCCCATGGCAAGATGGTTTTGTAGGGTCTATTTCTAGCTGGCTACAAAAAAACATTCTCTCAAGCAGTCTAAAAAATATTTTCAGCGTCGAATTTTACTATGATGACTCAGGATTGGGTGTAGTAAAGAAAGTCATTCTTACTATAAAAGGCAAAGATGGAGACAAAGACAAAGTTATAAAGATAGATAATCTATTTGTTAGAAGCGAAGATGCTGATGGAGAGCTGAGGTTTTCTAGGAGAGAGCCGGGCGTAATAGAAGAGCTTGTCGACATTATAAATATGGAGTTTGAGTTAACATATATAGATGAAGATACTGGAGAAGTTGTCACCCATACAATATCAGAACCAGTAACTTTTATTATCAAGCTTTCAGGATATGACGTTCTCGGGAACCCACAGATTACTATAGACATGAAGTACAATTCTTATCCAAATGCAAAACCAGAATGGATAAAGGCAGAGACTCATATGGAACCACGCTTCCGCGAGGTAAAAACAACATATCCTGTCACTACTCAATACTGGGTCTGGAACAGCGGCGCAACATATGGTAATAAAAATGGAGGCGGCGTTGAAGGATATTGGGGTTTGCCGAAAGACTTTTGGGACAAGCCTGTGGGAGGCGATTGGCAAGACGACGAGTATTATTGGTTACAATTTAAGGAATGGGTAGTTTATGATACGAATGGGGATGGGTATATTTCCGGGTGCGTTGAAGGTAAATGGTCTGGCGGAAGATGGATATCTAAGGACATGGATAGAGATGGCGAGATCGAGATGAAGGAAGGATATTGGAATGGAAGCGAATGGGTCGAGACCAGCTTAGGATTAAATGTTATTTCATCCGGAGGGAAATGGGAAGATCAGACGGTATTTAGAACAAAGACTGAAACAGTGCCGGATGAGCCAGAGGAAGTAATAGACAAGGCTGCTTATTGGAACTGGGAAGGCCACTTAGATGACCCCAAAGAAATAACTAAAACTGGAGTTATAACTTTTACTATTTGGGCGCATGGTGCAACTGGTACTTTATATCAGGATATGACTGAGGTCATTAAGATGCTTCGAGATAAAGCTATATCACAAAAGAACGAAGATAAAGCGGAGCTTGAAGAGGAAAAGACAAAACCAGGAACAGACATGGTAGATATAGCAGAAATAGAAACAAAAATAGAAGAACTTGAGAAAGCGATAGAAAAGATTCAGGCAGACTATGACTCTATAGACAAGATCGTAAGTTTTACCCAGACTCTATCATGGGAGAAAGATGGGGATTATTATAAACCAAAGTTAATTCGTACCTATAATAATCTAGAAGTGGAAGGAGGGACTTTAGAATTAGGATCCTACTTTATACAAACCTTAAAAGGATTTAAGAATTATGGAAAAGCGAATGCCCCGTGGGGAGATATATCTAATAAGTGGATGCCGTCTGGAGAAATAACAGGGAGTTATAATGGATCTATCTCAGGTCCTAGTTTAAAATTTAATGCAACAATAGTTCATCACTCTCCACTTACTGCCGACCCATTAGGCGTATTTTCAGATATTGAATCAGCGCCATTGATAATCGAGGTCGGAGAGGATGGTAAAATCACTTCTATTATAAAATCAACTGCTACGGGAGAGGTAGAGCAGTTTGTGCCATACGAAGTAGGGCCAGGAAGGACAAGATTTTTAAGAAAAGGTAAAGCTGAAGGTGAAGAGATAATCGTAGAATATAAAGGAGAGAACTTTCTTGTGCATATGGTAGATGCTGAAGGCGTGGATACTACCCTAGAATTAACACCTGATGATAGAGCATTTGTTACGACAAAAGCCGCACCGAGGCATGCTGTTGGTGTAGAAAAAGTGACTTATGAAGAAGCGGGGGAAAGGACAACTACTATCTGGGTTGATTTAAAGAATAATATTAGAAGGGCATTTGGCATAACACTTTCAACAGCTAAAAATATTGTAAATAGGGTAATGGAATTTTTGAAGATAAGAATGCAGCAGCTCGGATCAGGGGCTAATAATTTCGTAAAACAAGCGGGCGGTCTTAAAAAGATAGGAGATTGGTTACGCAGAATGGGTACCTATGTAATAAACTGTGCCTCAAAGGCATTGTATAATACTTTAGTAAAGATGGGTATCAGGACTTCTATCGAAGACCTCGCAGTAGAAACAATCCTAAGTGACCTATCATCAGGACTCATTAAGCCTGGCCAGACACCGATCCTTTATTCATCCTTCTATTCCTTACATAAGGTCGCATTTACAAAAGGCGTGGATTTAAAACTTTATAATGTAACCATTGATGAGCTTAGAGAGATTAAGGGACCTGTAATTGCTGAGATCGGCGGCGACCATGCAGTTGTTATTACAGATGTAAAAGACGATATAGTATATCTATTGGAGTCAGATGGGAAATTATACGGAGTAGATATAGAAGAATTTAAAAAGGAGTTCGTAGGATTTATCCTTTCAAATAGAGGTCCTCCTGAGAAGGAAGAGATATTGTTTGAATCCCCTGTTATAATTTCAGGGACCCCCTTACCTCCTCCAGAAGAACCTTTCTTCCCTCCGCCTCCTCCAGCCCCAGTATGGGATGAAGGCTCAAGACATTGGACAAGTATTACCGCTACTTCCCTCGATGGAACATATGTCAGGACAGATTCATGGGTTGAATATAGCTATAATGAAGTGGGCCAGCTTATCAATGCCAAGGGTGGCGGTACCACGTGGGGAGAAGATCTTTTTGGCAATCGCTATATAACTAAACGTACAGACATATACCAGATTATTAGAGGAGAGGCAAAAGTAATCCATTCAATTTCCCTTACAAATTCTGAAAATCTTGACGGTTCAATAAATACCTCTATTGGCGCACTCCATTATATTTATGATGAAGAAGGCATTTTGATAGATGCAGATTCTGACAGCGTGATATCATTCGATAAATTTAGTTTGGATGAGGGTCAGCTTGACGAAGCTGATTTAGATTATATCGGAACATGGATTAGAGACGGAGATTTCCCAGATTATCTTGCATTTGTAGATACAGATGGAGATGGCCTAAATGATGCTGTGAAACTTTCAGCTACAAGCATTAGTCTTGGCGAAGACATCTTTGGTAATCCTTTTGAGAGTGTCACGCTGAATACATATAGAATAGTAGGAGGAGAGGCAAAGATTAAGACCGCTGTCACCACTACTGATGCTCTGACGTTTGAGGGAAATATAGTTCATACGACCAATACAGTAGATTATGAATATACAGATGGCACAGAATTCAAAGAAGAACTTCCATATGTATATCTCAATGAAGACGGCAGTATTAAAGAGGCGTATCTTGATCCAGATACCGGCCTTATAAGACTAGGCCTTATAAAGAATGTCGATGGAAGTTCTATTAGTGAAGGCCAGGATATATTTGGAAATACCTTCACATTTACTACGATAAATAGTTATAGTTACGATATTCTTGAAGGACAGCCAAAAATTGATTTTGCTGATACTACAAGGATAGATGAGACATTTCTGGGTGTTAACACGACTACTACCTCTCGCATGGAATATGAATATGGAGCCCATAGCGATCCAGACACGGGAAGAGAAGGAAAAGGTGTTTTGATAGGGGTGAGTGGGTATGCAGATACAGAAGGTAGGGATATATTTGGCTCTGTCATCAGCACTCATACTGATAGTGCATACACAGTAGAAAAGGGTCAGGTTCATATTGCAAGTTCTGTTACTACAAGTAAAGATGGCAATGTCGATATATTCAGTAATATTGTTGGGGTTAGTTCAAGCGTCGAATATCATTATTCAACAGTTACGGGCAAAGACAGTAGGACCGCGTATTTAGCCACTTCTTCCACTACCACAAATTCTTCCTCAAGCGAAGACATGCTTGGCAACAAACAAGAATCTATCCAATCTCAAGAGATTATTTCGGATTATGGATTGATGGATTTTATTGATCCGAGGACAAATGAAGTGGGTTCTTTCTGGGGCGTAGTAAAGGCTACTGAAATTACCCCAATGATAGTAAAAGGCGTGGATATATCAGGTAACGAATTTACAACTACAACAACGACCACTTATGAAGCAGGAGCCAAGCATTATGGAAGACCAGTGGCTATACAGAATATATCTGAGACCGAAGGATTGGATATTTTCGGAGGGCCTTATAGCTCTAAGGTCATTACAAATAATATATACACGCTTAAAAAAGATGACAATGATAAATTTGCCTACCTAATACAGTCAGCAACATTAACTTCAGAGAGCACCAAGGAAGATATGTTTGGCAATGTTGTTGAGACCATTACCCCACAGATATTAGATTATGTATATGATTTTACGGTTTCTCCAGAA
>JBHPHW010000001.1:0-86332 GCA_042570105.1 Candidatus Omnitrophota bacterium | reverse complement strand
GTGCATTATATGTGGAGAAAAGGCCGCCGGTTGTGGTCTGTATAAAACCAACATCTACATCCACCGATGAATATGTTGTGCCCGCATATGGGACTATATAAATGTCATTTGCTCCAAGAGGAAATATAAATCTTTTACTAACCAATAAACTAGCCTGCCATTCCTCTATCTCAAACACCTCATTACTGGCAGATGCAGTTAATGTTGCTCCTCCTATCTTTGCCTTGTCGAAACTCAAATCAGTATTCCTATATTGAGCGTCCAGGGCTAATTTAATACCGTACGCCTTGGATTCCAACAATTTTGCTTTAGCGCCTACTCCCCACGTAAAACCAGGATTTGCCTCTACCTCAATATTATTGCCTCTCTGGTCCCATTTCACCTCAAAATCAGATGTGCCAAGCTTTACATAGGGCTCGAATAAATCTGAAAAACTATTAGAGACTTTAAGCATATAACTTCGGCCTTTTAATTCTGCGCTTGGGGTATCAGCAGGGGCTGAGGTAAGTTCTCTTTCAGTTACGATTTCTATATCCACCCCTGTCTTTATATTTACGATATAGTCATACCGGTCCAGGGTCTCATTCACCACTTTACCTTTTAAAAACAAGGATTCTTCGGGCATACCTATCTCAGGACTTCCTACGGTTAAGGCTAGCGCTGGTGCGGCAAAACCTAAAATAAATAATATCATTATTAATTTTTTCATTGTCCACCTCTTTTTTTAAAATTTCATAGCTCCGCCAAGAGTTAATGCAACTTCATTTGCAAGTCTTGCCTCTACACTATAGACAAAAGAGCTTTTTAAGCTAGACATTATGTCACACCCCATTAAAAAACCATATAGCTCATCATTATTTGCGTCGAAAAGTGAATAAACCGTGCCTGGTGCATTAGGATCTGTAAATTCAACATCCACAGTCGAATCAGAAACAGTCATACCGGTATATGGCACTAGATAAATACTCTGCCATTTTAATGGAAGTTCAAATTTCTTACTCAAAACGAGCGCAGCCTGCCATTCCTCTATTCTGAAATCCGCACCGATATCGCTTACAGTTATGTCTCCACCGCCTCGCGATACATCTTTCACATCCGGCTCTGAAGTCCTATACTGAGCATCTCCTGTTAAACGGATACCCCAATCATCAAATTCCCATATAATCCCTTTTATGCCACCGCCCCATGCAAAACCATAATCAGCTTCTACCACTATCTCCTCTGTCCCTTGTTTCCATTTTACCTCTAAATTAGAAGTCCCTACTTTAATATATGGTTCGATTCTATTAAAAAAAGTAGTCCCCAGCTTTAGCATGTACCACATGCCCTCCAGTTCAGCGCCACTCATTTGTCCTGTTGCAAGTTGTGTTCTGGTGTTTAGGTCTCTATCAAAGATAATCTCTGTGTCTAATGCAGCCTTTATCTTTACTGTCTTTTCGTATTCATCCAGAGTCTCGTCTATAACGTCTTGGCGCAATATAAAAGACCTTGAGGGAATGTCCAGATCAAGGGGATTGCCTACAGTAGCTGCAAAGCCTGGAGTTTTTGCCATAAGGATAGCCCCGGATAATAATAGTAGGATATAAGTCTTCTTCATCAAAAAACCCTCTTTTTTTATAATATACTATAATGTATTATGTTAATTTATAGTATAAAGAAGTATACATTACGATATATAGATTGTCAAGATTGGCCAGTAAAATATACGTGGCGACTGTAAAATGGGCCATAAGGAAGAAATATTCCTTAAATAATTTGAAAGAAAATGGTCTCCTCTTGTGTCTTAATATAAACATGGTGCTGCGTATGGAACGTGGCGCCATGTAAAATTAGGAGGGGTGTCGCATGTTATCAAAAGTACTCTCAGCAACCACCATCGGCATTGAAGCAAGACAAATCGAAATAGAAGTGGATATAGCAAATGGGCTCCCTGCTGTCATAATAGTAGGGCTACCCGATACTGCTATCCGAGAATCAAGAGACAGGGTAAAATCAGCCATAAAAAACAGTCAGTTCGATTATCCTTCACAAAAAATTACAGTAAATCTTGCCCCATGTAATATAAAAAAGGAAGGCCCCTGCTTTGATCTTCCCATAGCAATGGGGATCCTCGCTGCATCTGGCCAGATAGATTTCGAAAATATAAAGGATTTTGTATTCCTGGGCGAGCTGGCCTTAAATGGGAGAATAAGGCCCATAAAAGGAGCCCTATCGATCGCTATGTCTCTTAAAAATACGCATAAAAAACTCATTCTGCCAGAGGAAAATGCATATGAGACAAGCGTGGTAAAAAATATAGAAATATATCCCATGAATACCTTGAATGAAATCTCTAATTTTCTAAATGGAAAACTTGCCATTTCCCCTCTCTCCGCTGCTCCACAGATACCTATCGGAGAAAATAAAACTTATGAGCTGGATTTTTCAGATGTAAAAGGACAATTTTACGCCAAAAGGGCCATGGAAATCGCAGCAGCAGGAGGTCATAACATAATAATGATGGGCCCGCCAGGAAGCGGAAAAACAATGCTCGCAAAAAGACTTCCGACTATTATGCCTGAAATGAATATTGAAGAATCCATTGAGACTACAAAGATCTACAGTGTATCCGGATTGACTTCAGCAAAAAATTCGATACTGCCCTCAAGGCCCTTTAGGGAGCCTCATCATACTTCTTCAGACGCATCTCTTATTGGCGGAGGAACTATGCTAAAACCAGGAGAGGTAAGCCTTGCCCATAATGGAGTTTTATTTATGGATGAACTTCCTGAATTCCATAGAAATGCTTTAGAATCATTAAGGCAGCCATTGGAAGACGGCTATGTAATTGTTTCAAGAGTAAATGGCTGCGTCAAATTTCCATCTAAGTTTATGTTGGTATGCAGCATGAATCCATGCCCGTGCGGATACCTCACTGATCCCAAAAAGGAATGTCACTGCACCCCCCAAAGAATACAAAAGTATCTATCAAAGATCTCTGGTCCATTACTTGATAGAATAGATATCCACATAGAAGTCGCGCCCCTTAGATATAAAGAACTTTCGAATGAAGGTCTCAGCGAAAAATCGGAAAAGATAAAAGAAAGGGTTGAGGGCGCTAGGCAAATTCAACTTGCTAGGTTCACAAAAGATATCGGGATATTCTCAAATTCGGCGATGAACTATAAACTCATCAGGAGATACTGTAAGCTAGATGAAACTTCGCGGGATCTTCTAAAAACAGCCATTACCGAACTTGGCTTCAGCGCCAGGTGTTACGATAAAATATTGAAACTTTCAAGAACTATTGCAGACTTAGAAGGAAAGGAGAGGATTAAACCCGACCATGTATCTGAAGCAATACAATATAGAAGCTTGGACCGAAATCTATGGATGTAGGAGTGATTGTAGGGGGGGGGGTTAAACCTCCCCTACTTTAAATGTTTGGAAGGTTGAATATAAACGTAGAGCCTTTTCCGGGAGAGCTTTTTACTCTTATGCGGCCTCCGTGGAGAGATATTATATCCTTTGCTATCGGAAGGCCTAATCCTGTGCCTTCTTTTTTCTCTGCCATAACCCTGACAAATTTATCAAAAATATTACCTATCATATCTTTGTCCATCCCTGGCCCAGTATCCTGTATCTCTACCTGCACTTCATCTTGAAGCTTGATTATCCTTATAGTAACATCTCCCTTATCAGTAAATTTTAAAGCATTTCCTATTAAATTTACAAAAACCTGCGTCATTTTATCCCTGTCTGCAGGTATGATAATCTTAGATTCGGGAAATTCTTTTTTTATACCTATGTTCTTATCGCTGGCCAGCTTCTGGAAATCATTCACGACCTCCTTCGCCAATCCCACTATATCCAGCTCTTCCTTACTGAGTTCCATTTTACCTGATTCTATCTTGGAAAGATCCAATAAGTCATTCACTAGTCTAGTAAGCCTGTCCAATACCTTAAAGACATCGGTCAATATCTCTTTCTGCTTTGGCTGGATCTCTCCTGCAAAACCCTTCCCGATATTGTCTAGATTCCCTCTTATTATGGTGAAAGGCGTCCTCAGTTCATGGACTACGTTTGCCACGAAATCTGACTTCATCCTATCTAATTCTCTAAGCCTTTGATTTGTGTTTTCAAGTTCATCTTTCTTTAAAGCAATCTCCTTTTGTAGTCGTTCACGTTCAAACCTCGCCCTAAATTCCGCTATTGTCTTCCTGATCATCAAAGGTACTGAATCTTCGTAATTCTCTCTTTTTGGTAAATAATCAAATGCGCCTTCTTTGATAAGCTCTACAGCGATTGTTTCATCGCCTTGTCCTGTTATCATAACAACTGGTATCTTTAGATCTTTTGCCTTAATTTCCTGCAGGGCCCAAAGCCCACTTTTTTTTGGGAGATTATAATCCAGAAGAACTATGTGATATAACTCTTTTTCCAAAGTAGAAATAGCCTCTTCCCCTGATGTAAGATGCAAAACCTCATAGTCAAAGGCCTTGTCTCTCTGTAGCTTCTTTTTCACGATGAGGGCATCTGTTGGATTATCCTCTACGAGTAAAACTTTAAGTTTTTCTTTAGCCATCATCTCTCCCGCTAGCTCTAGGCCCTAGTGTTTCGAGGGCTTAGCCTCAGACACTGCTCTTTGGTAACGTAAAATAAAACGTGCTGCCGGCACCAACTTCTGATGTAACCCAGATCTTGCCGCTGTGATTTTCTATAATCTTTTTGACAATTGTAAGGCCTGCCCCAGTACCTTCGTACTCTCCTTTAGCATGGAGCCGCTGAAATATCTGGAAGACCTTATCATAATATTCCTCGTCTATACCGATACCGTTATCCTTTACGTAAAACTCATAGAAATCCCCTTTATCTCTATATCCGATCTCAATAACAGGCCTTATATCCTTTTTTGAATATTTAATGGCATTTGAAATGAGATTTGAAAATACCTCCGATATCCTTATATTATCACACGTGAGCGTTGGAAGGTTTTCCATAACTTTTAGATCCACATTCCTTTCCTCCAATGAATATACCAGATTCTTCTTCACATCTGAAAGAAGTTCATTTAGATCTATATCTCGTTTAATATTTTTAATCCTTCCTATGCGCGACAGGTTCAAAAGATCTTCGATAAGACGTGCCATTCTTATGCTAGAATCCGATATGGTCTTAAGGTGCTCCTTGCCTTCTTTATCCAGTTTGTTCGAATAATCCTCCATCAACATTTTTGTAAATGCCTTGGTGCCCCGCAGCGGTTCTTTTAAGTCGTGAGACACAATATATGTAAAATCATCCAGCTCTTTATTCTTTGAAGCCAGCGCCTTGTTTGCCTCACCAAGCTGGGCAGTCCTTTCTCTAACCTTATTCTCAAGGTTCGTATAAAGTTCCTTAAGCTCTCCTGCCATCCTGTTAAATCCTTCTGCAAGATCTTGTATTTCATCGCCTGTTTTTATATCTAACCTATAATCTAAATTACCCCCTCCTATTATTTCAGCCCCATTGTAAAGTTTCTGAATAGGATTCGTTATAGAATTTGTAGTATAAAAGATAATAAACACCGCGATTAAGGCGACTACTCCTATTATAAGAAATATCAAGGCGTTAATCACTGCTATTCTATTTTTCAGATCTATCTTGTTCTTCTCTATCTGAGAAAGCTCGACTTCCACTGCCCTGTCCAATCCTTCCTTTAAATCCTCCTCCAGCTTTACAAGTGTCCATCCCCTTTCTTTCATGATACTATCATGACTATCTATGACAGTCAAAATAGCTTTGTTAAATCTATCTAGGTCGAACTCTACTTCTTTTATAAATACTGAATCTCTATCCGAGGAAGAAAGATTTCTGTATCTATTTACATATTTTTTCATATTAAAATATACCTCTGAGTAGATATCCTTGTACTGCGGCTCCTGTTCATTCAAATAATTTATAGTAAGCCTATATGCCTCAGAAAGTTCATTTCTTAGCTCCATCAGTATCCATCTCGCAGGCACAGTATCATTCAAAACCTTATCTGGATCCTGCGCTTTCTTTATAAGAGAGTCTTTGTGTTGCAGTAATCCGTCGATCTTCTTCTCGAGCCCCGTTCTCACTGAAACCAAATCAGTTAGATCTGTCTCTTTTTTGTCGAACATCTTGAGATTGGAATTTATCGCTTCTAAAATAGTATCATCAGATCCTACGATATCTTCTAAGAATTTCTCTGTACCCCTGAGTCGTGCGTGCCTTCCATAATCCTTAAGTTCTTTATCAATATTCTGCCTTAGCTGATAATATAGATTTTTGTAAGACTCATCCCCCGTTAATATGTACTTGCCGCTGAGTCTCCAGGATTCTACCATATCCTTTTCCATTTTAGAGATATTGTGTATTGCTGGTATATCTTCTGTAAGGGCTGCCCCCACTCCCAATTTAGAAGAGATCCCGCTTTTTTTGAGGGAAATCAATCTATCTATGCTTTCCATAAATTCTTTTTCTTTACCTAAAAGCGCGGCTAAATGAGTCTTTATCTCCCTTTTTACATCGACTATGGAGTTAATGATAGATTTTACTTTACTAGATAAATCTATGAGCTCGCTCGCTAAAGAACGTTCTTTATCAGAAAGAAAATAGCCATGGTAATTTTTATAATCGCTGATAGACCTATCAAGCGCTGAGATCTCATTCATAAAAGATGCCGATACATCCTCGTCTTTGATTACATGTTCGACAATCTCATCAAGCAAATTTGAAAATCTTAGTTCTGCCTCCATTATAAGCGCTGAAGAGGGGATGTATTGCGCCTGTATCAACAAGAGATCTTTTTCATCTAACATCTTAGATTCTTCAGAGTCAAAGAGCTTATCTAATCTCAGCCTGTATTCTTTTTCTACTGCCCTTATGTCTTTAAATAAAGCCTTTATCTTGATCTTCTTTTCAAATATACTCCCGCTGACTTTATTTATATCCCCGGTTAAATCTTCTACTTGTCCAAAAAGGACCTTTTCCTCTTCTTTGACAATAAATCTTTTAAGGTCTGAAATATCATCCTGCATTTTTTTATACGAGCGCTCAAAGCTTACCTTAAAATTTTCATTATCCGTTACTAGAAAATTATTTAATTCAGAAAGGAGTTTCTCCATAGAAATAGCGATCTGGTGGACAGAACGGGAAGCTGGCAAGTCTTTCGCAAACACCTGACTCAGGCCTCTATATATATGCCTCAGACTATAGATGGAAAATATACCGAGAAGTATGACTAAAAGGAAGGTTATAAAAAAACTAAGCCCGATCTTTCTACTTATACGCATAAGAAGGATTTTATCATACTATATAACATACTTCAAGAAGGGTAAATTTGTTTTAATCCTCTAAATGCACATCTACATATGCTGCCAACATTTCCTGGATCTTCCTCGGAGGCAGGATAACAAAATAGTGATCTATTATGCAATGCGCTATTTCATGCGCAAGTATGTCTTCGCTTATAGCGTCCTGGGTCATATAAATGGTATTTGTCTTATAGATATAAAAAGAAACCGCTTCATTTGGCGCATCAAAGATCTCCTCGTATGCCGCATCCAATCCTTCCCTCGCTCTATAGATATTGATCCTTACATGTATTTTAGGAGGGAACATGTCCAGGATATCCTCAGCCCTACTGAAGATCGCATCAAATTTTTCTGATAAGATCTCCTCTACCCTTAAATCTACATCTTCTCTAAATCCTCTCGGATTGTAAAAATCAGAAAAGTTTAAATTGATGAGCCTATTGACTAAAGCCAATTCGACTCCTTCTTCATAAAAGACAGTGCAAAATCTGGTTGAGAATATGCCCCCCTCTTCCTCTTGCGAATATACATCGTGAGGACCACTATATACTAAACATATCATTATCAATAGACCAAAAACTATTTTAGCTATCATTATTTAACTATTAATCTTGAAATGCGAAAGGGCCTTTTTGAGATTCTGTTTATCTTTTTTTAATTCAGAAACTATCCTTTTTATGTCTTCTTTTAAGAGCAGTTCATTATTTGCGCCGTCGGATAGCTCATCTATTAAGTTGCCTAGTTTTTCCGAAACCCCGATTATCTTTAAAAATCCTAGCCGTAGATCGTGTGTCATTCTGTTAAAAGAGGTTACCATATTTTGAAATTGGTCTCTTCTTCTAATCTTTAAATCTGAACCAAGCTCGCCGGAACCGATCTTCTGGGCAAATCTCTCGAATCTGTACATAGGCCCTGCCACTCTATGTGTCATAAAAAGCACCACGATGGATGAGGCTATTGCTGTCACTAAGCCGGCTATAAGGCCGCCGAATAATAAACCGGGAATAAGATAACTAGCTGTGCTTTTTACCACCAATCTTGAATTCTCAAAAGATGTAGTAAGCGCGCCCCTTGAAAACACATAAAGTATTATTCCGAAAATTATGCACCCAAAAGCAACCAAACCGCAAAATTTTAGCATAAACTCTACCTGAAAAGCCTTGTTTATAAAATAATTTTTCCGTTTTATTTTCATGATCTCCCCCTCTTTTTTAGTCTCTGGAAAAAATCTCCTCGATAAGCCCTTCGTTTATCTTTATGTGGGAACGTTCTCTCAAGTCCTTTACCCATTTCTCCATTGCCTCCCTTTCTTTTTCCTGTCTTACGCGCCTCCTTATATCTGAAGTCACCTTTGAAAGCGGCAATTTTTCTCCAGAATTTTTATAATATTTTTCTATCTCATTACTATATACATGGGTTGAGCTTGAGATCTCTTTGCTTTTTTTCTGAACTAAAATCTTTAAAAGCGCCTGTTCCCAATAATTTTCAATACTCTTCATAAAATCCTTTTCTCTATCAAGGCCCTGCCGCTGCGCCTCCTGAAGCAAGATCTCTTTTTCTAACAATCTGTCTATATATGCTTTCCTGCCATCTTCTGTCTTTAAAAACTCCACTTCATCAAAAGGTACATTTTTTAATTCATATTCTAAATCCTTTACCATCATCTCGTATCTGTTCACCTCCGCGACTATACGAGTATCACCTTCATCGCTAGCGGACGAACATCCTATAAAAAAAGAAAAAATGAAACAAAAAATCAAGATACTATAAAATTTTCCTTTCATAAAAACCTCCATAATTTCTTCTTTTAATCCTTTATTAAAGCCATTGTTTCTGCCCTTGTTTTTGAGTTCTCCTTAAAAAGTCCCCTGACAGCGCTTGTGACTGTTAAAACGCCAGGTTTCTTGACCCCTCTCATACTCATACAAAGGTGTTCTGCCTCAATGATCACCATAACACCCATAGGCTTAACTCTTTTCATCACTACCTCAGCTATTTCAGTAGTCAATCTTTCTTGAACCTGCAGTCTTTTAGAAAGGATCTCTACTATCCTAGCCAATTTGCTTAATCCAGTAACTCTATTATTCTTAGGAACATACGCTATGTGGGCCTTACCTACAAATGGCAAGAGATGATGTTCGCATACTGAATACAAGGGTATGCCTTTTAAAAGTACTATCTCATTGTGCTTCTCAGCCAGAAGCACCTCTATTTCCTTGGAGGGGTCCTTTGAAATACCGCTGAATATCTCCTCATACATATCACTGACCCTCTTGGGAGTCTTTTTTAAATCTGCCCTGTTAGGATTTTCTCCAATCGCCTCTAAAATCAATTTTATAGCTTTTTGTATCTTTTTTTTATCCATACATCCCCCCTTCAATGGTACCACCGACTGGTGCGTAGCACCAACTTATTTTCCAATACAAAACTCTGAAAATATTCTATCCAGCGCCTCTTCGGTTATGCTGTGACCTATTATCTCGCTCATGTTCTCAATAGATGAACGTACAAATATGCTGACGCAATCCATAGAAAGCTTCCCTCTCATAAAAGATTCCGCTTCTTTTACATCCTCATATGAGCAGCGTAAGATATCTAACTGTCTATCATTAGAAACACTTGCAAAATCTGCTGTTGGGGCCTTACCTTTGAATACAATGTCTTGAATCGTGTTCTCCAATCTATCAATGCCTAATAGATCGATTGCGGAAGTATATACTATAGAGGCCTGTGGGAAAAATTTTCTGACGACGTTAATATTTATACGCCTCTTTAAATCCTTTTTATTGATGACTACAATCACATTACTTCTGTTTTTAATATTATGCATTGTATCCATATCATTCTTTTTCAATTTTCTTCCATGATCCAGGACAAGCAGGATTAAATCTGATTTCTCTATAGAGAAATGGCTTCTCCTCACGCCTTCTTTTTCCACAGGATGGCTGGTCATCTTTATACCAGCTGTATCTATGAGGACTATAGGTATACCTTTGATATTGATAATCTCTTCCACCGTATCCCTGGTGGTGCCTGGTATATGCGTGACAATAGACCTAGACTGCTTCAGTAAGGCATTCATTAAACTGGACTTGCCCACATTAGGTCCTCCGCATATTACTGTCTTTATACCCTGGCGCAAAATCTTTCCTTCGCGAGCAGTCTTTATCAATTTCTCTATTTCTTTTTTGATCCCCTTGAGTCTATTAAGAATATCCTTTCTCCTTACTGTATCCACGTCCTCTTCCTCTGAAAAATCTATAGATGCCTCGAGGTGCGCCAATATATCTACTAACTCATCTTTTATATACCCGATCTTCTTTGAAAACAAACCTTCTAGATTATTTACTGCCTCCTTTAAACTCAAATCTGTCTTTGCCTTGATTATGTCCAACACTGATTCTGCCTGTAGTATATCGATCCTGCCATTCAAAAATGCCCTTTTTGTAAATTCACCTGGTTCGGCAAGCCTGGCCCCATTCATCAAAACAAGATCTAAAATCTTTCTGAGCGGCACTATGCCGTTATGGCAATTTATCTCGACCACATCTTCTTTTGTGTAACTCTTTGGCGCGCGCATTACGGTTAAAATCACTTCGTCCACTACATTTTGTCTTCTGTCTATAATATGTCCGTAATGGACTGTATAGGTCTTAAAACCAGATGGCTTCTTACCATTTTTTGATACAAATATCTTATCTGCGATCTTGAGTGATTCCTTGCCGCTCAGACGAACAATACCTATCCCACCTTCACCCACAGGTGTTGAAACAGCCGCAATTGTATCATCTAACTTTATGCTACCCATGTGTATTCTAATGCCTTCATTGCCTCACCAACGACAAATAGGGATCCTGTAACTAACAGCAGGTCTTCGGTATCCAATATCTCAAGCCCATGTTTTAATGCCTTTTCTACATTATTACTTATTATGAGACTAGCGATAGAAAAATTCTTTTTTAAATCAGAGACTTCTTTTGCGCGTACATTCTTGGACTTTGTCAAAATCACTATACTAGAAGCCGCTTCCAATTCTTTACTTACGCCTTCAGTATCTTTATCGCTTGAAGCGCCAAATATACATATAAGTCTCTTGTAATTAAATATCCTTTTTATTGACGCTAAAACTACTCTTATGCTTGATACATTATGGGCCCCATCTAGGATTATATAGGGATTGTAACGGATAACCTGCAGTCTGCCAGGCCAAAAAACATTTTTTATACCCGCTCTTATATCTTCTTCATCTATCCTGAGTATACCCTTATCTATAAGTTTTGTTATAGCTACACCAAGAGTTGCATTTTCTGCCTGATGTTCACCGATCAAATTTATCTCTAAATCGTTACATGAAAAGTCAGGCCCTTTGATATCAAAAATCTCTTTATCTATATCCGACTCAATGATCTTATACCTCACATCCTTCCCAATTTCATATAATCGCACCTTTTTTTCTTTACATACATCCCTTATAACATCCCTTACTACTTTTTCTTGTGCGCTAGAAACCATAATACCGTGAGCCTTTATAATCCCTGCCTTCTCTTTAGCTATAGACTCCAAGGAATCGCCCAATTTATCAGTATGCTCCAGGCTGATATTCGTTATTCCGCATACAATAGGTTCTGTGACATTTGTAGCATCAAGTCTTCCCCCAAGGCCTGTTTCCATAACACTGACATCGACTTTTTTTTCTTTAAAATACAAAAAAGCGCTGGCCGTAAGGATTTCAAAAAACGATAATCTGCCTAACTCTTTATGGTCTCTAAATCTTTCAGCAACTGGCTTTATCTTCTCGATCAATTTAATAAACTCATCCTTTTTTATAACGCCTTCAAATTCCCCTGAGCGCTCGGTCTCCCACCTGGGACCTCTAACCAAAACCCTGATCCTCTCCCTCACATCTAAAAGATGCGGCGAAGTATATAATCCCACACGATATCCAGCTTGTCTTAAAATAGAAGCGATTATGCTGCAAGTAGAGCCTTTGCCTTTAGAGCCCGCTATGTGTATTACGCGAAGAACTTTGTGAGGATCCCCTAATTCCTGCAAAAAGCTATGCATCCTCTCCAGTCTAAAACTGGAGGCATAATCATACCTTGGTATATCTTCAAAATTTACGAAGGAATCTATGTAGTTAAGTGTAGTATTGTAATCCATTATCTCAATGCTTAAAATGCCTGGCGCCGGTAAAAACCATACTTATACCAGCTTCGTCACACGCCTTTATAACATCTTCATCACGTATAGAACCGCCAGGTTGTATTATACTGGTTATGCCTGCTTTCTTTGCCTCTTCTATAGCATCCTCTTTGGGGAAAAATGCATCGCTTGCGCATGTAGCTCCTTTAGAGCGGCCTCCTGATTTTCTTATGGCTATTATCATCGAATCCACTCTCGACATCTGACCCGCGCCAATGCCAACTGTCTTGGTACCTTGACACAATACTATTGCATTAGAGCGGACATGCTTTACTATCTTCCAGCCAAAAAGGAGAGACTTCATCTCCTTTTCCGTTGGCTTCTTCTTAGTGGCTACCCTCAGATCTTTTTCTCCTATATCCAGGATATCTCTATCCTGAACCAGGATACCTCCCACAACCTTTTTTAGATCATAGTCTTTTTCCACGCCTTTTAAATCTCCTACTTCTATCAATCTCAGATTCTTTTTCCCTTTAAAAATCTTCAGGGCATCTTCGTTATATCCGGGAGCAATGACGCATTCAGTAAAACCTGCCGAGGCTATTGCCTCTGCAGTCCCTGCGTCTACCTTTCTATTGAGCCCGACAATGCTTCCAAAAGCTGAAGTCCTATCACAATCCAACGCATTAATATAGGCCTTTCCTAGATCTTCATCCTGAGCTGCTCCACATGGATTCGTGTGCTTGATCACACTCGCTGCCGGCCCTTTAAACTGTTTTACTATTTCAAGGGCTGCATCAAGGTCTATGATGTTATTAAAGGAAAGTTCTTTTCCATGCAATTGCCTGGCATTTGCTATCCCGACTACATTTATACTCTTATCCTTATAAAAACCTGCCTTTTGGTGCGGATTTTCCCCATATCTCAAGCCTTGCACCTTGCTAAATTTTAGATCTACTGCTTCTGGAAATCCAGACTCTTCGCTCTTCGGTATCTGGCCTTCAGCATCTAAACATCCTTTGAGATATTCATATATAGCATTGTCATAGCTTGAAGTCTTACTAAACACCTCTAGAGCTAACCTAAAATGCAACTTGTCTGATAGAACTCCTTTATTTTTCTTCAATTCCTCCAATACCTCTTTATACCGACTGGGATTACACACAACTACAACATCTTTATAATTCTTTGCTGCCGAACGCAGCATGCTTGGACCACCTATATCTATATTTTCAATGGCCTCTTCGAGTCTGACCCCTTTCTTCGCCACTGTTTTTTCAAATGGATATAGATTGATAACGACCATATCGATCAATTCTATATCGTGTTCCTTGACCTGCTTCATATGGTCTTCATCTTCACGAAGGGCCAGCAGGCCTCCGTGGATCTTTGGATGCAGCGTCTTTACTCTACCATCCAGCATCTCTGGAAAACCAGTATAGTCTGCTACGCGCCTAACAGGTATTCCGAGGCTACTTATAAGTTTTGCAGTACCGCCCGTGGATAGTATCTCTACCCCCAGCTCATTAAGGCCTTTAGTAAACTCTTCTAATCCGCTTTTATCAGATACACTTACAAGCGCCCTCTTAATCTTACGCATATTACCCCGCTGACTTCTACCCTCTACCCCCTGTAACTTCATATAACATACCTCCTAATTACACGTTAAATCTCACATTGACCATATCCCCGTCCCTGACTATATAATCCTTCCCTTCTACTTTTAATACACCTGCCTCTCGTGCCTTATGCATCGAACCATGTTTAATAAAATCTTCATAATTTACAATCTCTGCCCTTATAAAACCCCTCTTCATATCAGAATGGATTTTACCAGCTGCCTCTATCACAGGCAAGCCTGATTTTAAATACCATCCTCGCGTTTCCTTTTCCCCTGTCGTAAAAAATGTGAGAAGGTCCAGCTCTTTGGATATTAATCTCGAGACATCTTCTCTGAAGTTATAACCGGGCCCTAACTCTATCAAAAATTTTTTCCTTTCCTCTGATCCCAATTCCAGAAGTTCGGATTCTGTTTTTCCAAAAAACCGGATATAGCGTATATCCTTTGAACTACAGTAATCCTCAAGAAGTTTTATCTTACTCCCTAAAGCCTCCGCCCCCTCTTCAGGCATGTTTATCGCCAAGATCAATGGCTTCAAACTCAAAAGTATAAATCCGGAAAGTAGCATCTCTTCATTCGCATCCAACCCGGCATTCCCTAGAAGCTTGCCTTCGGAAACAAATGCCTGGGACTTCTCCAATATCTTAATCTCTCGAGATATGTCGCCTTTTTTACCTCCCTTTTTTAATATCGCGATCCTATCTTGTATGACTTCCAGGTCTGAGAGGATCACATCTGTAAGAGAATTTTCAAAATCTTTTTTAGGGTCTTCGCTGAAGAATGCGCCTACTACACATATAAATAGATCTATATCCTGCAGTTGGGATAAATACTTTTTGTTAAAACCCGACGTAGGCCCTAGGTCCACAAAGGTAAATTCAGGATAGGTCGTTTTCTTGGAAGAAAATATTCGAGAGATCTCTTCTACGCGACTATCTATGATCTTGAAAATACCTATATTTCCTGATACGTCTTTATGCAATAAAATCTTAAATATAGTGGTCTTGCCACTTTGAGGAGAACCGATTATGCCTATTTTCATTTCAAGCGGTCTTGAGGTGGGTTATGATTTCAAATGCTTCGCTTTCTTTACCTTTTTTATCTTCCACTTCCAGCTTTATCTTGACTGCCTTTGGTAAAATCCCCCCCTGACTCTCCTGGGGTTCAGCGCTCTCTCCGGCTAAATCCGAATCCCATGTATAGCTCCAGATTAGACCGTCATAATATGAAAATTCTAGCTTGGAGATATTCTCAGCCAAAATATCACTATAGTCCTGCGTTAAAAAGTCATAATCAGGGTCGATATCTTCGTTGCGCATGAGAAGCCTCTCGTCTTTGTCCAGCCAATATTCTATCTCCACCAGCTCAAATACGCTGCTAGCTGTCGACACAAAAGAAACAAACTTTACTTCATTCCTTTCCCCGATAAATTTACATACCTCACTCTCGTTTATTACTGCCTGAGAAATCTCCATACCCATCTTACCCATTGCAATCCTTGCATTGTGGTAACGTTCGGACCTCGTTTCACCTTTCTGCCATGCACTTGATGAGCTCTTAAAGATTGCAAAGGTAGACATAACGATCATGGTAAGTATAGCCAGCGCTATAAGGATCTCTATGAGGGTAAAAGCAGGGGATTGTAAAAAAAATGTTCTACCGCGTAACATAGGTCATAAAATCCTTCGATCTGATTTTATTGCGTTCTGCCCAGCTTACCGTTACCGTAAGTTTTCTGATATCGTCACTGGATCCCAATCCATCCAGGTCAACTTCGTCTATAAATATCTCCCAGTCAAAATCCCCTTCTGTTCCTGAAAGCGGTATCTTAGGAAGCTCCTCGATTATTACTAGAAAGCCGGCCATCTTTACTTCCTCTATTTTATTCTTAGCTAAAAGCGCTGCCTTTGTCATCATACCTGAACGGTACGATGCCCTGAGACCAACAGGAAATATCTGCAATACCCCTACAAGCCCGATTGCCAATACACCTATCGCTATAATCAATTCTAAAAGTGAAAATCCCCTCTTGAGCTCTGATGTTCTGGTCGGCTGGTGCACTTTCTTCACCCTATAAGTTTGGCAAGTGAAAATAATGGCATGAACATCGAAATAACAATAAAGCCTACGACAAGCCCCATAAATACTATAAGCATCGGCTCCAAAAGAGACGTGAGCCCGCTTATTGCGACATCCACTTCCTCTTCGAAATTATCAGCTATCTGGATAAGCATCTTATTAAGCTCTCCTGTCTCTTCGCCTATATTTATCATCTTTACAACAAGCGGCGGAAAGGCCTTACTGGCCTCCATCGGCCCAGATACGCTTTCCCCCTCTTTGATACTGTCGCGCACTTGTAGAACCGCACGCGCAATAAACTCATTGCCCACCGTATCCTTTACAGTCTGAAGCGCGCTTAATATTGGCACGCCGCTCGAAAGCAATGTACCCAGCGTCCTGGAAAATCTAGAAACCGAGACCTGCTGCGTGAGGTTGCCTATTACGGGAATATGTAATTTAAGCCTGTCGACCACACATCTTCTGTCAGGGTTTCTTACCAGCCACTTATATGCTGCAACTATTGCAACAGGAATAAGAGGAATAAGATACCACATTTTCCTAATGATCTCGCTTGTAGCAATTAGTATCTTTGTGGGCAGAGGCAGCGCCCCTCCTAATTCTGAAAACATGTTTGTAAACGTAGGTATGACAAATACCATGAGCATGATAAGTATAAGTACTGCTACAATAAGCACAAAGGCAGGATACATAAGCGCTGATTTTATCTTGTCCCTGAGTTTTTGGCTCTTGTCCAAAAATTCAGAAAGCCGCTTGAGGATGCCTTCCAGCATACCTCCAAGCTCCCCTGCCTTCATCATATTGACATAGAATTCTGGAAATACCTTTGGGAAACGCGAGAGGGCTTCTGAAAATTTTGTGCCGCTTTCTACTTCATTGGCTACGTTTTTTATAATATCCTTTAGCGCGCCCTGTTCTAACTGGTCGTATAAAGTTTTAAGCGCCTTTACAAGCGGCAGGCCTGCGGCAATAAGCGTGGAGAGTTGCCTGGTGAATACTACAAGGGATTTGTTGCTGACCCTTCTTTTGAGATTTAAGAATGGTAGATTTCTTTTCAAAAGCTCCATTGTTCATCGTCTTGCAATTACATCGTCTATCTCTATTTTAAATCCTTCATTTACATCTTTTATATCACAAGCGGAGATCCTTTCTCGAGTTTGAATCACCTCTATGGAACCAATAAGCGTCCCGCCTC
Organism: Candidatus Omnitrophota bacterium; assembly: GCA_042570105.1. Lineage (GTDB taxonomy): Bacteria > Omnitrophota > Gorgyraeia > Gorgyraeales > Gorgyraeaceae > JBHPHW01. The sequence continues at coordinate 68,997 of JBHPHW010000001.1, read as the reverse complement.
TATAGACATTAAAGTTGGCCCCTCCATTAATTCCATCCTGCATCCCCACATCTATGACCACAAAACTATATTCTCTATTTACGGTGAGGACCCTGCCTTTTGGGGCTCGACTCTCGGTTATTTGTTCAAGGGGAGAAGCAGTAACTCGACTCGCTCCATGATCCCTTTTCTCTAAAATAATAGGGGGTAACTCTACCTCCTCTGGAGCGTGATATGCCTCAGCCCTGAATCCTTCCAGTTCTTGTGTTTTACGATCCATGGAAGTTCTCAATCTATCGAATTCCGTTCTTTTATTTTCCAGCTCTTTTTCCAGGCTAGACACCCTTAACCGCTCATTTTCTCTCTCTTTGAGGACCTCATTGACCTCATTTCTTTTATACTCAAGGTCTCTTTTTAGACTGGATAGCGTAAATTTCATATCTTCGTTCTCTAAAAGCGCCTTGTTGAACTTATCGGAGATTTGCTCGAGCGATGATATCCTGGTTTTTAAAAAACGACTCTCTCTGTTTATATTTGCGACTTCTCGCTTATGTCCTTTGCTTTTATCCTTTTCCTTCAATAGATCTCTGCTTAATATATCTGCGACCTTGCTGGAATCCTTGACCTTTTGCTCCAAAAAATCTTTTTCCTCTTCAACCCTAGAAATGGCCGTATTTAGATCCGCGACATCTTTCTTCAGTCCCTCTATCTCTAAATCCTTGGGCACCAGAGTTTCCTTCAAGCTTTTTAATGCCACCTCCAGCGAGACCTTTTCTTTCAAAAGCCCTGCCAAAAACTTCTCTGAGGACATATCTTTTATTCTCTCCTCGAGAGAGAATTTACCTCTCTTCACCGTGGCAAGCTCTTTATCCAAATCATCATTTTCCTCTAAAAGTTCCCTGTGCTGAGCTTCTAAGCGCTTGTTTTGAGATTGCAAGGAATCCATTTCTTTTTCAGCTACCTCCAGCTTTGTCCTCAGTTCTATATTTTTCTTATCCGAAGATGCAAGTTCTCTGTTTAACTTCTCCGTGCTGGTTTTAAAAAGGCTCTCTAAACTCACATATTCATTATGAAGTCTCTCTTTCGCTACAAAAAACCAGCCGGTGCTAAAGCTGCTTACTAGCACTAATGCTATCAATATCCACAGTATTGACCGTAATGTTTTATCCATTTTTCACCCCTCTTGCTTTATAGAATGAAAATTATCTTTTTCTTTTTTATTATACCATAATATTTTTTTTAAAACAAACATTATTAGAGATTTCTCCCTTGGCGAAGCGGGATGTTTAATCTCTTAGAGATCTGTATAATCATAGGGTGTCTCAGAATATTAGGGATCCTTAGTAAACGGCCTCCTATATCCTTCAGATCTTCAAAGACCAAATAAATACTGGGGAGTAAAAACAGTGTCAGTATAGTTGAAGACGCTATCCCCCCTATCACAGTGATCGCAAGAGGGGACCATAAATTTGCCGACTCACTCTTATCAAATGCCATTGGGATAAGGCCCAATATAGTCGTTGAAGTTGTCATGGCTATTGGTCTCAAGCGGTCCTCACCCGCTTCTACGAGCGAGCGTAATAAATCCGTCCTCCGTCCTCCGCCACCCGTTTTCTTCCTCCTTAAAAAATTTATCCTATCCACTAAAACAATCGCATTATTAACGACGATCCCTGCAAGCATGATGCCCCCTATGATCACTCCGCGGCTTATCGGTTTATTTGCGATCTTTAATCCGACTATTACTCCTATGGCTGCCAGAGGGACCGATATCATTATAATAAATGGCTGGGCATACGATTCAAATAGGGAGGCAAGCACTAGATAAACTAAAAATATTGTTATCCACAACACTCCCGTAGGAGGCGCCCAGAGTTCTTTTTCGTTCTCAATATTTCTTTCATAATTACCGCCTATCCTATAATAATAATCCTTCGGAAACTCCATACTAGAAATATTTTCCTTGATCTTTTTTGCGGCATTTATAAGTGAGTCCTTTGTAAGAAGGGCCGTTATATGGACAACCCTCATTTTATTCTTTCTAATGATCTCGCTTGCGCCTATCTGAGGCGTAAAATCAGCCACCTGTTCCAAGAGTATTGGATTCCCATCGCTTGAAAAAAGGACAAGTTTTCTTAAGTCATCCAGCCGCTTTCTATCTTCTTTTCTCAAACGGGATACGGTCTCTATTTCTCTCGACTCTGTATGGTATAATGTAGCGCGCAAGCCCCTTATCTCAGAATGCAGTGTTTCAGCTATATCCTTTACGCTCAAACCATACATCCCTGCCCTTTCTTTATCAACCGTAATGCCCCATTCAGGTCTCCCGCTGATCCTGGACATCCTGATATCCTCAAAACCTTCTATAGCCCCGAGCCTGGTAGCCACTGAAACTGCTAGTTCCTTTAATATCTCATATTGATAACCATAGAGGTCCAGTATGATCTCCTTTAAGCCCTTCTCTTCTATCTCTGAAAAATAGATAAAACCTCCTTTGTATTTCCGCTCAACTGCCTGCGCCCGGGTTCGTATGTCTTCGATAATAGCTTTAGTCGTGCGTTTTCTACCGGCAAGGGGCAAAAGTTTCACATATATCTTGCTTGACCATGGCTCGACCCGTGAAGTAAAGGTCTTTACCTCCTGGATACCAGAAATTAATATCTCTATCTCCTTCGCCATCTCGTCTGTTATGTCAAGCTTTGCGCCTGGTTCTAATTCTACAAATATAGTAAAGCGCCCTTCCTCTGCCTCTGCCATAAACTCTCTTTCTATCCTGGATCCTAATAGTAATACCAGCGCTAAAATCCCGAAAGAGCCAAGCACAAATACATACCTTAACTTCAGGCCAATAACAAGTATCTTCCTATAATAGCTTTTTATATTTGAAAAAAAATCCCTTTTAAACATTGATTTTTTTGGCTTTACGCTGTAAGGCGCTAGTTTTATCCGGCTTGACAACATGGGCACAAGTGTCAATGCGACAAAGAGAGAACCTAAAAGAGAATACGTCACAGTCAATGCCAGCCCACTCCAGAGCATGCGGGTCGCTTTATTTACAAAAATAAAAGGCAAAAAAACTATTACCGTAGTTATGGTAGAGGCGAATATTGCCAGGCCCATCTCGTTGGCCCCATTTACAACTGTCTCCGCATATCTTGTTTTTGAATCTCTTTCAGAAGCCCTCATCGCCCTCTTCTTTTTATCTATATTATCTAAAACTACAATAGAATTATCTACCAACATCCCTATACCAAGCGCCAGACCGCTGAGGGTCATGACATTCAAGGATATCTTATGAAAATACATCAGTATAAATGTAGCCATGACCGATATTGGGATCGTGACACCTATTATCGAAGTAACCCTAAGGTCTTTTAAAAATAATAATAGGACTAGCACTGCTAGTATCGCTCCGTAAAGAAGAGAGGTCTTAACAGCGTTTATAGCCTCTTTTATCGCATCTGATTGATTCAGGGTAGCCTTTATTAATATGTCTTTGTCTAATGTCCTTTTTAAGCGCCTTATCTCTTCCTGTAAGCTCGAGACTACTTGCAGTGTATTTGCCGTTGACTCCTTCTGTATATAAATAGAGACTACAGGCTCTATATCTGTCCGGGCATAATTTGTGGGTTCTAGAAAAGAATCCTTTACCTTTGCGATTTCTCTAAGCTTAATAATAGAACCCTGAGGGGTGAGGGTGATCCCTATATCTTTAATATCATCGAGGGATTCAAATTCTCCCATTATCCTTATAAGATATTTATTTTTTCTGCGCTCAATGTCCCCTGCGAGCAGATTTAAATTATTTGCGCCGAGTAGATTGACAACATGCTCCATGGGTATCCGGTACTGATACAGCTTATTTTTATCAACCTCGACTAAGATCTTACGTTCCCTGCCGCCATAGATATCGACGTTTGCAACGCCTTCCACGCGCAGTATCCTTTCCTTTATCTCTATATCAACGACCTTCCTTAACTCTTCAGGTGTATAACCTTCCCCTGTGACTGCTAAAATAACTATCGGCATATCAGACTCTTTATACTGTGCGATAATAGGCTTTTCTATCTCCCGCGGAAGCTTATCCCTTATTTTTGAAAATTTCTCTCTTACCTCGAGCGCGGCAAAATCCATATTTGTGCCTGGTTCATATTCAAGCCATATCCTGGACTCTCCTGCCTTCGATGTCGAATATATATTATTTAAATAACTTACAGTGCTTACTGCCTCCTCTATAGGTTTTGTAACAAGCGCTTCTACTTCCTGAGGAGGCATGCCTCCTCTTACAGCCACGATTATGCTTATATCTCCATATGCTATGTTAGGCTTTAATTCTACAGGGAGACGCAACAAAGACACGAATCCCAGCAGCAATATTCCGAGGAATATCATAAATATCGTAATAGGTCTTTTAACTGAAAATTCGGATAGATTCATAACAAAATTGCCCTCACTTCAGCTCATACCACCTGCCCGGCCCCAGGGGGCCATGGGCAATAAGCATTCCTTTATCCAATAACTCCTTTAAATCCCTGGCTGCTGTTGGTACGGATATCTTAAAAACTTTGGCGTATTCTTTGCGCGTGATCCTTTTTACTGTTTTCAAATGCTCCACTAGCTGTTTCTGTCGATTATTCAACTCTTGTAAAGGCGGTTTTTCTGGCTCAGGGCCTGGTAATTCTTTTGGCTCAATGCTCGGCTTTGGAACCACAGGTTTTATCTCTGGTTTTGGCGGTTCTGACTCTGGCTTTGGTAGTTCTAGCGCAACTTGCGGCGGCGGAGGCAATGGTATCACTCTTTCCTCTTGAATAGCTAGCCCCACTAAAGTTGGCTTGAGCGCTTCCGCATACACTGGCTTTAAGACTGGTCTCAGAGCAATGATGCTCGCAATAATAGTATAAAGAGACGGTATCACGAAAAGGGTCAGGATAGTGGAGACAATAAGTCCGCCCATTACTGTTATAGCCATCGGGCTCTGAAGCTCTGAACCCTCGGCTATCCCCAATGCCAGAGGCAAAAGACCTAACACTGTAGTCATGGTCGTCATGAGTATTGGCCTGAGTCTGGTTTTACTGGATTCAATAACAGCCTCGATTAATTCTACTCCTTTAGCGCGCAATCTATTTATACCGTCTATTAAAATAATCCCATTATTGACAACAATGCCCCCCAGTATTATAAACCCGAGCATCACAACAACGCTTATAGGAGTGCGCGTTAAAAATAATGCGACAAATACACCCATAAGGGACAAAGGTACTGTAAACATAATAATAAACGGCTGCCATAAAGATTCAAACTGTGCAGCCATTATCATGTATACCAAAAGTATCGATAAAAGCAACGCAAATCTAAGAGACCTGAAAGATTCTCTCATCTCTCGGCTTTCTCCTGATAGAGACATATCGATATCCTTTTCTCTATCCTTTAACATATCCAGATCTCTAATATGCGCCTCTTCGATCCGTTCCAATAATAGATTTATGTCCAAGATCACTTTATCCAATGCCCTATCCGCGATATTTGCCGTTACAAGGACTACCCTTTGCTGATCAAGTCTTTTTATCTCACTCGGCCCGACTCCTTGAGCGATATAAGCGACCTCTGAGAGCGGTACTTCTATATCAAGCGGAGAATGGATAAGGATATTCCTAAGCTGCGAAAGCCTTTTCCGGCCTTCTTTTCTTAGTCTCACTTTTATATCTACCTCTCTCCCTTCTTCTTTAAATTTAGTGGCGACTACACCTTTTATTGCAGTATGCGCTGCCTGCGCGATCACAGCTGTTGAAAGATTGTAAAGACTAGCTCTATCTTTTAGAATATTTACCTTTGTTTCGGGGGAAGGCTTAGTAAGGCTTGTGCGTATTCCGTAGATACCTTTTATATCCAAGAGGCCATCTTTAACATATTCGGAGACTTCTTCGATCTTCTTGAGGTCTTTTCCTTTTATTTCAATGACAATAGGAGCGCTCCCCTGAAGCGCTGTTTTAAAAACACTTTCCTGCAAAATATACTCTATCTCTGCGCCTTCTAAATCCAACCTATCCAGTCTATTTTTTAATCTATCTACTATCTTAGAAGTCGCCTTCCATTTTTTTCCTTTCCTCAAGGTCACTATGATCTGGGCCTGATGAGAACCCATCGTCTCAAGGCCCTGGGTAAAATCACGTTTCTTGCTGGAACCTATGCTTACAGCCACACCCCCGGGCTCTTCCATATCAAAAAGTTCTCTTTCTATTTTCTCTATGACATTATCTGTGACCTTTAGTTTCGTGCCGCCTGGCATATTTACCTTTATGATAAATTCACGCTGGTCTACCTTAGGCATAAACTCTTTGTCTATCAATGTAAATAGGCCTATGCTCAAAGTAAATATCAGAAGTATGCCCCCTAAAAAAGGCCATCTATGCTTCAATATCTTGGGTATCGCCTTTGAATAAAGACGGTCCAATCCAAACGTAAAATATTTATTTTTGGTGTCCTCGGCGCTCGATAGAGAAACAGCGCTTGAGGCCGTAGCACTCGAGAGAGGGCCTCTATCCGAAGCTTTCACCCGGCCACCTACTGCAGTCAGACGGGGTATTAAAGAGAGCGCCACTATTAAGGAAGCCAGGAGTGAAAATGACACAGTGAAAGCCAGCTCCTTAAATAACTGGCCTGCCACGCCCACCACAAATATCATCGGCAAAAATACTGCTACAGTAGTGAGGGTCGAAGAGAATATGGCGCCCTGCATCTCGCTTGCCCCGGATTTTGAGGATTCTTTTATATCCTTTTTTCTCTGAAAATGACTGTATATATTCTCGATTACAACTATTGCATTATCCACGAGCATCCCTATGCCAAGCGCAAGCCCTCCCAGAGAAAGCATGTTTAAGGTAATCCCGTTAAAATACATAAGACTAAAGGCAACCATAATAGATATCGGCATAGAAAACGCTACTATCAAGGAGGCCTTTATATTTCTTAGAAAAACAAAAAGCACTAAAAATGCAAGGATCCCGCCCTGAATAGCTGCCTTCATCACGCCGCGTATCGATCTCTTTATAAATATCGACTGGTCATATACTACTTTTACATCCATGCCGCGGGGTAGATCTCCTCTTATCTCTGTAAGCCTCTTCCTTACATTCTGGGCAACCTGCAGAGTATTCATCCCTGCCTGTTTCTGCACCGCGATTGATATATTCTCCTTTCCGTTATAACGTGATATGCTACTCCGTTCCTGAAATGTATCCTTTATCTCTGCGATATCCTTTAAATATATAAGACGGGCTCTTCCTTCCTGTTCGTAAGAGGAGGCCTTATTTACGCGGGGGTCTTTCTCTGATTCATCCTTCCCCACAATAGTCTTCTCTATCTCCGGCACTATCTTAAATTCTCCCATCGTTCTAATGAGATATTCATAAAAATGTTCTTCTATTGTGCCTGCAGGATAATTTAAATTGGATGATTTCAATGCCTCAACTATTTTAGTTATGGATACGCGGGATGCCGAGAGCCTACCTTCATCTATAGACACAAGTATCTCTCTTTCTAAACCGCCGCTTATATTGCTATACGCTACCCCTTCAACCTTTTCGAGTTCGTCTTTTATGAACTTTCTCGAAAGCCTGAGAAGTTCTGAGGGCGTCTTATCTCCTGTAACGCTGAGTGTCATGATGGGTAGTTCAAAAGGATTGAATTTCATTACTATTGGATCGGTTGAGCCAAGAGGAAGTCTTTCCTTTATAAGATCTATTTTTTCACGCACGCCCAAAGATGCAAAATCCATATCAACGCCCCAGCCAAATTCAGCAGTGACGATCGAGACCCCTTCTTTTGATATAGAGCTTATGCGCTTCAAGTTGCTTACGGTGCCGACTGTCTCTTCTATTATTTTTGTAATAAGGGTCTCTACTTCTTCTGGTGCAGCATTCTCATATGCGGTAATTACTGTAAGTTGGGGATAGGTAATGGAAGGAAAAAGCTCTCGGGGAAGCCTGGTCAAGGATATCAGGCCAAGCATCAGCACCCCAAGAAAAAACATTGAGATTGTAACAGGCCGATCTACTGAAAATTCTGAGAGTCTCATTATTCATCTAGCCTTCAGAGCAAGCCTTTGCAGGCGTCCTATTTTGGTACACCCTACAATCAGATTTTACGAAAGCAAAAAGTAGGGTGTACCAAAATAGGACGCCTGCTATCTATTCCTCTATGATACTCTCCTGCAATTCTATGATCTCTGCAGGCATCCCATTTTTAAGTTCCTGCGGCGTATCAGTTACTATCACCTCACCTTCATACAGGCCGGAAGCTATCACAGTGTAGTCAGTAGTCACATAGGCCACCTCTACAGGCCTCGAGGAAACAGTATTACCTTCGTCAACGCTAAAAATTATATAATCTCCGTCTACCATGTTTAGGCTCATACTAGGGACGACTATTGCGTTATAAAATTCAGCAACAGTAATCATGGCCCTGGCAAACATACCCGGCAAGAGCAATGCGTCTGGGTTTTGTATCCCTACCCTGACAGTAAGTGTCCTGGATTTTCCTTCGATAATAGGAAAAACATTGTCTATTGTGCCTGTAAAGGCCGCCCCTGGATATGCATCTACTGTAACTGTTACGTCCTGACCAAGCGCGATCTTATCTATATCCTTTTCCACTATGCCAAGTTCCACAAACACCTCTACTGTATCATATAGGGTGGCGATCTTATCTTGTGGCGTAACAAATTCTCCCGCCTCGGCATCTCTTGATCCCAAGACTCCATCACGTGGCGCATAAAGATCTGTCTTTAAAAACTCTGCCTCTGCTGATCGAAGTTCTACTTCGGCTGATGCAACCTGAAGCTCAGCGCCCTTTGCCTCCAACTCTGCCTCTTCTAATTTTGCCTTTATAATACCGCCTATCTCGTAAAGATCTTCAATGATCTGGTGTTTCTTTTTAGCTGCAAGAGACTGCGTTTTACTGGTCTCTAATTTACTCTTGGAATAATCTACTTTTAACTGCACATCCTTTTTGTTCAAAATAGCTATTAAATCCCCCTTATAAATAACATCACCCTCTCTGAAACCAATGGATTCTATTACGCCATTGATCTCAAACTTAAGTCCTATCTCCAATGCCGCTTTTACTGTGCCCATTACAGGCAGATCATCCTTGAAGTCTGTCAATCCTACTCTGAAACATCTGACCGGCACTGCATCGCTTCTTGGAGCTCTATCAGAATCTAGCCCTCGCTCAGCGTCCACTTCTTTATCTTCTGTCTTTACGCCCAAAATAGCCTTCTTTATGGAAAATCTGTTAGATGCTGTAATGCCCCATATAACTAAAAATCCCAACACCCATAAAAGTATAAAACCTATTAGAAATGTCTTTGATTTCTTCATTGTTTTCCTACGTTCGCCAACATAAAACTTTCGTTATCTAAAAACAGGGCATAACCTGTGGCCTTATTTAACTTTACAAGAGACTGATATAGGCTGCCAACCGCCTCGATGTAAAATGACCTTTCATCGGTCAAATCTATATGCGCCTTTAAAAGCCCTGAGGATGGTATCTCATTTAACTCACTCCGCGCCTTTGTGATCTTTAGCTCTTCCTCTCTATATCTGATCTTATTTATATTAGACCTTATCTGGACCAATCCTTTTGTATAATTCAGGAAGGTCTCTTTTACTTCTTTAAAAATGGATTCTTTAACCTGCCACAACTCCTCTCTGGCCTTCTTTAATGCAATGCCGCTGGATTTCTTCTCAGAAAAACTCTGAAGATTATCAAGCAGCCCCAATTCTACCGACTTACTGACTGTCTCTGTATTTGTTGACTGGCCGTGCTTTGGGCTTGTCTCCTCCTTTGTATAGGTAGTAGAAAGTGTATTGCCGCCTAAAGGTTTTGAAACTTTTAGGCCCAGGTACCAATCCTCATCCAGCTCTAATGTTTCAGACTCAAATGCGCCCCCGGATTTTCCATAAGTGCCGGTGAAGTCAAGCGCTAACTGGTCCTTGCTCTTCGCGATCTTTCGTCCGTAGTCATTAAATTCCACCATATGCTCTTTTTCCTTCTTATCAGGCCTATTCTTGTATGCCAACTCCATACACTCTTCCAATGTCACACTTATATCTATAGGCTCTAGATCCATAAAATCCTTGTCTATATCTATCAGATCTTCCAAGTTATTTGGATCTTTAGCATCCATTGCCTGCGCCAAAGTAAGGGCTGCTATTTCCATATCATTCTCACTCGAAGTTACTTGATAAATAATCTGGTTTAGTTGAGACTCTACCTGTAAAAATTCAGCCTTTGTGGTCAATCCAAGCCTGAATCTTTTTTCTGCGACATCAAAAATTCCCTCTGCCTCATCTAAAAGGGCCCTTTGTAACCTTACATTAGACTTAGTCGCTATATATGAGTAGAATGCTGTCTCTACTCCGATCCTTAAATCCTGCATGACCTTATCATAGTTATGTTTAGAAGCCTTCATATTACTGACTGCCTGGTCAACCGCATATTTAAGCCTCCACCCATAATACAGAGGGTATTCAAATTTTACTTTATACTCTTTGTCAGTAAAATCCTGCACCGCGCTACTAACCCTTCCAACTGTCTCTAAAAAATTAAGACTTGCAGTAGGATAAAGCGCTCGCCTGGCCTCTCTGATTTTAAGATTAGAGAGCTCCATCTCTTCATGAGCTATCTTTAAGGCCTCCCGATTCTCCAATGCGATGTCAACTGCTTCATCTATACCTAAACCCTCAGGCCCAATGAATTGCGTCTTGACATCTTCAGAGTAGCTCCATACCTTATCCTGCGTGGCCCTGAGACTATCGATCTCTAATATTATAGGCACATCTATCCAGAGCTCATTCTCACCAAGATCTTCAGGAAAAGGTTGGTACCTGTCATACATCCAAACTGTCTTTAGAAAGAGGCCATCAAGCTCTTCATTGCCTGAAGATTCAGAGATGTAAACATCCTTTAATTCGCCCCATGGAGAAAGGAGAAGCTTTAAAACAAGCTCTCCTCTTGAACTATATATTATAGACTTATCTGATTTCTGGATAGATTTAGTAATATCTCTTGATAAGTCTAGTATATATTGAGTAACAGATTCATCTGAGGTTGGATAAGAAAGTGATACGGAGGGATATATTACTATAACTGTAATAATTGTAACAAGATATAACAATATGATACGCTTTATCTGCACGGCTTCTCCTTGTAAGCGAGAAGTATATCATACGATTACTCTTTTGTCAATATACAGTTACAAAGATTTTGATACAGTTTTGATACGGTTATGCCTTTATAAAAACATTCTTTATTACAACACTGGCTGCGCCTAATGCCACAGCATCATTACCAAGATACGCAGGTATTATCTTTACAATATTAGCGGGTTCCTCAAAGGCCCACTTTCTCACTGTCCTTCTCAATGGCTCTAGAAATAAACTCCCTGCCTTTTCAATGCCACCACCTATTATAACTATCTCCGGATTAAACAGATTTACTAAATATGCGATCCTCACCCCTAAATTAACAGCTGCATCCTCCAGTAACTCTATTGCAAGGGTATCGCTAGATTTCGCTGCCTCCATTATATCATTCATTGTTATATTCTCTGTGCCATTTTTAGCTATAGTCGAAGAGATCCCTTCATCTTCTATCAATTTCTTTGCATTAGCTATAAGCCCAAGGTCCAGGCCCATAGGCAGTAAAAATGAAAGGTCCTTTGAAGATCTCATATAATCTCCATTTCTTGGATAATTAATACGGATCTCTCCTGCTGAGCCGCTGGCGCCACAATAGATGCCGCCTTTTATTATAATACCGCTTCCTACGTCAGAATACATATAGATAACATCCTCCACATCCATAGGAAGGGCATGCATCTTCTCGCCAAATGCAGCAAACGTAGCATCATTGCCTAAGAAAGAAGGCAAACTAAACCTCTCTTCAATAAGGCCTTTTATGGATACGTAGCTTGTGCGTATGCCGCTTTTTGAAGAGTCCCTTACTGTGCCGAGGTTCTCATCTATGATCCCACCCAGACCTATACCGACCCCTTTGACCTTGTCTTTATTAACACCTTTTTTATTTATTAATTCGTCTATCAGGTCAAGGGATTTATCAATGATCCTATCCATGCTGTCTTTTTCTCTTTTTTTCTCAATCCTTGTTATTACCTTGCCTGAAAGGTCTGTAACCACTCCTATCATACTCGCGCCCCCTGCGCCCATATGCCCGAGATCAAGTCCTATGGCACAAGAGTTCCCCTCGTTTAATTTGACAAGGGACGGCTTCCTGCCGCCTGAAGATGCCTCCATCCCGCCCTCAATGACCAATCCTTCGTCAATGTAGGTATTTATATAATTTGAGACCGTTACTATATTTAGATCTGTTGTCTTTGAAATATCAGCTCTCGTAATAGGACCGTTCCTACGAATAAGCTCTAATATGGAAAAATTTTTCTTTTCGTGGTCCGAAAGCGACTGACTTTCGAACACCCTTTCTTTTCTAACAGGCATGGTTGCCCTCCTTTTTTTTAAAATATCCCCTGGTAATAAACACGTAGTATGTGCTGCGTGTCAAGCGTAGGATAAAAATCCCCAAAAGGACTCGCAGTAGCACCCCACACAGGTGATACAACGTTTCCCTCTCCAAACTGTATCGTCAAAAGTCCAAATTCTGTGACATTATAATCCAGCTCCATAAATACATTGTGGTGGTCTTCATAATTTAAATCGCCGCTTGTATTCAAGCGATATAGATTATATGCCTTTGAAAATGTATATTTTAAAAATCCTGTCAATCTAGGAGTGAAATTATAGCTTAGGGTTGCGCCAAAGTGATTCATATTATTGTCTATACTTTGCGCAAATTTAAAGTCATTCTTGGTATAGTCAAGGTCTATACCGAGATCTTTTGTTGGTCTTAGGGAAACGCCTGTCCTGTATATATTAAAACGTTCGTACGGTGGCAGGTCAAAAAAATCCTGGCCATATAACTGGGGCCACCTTTCCCTATACACTTTTCCTTCTATAGTCTCGGTATTAAAATTAAAATTGTTCAAAAGGCCATTGGGGTGAGTCCCCGTGGCAAAGGTAAAATCGTTTGTATTTTCGTATATCCCGAAAAGGCTTATCCAGTCTTCTGGGGCATATTCCAGGCCTATAGAATATGTAGAAACAGATGGATCCTTACCGTCCTCAATATCGGCATTATTAAAAAATTCTCCTGTATCTGTATCATATGCTATAGGATCTATGGCCCCTTTGGTCTTCGGAAGGTCGTGATTTATGAATAAAAATTTCGAAGTCCAATCCGGGGTAAATCTAAAGGTATTCTCTTCTCTAAAAACACCTTCTACGTACTTATGATTACTGTCTCTCACGTATCTATAATCTATTAGGTTATCCATCTTCTTGGTAAAGGCATCTTTTGTATCGAGCCTAAAGTTAATCGCCTTTCTGCCTACATCTACTCCATCACCTATTCTAAAAGGTTCGATATCTTCATATTTAACCGCTCCAGAGCTTTTTGCCTCAAGCGGCTTCTTAAAGTGAATATGCCTCCCCCAAAATGTATCCCTTCTTGTCTCCCTGTAATCCGCAAGCCCCGGATCAAATCCTTCATCCATATGTGTATAGGCAATTCTTGCATCTCCTAAAGCCGTTTCCTTCTTAAGAGCAATATGCCCTGCTGTCCCCTTTTTCTCCGTCTCATAAGCACTGTTTCTATCGTCTTCACTCTTACTTATAGCAACTTCTCCGGCTATATTCGTAGCGTCGCTCAGATCATAACTTATATCAAGACCTGATGTATAATTATAAGAATCTGTTTTGCCGTCATTATATCCTATTCTAAATGTATCTATCGTGCCTATCATTAATTGATCGGTTAATTGAGTCTTTGTCCTTACAGCACCCGGAATGGCAGTAACGCTTTCATAATCCTGCCATAGTCCTTTGGGACTTGCGACAGTCATTGAAAGGTCAGTATTATCGAAAAAATTTCCCTCAAAAGAAACACCTCTTAATGCAGTAAGTCTTTTCAGATCACTGTCCCTTGTAAAAAATGATAGATCATCTGACCATTGACCCCGCCAGAACTGATCAGGGTTTTCTCCTTCTATCACCTCCCCTGGTATCCAGTCGTCAAGCCAGGGGCTCGGCTGCCAATAAATGTGATGATTTGAGAGACCCATTGGATCATCCGAAGAAAGGGCCTGGTCTTCTAATCCAAGAGGAAACACCTTTAAGTTGTAATCATCCTTATTATAATCAAACCACAACTCCCTGACAGGCTGGAATGTAAAGTCTACATCTTGTTCGGGTATTGCAAATGCGTTTATCCCAGTCTCAGCCTGCATACTTGAAGCTGTAAATGCTGGTATTTTGCCATCTGTGACCTTAAGCTCTGAGGTATCAAGTGAATTACCCAGACCCAGCGTAAAAAAGGTCTCGTTAATAGTCCTTCTTGTGCCGGACCAATACTTTAGTTCTAACTCGATCGTGTCAGCTGGAGCTGCATTACTGGCAACTGTAAACTTTTCTGTCTTGCCTACAAAGCTCCAGGGGTCTACAGTAATATTAGAGTGGAAATTTAAACCTTCTTCATCCTTATTTGTATCAAATTCTACTCTAAATCTATCATACACCCTTGCGTCAAACGTGTTTGTCTTGGGAAAATCATTGTTTATCATCCTGAAATTACGTTCATTGTAGTCGCCATTTGCCCTTTTCCAGATCATATCTTCAGCTGTAATCCCAAAGGCCATTTTATACTCACCGCTTATCTGGCTGGGATAAAGCGCATCATTTAGCGCATCGGATATGGCCTTTATTTTATCCTCGCTGGGTCGCGGTTCTTCCGGGTACTCCTTACCAGACCCAAAGTATCTATATTCGGCATCTAGATCTTCTAGCTCATAATCGACTTCTTCATAATAATATTCTGGCTCTTCTTCTACCTCATACTCGTATTCTAATCTTCTTTCTGCGCCCATCCTAATCTCTGCATTGATCAAATCCAAATAGCCCAATGCCTCATCGTTTCTCGGATCAAGCCTCAAGGATCTCTCCAGTACCTCCTTTGCCTCTTCAAGTCTTCCGGCATAATAATACTCTATGCCTCTACTATAGAATCCAAAACTTTCAATGATATTTTGCTCTTGGGCATAAGAGTATGAGGCCCCGTGGACACAGAAGAGTACCAAAGTAGCGCTCACTAGTATTATAATCTTATAGGGCCTTGCTATCTTTCCCATCCTACTTCCATAGCTCCTTTAGAGTAAAGTATGCCTTGGTGGGCCTACGTTCGTCAAGTTTGTCTCCTTTTCTTTCCAGCGAACATATCCCCCACCATTCCTCATTTATGTTAAAATTTTGAGGCGCCTTTATGTCAAAATAGTACGCGCCATTAGACCAGCTTGCCTGTGTGTCATGAACATACCAACCGGCCTCATTGTCCTGATTAAGCTTCCACCATTCGTCTGTCCATTCAAATACAAAACCGCCCAAACTGTTTCCAACCCCATTGCCATTGAATGTATTTTTCTCTATCTCCTTCCATTGCGCCCCGATAAATTCTGCTTGGACTTCTTGGGCCTCCTTACCTAAAAATGCGTCATATCTATCACAGCCAAATTCGGTTATGAAGACAGGTCTTTTAAATAGCCTATTAACCTCACGAAAAAAACTTCCAAAGGTCTTGCCTTTGTATACCGAACAACCAAGTATATCAACATCTGGAGCAACCTTACTAGCTACATCTATATCGTCAAACCCTGCGTTCGCCAATACCACAGGACGATCAGGGTCTATCTTGTGAACCATTTTACTGACTTCATTTACAAATGAATAATAGATCTTAGCCCTTGCCTTTCTCTTTAAATATGGATCTTCCAGATCTTCTATCTCTTTTGTAGTCCAGAAGTTTAGCGTCTGAGACCCCCGAAAAAAAGAAACATTGTTCTCATTCCCAAGTATCCAGAATAACACTCCTCTTTCATCCTTATATGTCCTTATCATCTCCGCTACATCTTTTTTTACACTTTCCCGGAAATCTGGATCTGCATAATTCGGACTATCCCAAAAACCAAGCCAGTGGCCCATACCTGTTCGAATGCCAAATTTGTCATAAAGTTCTCGCATCACCTTTTTCGTCTTTAAAGAGTCCTTCCCCGGCTGATAAACCCTTATAGTATTTACTCCCGCCTCCTTCATAAGCTTCCCGTCATAAAGGTGCGGCCTTAAAGTATCGCTCCAAAAATCATACGCATGATCTTTCCCTATAGGCACAGGACTATATACAACACCTTTGATTATATATGGCTTATTATCCACTATTAACTGAAAGCGTTTACGATCCAGTTTTTTTATATAAACCTTTTTTGAACTAATCTTATATATAAAAAAAGACAGAAAACCCGCTAATAGCATAAGGCAAACTACAGCTATCAATATCTTCTTCATATCGTCTCATTCCCGATAGTTATAGAGAGACTTCTAGTTTATTCGTACCTTATATCGTCCAGATAAAAAGTAACCCCATCTGGATTAACATCTATATTAGTTGCCCAGGCAAATCCACCACTGATATAACTCAGGTCCTTGCCTCTTAAATCTATTTCGTATTGTTTCCACTCGCTAGTTAAAAGCACAGGCCCTATACCTGCTATATCCGAATCTGGATATAAGCCAGCCAATCCACCCATTTTAAATTCTTCTATCCTTTCGCCGCCTTTTTCTCCCCTTACCCAGAATGTAAGCTTACTCGCTCCTGTAAGGTCGAAACCACCCTCTCTCTCTCCCCAATTATTCGCTGGATTCTGCCAGTAGACTCCACTCCATCTTGCACCTTGACTTATGGCATTCGCATAAACTGTCTTTATGCAAGTTGTTCCAGAGTGAGGTTCCTCAAATGATGCCATTTCAACACTTACATCAGCGGAATCCCCCATATATCCTGAAGCAATATAATGATTGTCTGGAGATCTAGCATCAGTGTAAATCGGAAATGTTTTAAAATTATTTACAACTTCTTCTTCCTCGTGGGTATCGTATAGCTCTTCCTCTACTTGAGCGTATTCTCTCGCATCCTCAGAATCAGTATCTGCCAACTGCCTTTCACTAGAACCGCCGCAGCTTGCTATACTAAATAACACCACTCCTATTATTATAAGAAATGTAAAGCTTAAACTCTTCCTCATGACTTCTTTTCCCTCCTTTTTTTTATTTTTTAGTCTTTGACAGACTAAAGTCTGTCCTACTTATTTGTCACAAAGGTCTTTCATAAAAGGCAGATTGAAATCTGCCAACCTTATAAAGACCTTTTGCCTTTAAACTTTTACGTTATTCAACTATATCGCCATCACCCCCTCCTTTTCATTCTTCCCATATTTCCTGATACACAAAATATGCCTTTCTGAGCTGCCTCAAAAATGGACTACTCTCCCCATCACCCTGCCCAACTATCCCAAGCCATTCCTCATAATTCCAACCATCAGGAAACGGCCCCGCCCAATTACTCGCTGTATCGTGTAGCAATGGTTCGTATGACTTCCACCATTCATCTATCCATTCAAAAAGTATACCTCCTATTGAATTGCCAACGCCCCTATGGCCTGCTGAATTATAAACAATCTCCTCCCAGTTAACCCTCAGATACTCGGCCTGTCTTTCCTCTATGACTGTCCTTGAGCGGCCGTACATATAAGCCGGGCATCCATATTCTGTGATCATGATAGGCTTGTCACTCACATCCCTTACATTTTCCCAGAAGCTTTTACCAAAACCGTATTTCCCCCTGTATACATTTGAACCATAGATGTCAACATCCGGAGCAAGCTTAGCAAATTTATCCAGAAATAATAAATCACCGCTGCATACTGCAACAGGATGGTCTCGATCCAAAGACTTTATCATCTTACTGACTTCATTGACAAACTCATAATATAAATCCGGGTTCTCTTTTGAGTTATTCGCGACTCCATAATTATTCTCATTCCCAAGCATCCAGAATAATACATATGGTTCATCCTTAAACTCTTCTACCATTCCCCGGACGCTTTCCATCATGTTTTTTCTATGTTCAGGATTTCCATAGTCTGTGCCTTCATACCAGTCTGCCCCAGACCCTACAGTATATGCGCCCAATAGATCTCCCATGATCACCATGATCCCGAACTCCTCATATAGATCATTGAGAAGTTCTTTATTTGAGGCATGATGATAAAGACGCATGGTGTTACAGTGCATCCTTTTTAATAATTCAAAATCCCCTATAGCCTCTTCATCCGGATCCTGTATATCGTTGTAATTTTTATCTACCCAGCTGTCATAAGCGCTGTCTATCCTTCCATTATTATTATAATCTGCCTGCATCCAGTCTTTTAAAGTGCCTTCATCAGGACTCTCGCCTATCCTGCTCGGCGAATAAGCAATACCTTTTATTATATAGGGCTTACCTTCGACCCTTAGCTGCCAGTGTCCATTCTTATACTTTACAAGATCCACTCTTCCGTCACCTATCTCGTTTACTACATTGCCTGTTTTTACTGGCCTATTCTTAAATAAACTCCTTTTTATGCGTTCAAAAAAACTTATCCTAACTAATCTCCCTGGATTTACAAGAAATCTATCGTTTGTTAAGCTATTATCAAATCCATTTTCAACAAATACCTTAGCCCCCCTCAATTCCAAATTTAGTTCAGGATGATACCTCAATAAATAATCAATCCTATCAATAGCTACCTGAGCAATATACCATGGCGTGTGAAAATAGGTCCAGCCGACTGATTTAGGAAAATGCACGACTATGGCGTAATAGGCCTTTATAGCATGCCTTATAAGGCCTGAACGTTCAAGGGCTAAGGCAGTATAAAAAAGCTTCACCCCCTTTGCTTCCGGCGCCTGTGCCCACTTATAAAAATTGGCTTCCAGATCATCCGTATTTACAAAATCCCAGTGATTACCTTCTAACCTGCCTTTTTCTTTAACTATTTGATAACGAGGATCCCAGATAACCCCAGATGTGTTTGGGTAAATCCCTTCTCCTGTTGCCTCAGCCAACCCTTCCGGGTCTTTTACAACATATCTATATTTATCAGTCCCGGCTCCTTTAAAATATCCATATTTTCCGTAATCAACTACATACTCCTTCCCTGGATCATAAAGTGATATCTTTGTCGCTGGTCTTATTACTTTTGGCCTTTCTTTCACTCGTTCTTCTTTTTCCGCTTCAAGCTTTTCAAGGCTTGCTTCGCTCTTCTCTTTTACGCTCCAGAACCATCCACGCGGATCCCAATTTTGAGCGAAACTATAATCTTCTATGGCTATAGTAAAGGCCTTTTTTGCTGCTTCTCTATTCCCTTTAGAAAGGCACGCCTCCCCTTGAATAAAAAAGCTTGTCCCGACTGAATTCAAGGCTTCATATTGGGGTATCGCTTCAGTCTTCGGTAAACCCGTCAAAGATGCCTGTTCCTTTTTAGCCTCTTCAGAATACAACTCTATGCACTTATTCGTCCAATAAAAAGTCTTTTCATGGTCCTTTGCGCCCCATGCATCCCACGCCTGCAGCAACATCTGACTAGGAGAAAGTTCTTCCGTTTCACATAGCCCAAAGCGCGAGAGAGCTGCCATCGAAAGAAGTAATATTAAACCTATAATAAGTCCGGGTTTTGTAGACGTCCTATTAGCCAACCGTCACCCCTGCTGTTATGCCTTTAATAATATGTTTCTGCATAAATAAATATACTAAAATTATCGGAAGCACTGTTATTGTAATGCCTGCCATCAAGAGAGGATAGTTTGTGATATGCGTACCCTGGAATATCATAAGGCCCCTCTGAAGAGGCATTAGAGACTTGGATGAAAAAATCAGTGTTGCCAATATATATTCATTCCACACATTCAAGGAATTAAATATCACGATCACTGCTATTGCGGGCCTGGCAAGAGGCAGCGCTACATTCCACCAGATGCCAAGCTTTGAACAGCCATCTATACGAGCAGCATCCTCAAGCGCAGGAGGCATCTTGTCGAAAAATGTCTTCAATAGATATATGCTAAAAGAAAGCCCCACATTGATCATGCACAATATATAACCTATCCTTGTATTTACAAGGTGCAACTTTGTCATCAATACATAAAGAGGGACAAAGCTCCCGGGAAGTGGTATCATCATAGCCGCAAGAAACATATAAAAGAGAACATTTTTCCCAGGGAATTTCAGACGTGAAAATGCAAAGGCTGCCAGGGATGAGACAATCACTATCCCAAAAACAACCGAAACAGTGTAAAACACACTGTTGAGAAAATACATACCAAATCCGCCTTTTGTCCAGGCCTGGTAAAAATTGCTCCAGACAGGATGAGCGGGGATTATGCTCATATCTGAAAATACGGTCTTTTGTGTCTTCAGCGCAGAACCCACCATCCACAATAAAGGAAAGATACAAGTCAGCGCTACACTGATCAGAAATACATGTATCAATGAATCCTTAAAAAACCGTTCTATTTTATATTTTGTCCCTTCCCTCATGCTAGTCCTTCTATTCACGCTTTATTCATATATTTTGACAGTCGGATCTGCATAAATGATACTACTAAAAGTATCGCCCCGAATATAATGCCCTGGCTACACGCATACCCAAACCTGGAAGACCCTATCATAGAGGTCAGTATCCGTGTTACAGGCACCTCAGTATGATACCCGGGCCCGCCCCCTGTCATGGAAAGTATCAAAACAAAGACCTGCATCGTGCCAAGTATTGTCAAGATCGAGACTAATATAAATACAGGGATCATTAAAGGTATGGTTAATTTTTTAAAGATCTCCCATGAATTTGCCCCGTCCACTCTTGCAGCCTCATATAACTGCCTAGGTATGGTCTGCAATCCTGCCAGGAATATAATAAATCCCCAGCCAAAACCCTTCCACGAGTGTATTATCGCAACGCATGTCAAGGCAGTCTTGGGGTCTGAAAGCCAATCCCTTACTAGATGAGACAACCCTACATTATTAAGCCAGTAATTTAAAAGCCCATAGTTACCGTCATATATCCATCTCCAGACTAGACCTACTACTACCGCAGAAAGGACAGGAGGCAAATAAAATATCACCCTGTAAATATTACCGCCTTTTATGTCTCTATCGCACGCCCAGGCCAATGCCAACGCAAGGACATTCTGAAAAGTGAGCGCAATGAGGGTAATGTAGCCGGCATGGCTCATTGCCTGCCACCAAACCTTGTCCTCAAATATCAATTCCTTGAAATTTCTCAGGCCTACAAAATGCTTGGTAAAATTAAAAGAGATTATGCCATCCCATTGGCACAGGGAAAGTGTAAAAACTTTATAGAAAGGGTAGATATAAAATATAGAAAATATCAATACCGCGGGCAGTATAAAAAGATAATTTTCAATAGTGGATTTGGTCCTCATAGTGTCCTTTTACCCTGAACCTTCCTTAGCTCCCTTTCTTTTATTGCCTGAACCTCGGACGCCAACTCCTCCGGGGTCTTTTCGCCTATTATGATAGACTGAATCCCTTTATCAAACGTCTCTATCACTATAGGAAATTCCGCTACCTCCCATGCGCTTCGATGCGTAATATTATCCATATCATCTGCAAACTCTGAGAGCACATTCGATATCTTTCCCAAACTATTTTTATTAGAAGGAAGGTTTAGTGTTTCCTGGGCCAAAAAGACTTGCTGCTCAGTATCTGTGAGCCATTTTAAAAATCCGATTGCCTTCTCTCTATTTGGAGAACGTTTATTTATCATAAAGCTAGATCCTGCCCCTCCCCAGATCATCATTGGAAAATCATCTGAAACCCTGGGAGGCATCATCGCCCCATAATTTAAATCAGGGTTCATGCCCTGATAGACATTTACACACCATGATCCATTAAATGCAAACGCCGCGCGATTATTTGAAAAAAGCTGCTCTGCGGTCTTATTGACCATCGTCACGACACCGCTTGCTAAAACCCCTTCATCGCGCATCTGGCGAAATAGATCAAAGACCCTTATCCAGTCAGGATCCGTATATGGGACTCTTCCCCGTATAGTATCCAGCACCTTTTCCTCACCCATAATATTAAATGCGTAGTTAGACGCAAAACAATCTATCATCCAGGTCTCTCCCCAACCGCTCACAAGGCCCTGAATACCTTTTTCTTTAAGAAGCATGTTTACTTCTAAAAATTCTCCCCAACTCTCGGGAGGCCTGCGGGATGTCCAACCTACATTTTTTAATAAATCCTTGTTGTAAAGCATCTGGATATTCGTAACATCTATCGGCGCTCCATATATCCCCGGCTCGACATTAAAACTATTCCCTACTTTAAATTCATTGAGTGCAAGGGCCTTACTGAATAACTTATTTCTCCAATCGCCTTCAGCCTCATCCATATAGCCTGTAAGGTTATAAATATGTCCTGCCTTTATAAAACTTGCAAAGTCTATTTTTTCTCCGAAGATCCCAAATATATCAGGTAAGGTATTGGTCTGGGCTGCTGCGCGTATCTTTCGCGTATAAGCCTCGGAGGGGGCGTAAAGCTCAAAATTTATTCTTATCTCTTTTTCATCTTCATATTTTTTAGCAAGCTCCAAAAATGCATCTTCTCTATCACTCATCCAGTGCCAGATCGTAATAGTCTCTATCTCGGGACCTTTTTCCTGAGAAGAACAGCTGACTAAAAAAACACTTAAAAAAACAATGAATGAACAAGGTATAAAAAAAAGACAAATTTTCTTATAGAGAGACTCTCTCATCTGTCTATCCTTCTAAGTTTAAAAAATTTTAAAATCAGCTAGAAGCGACAAAAAGTCTATTTATATCTTCCGTAAATTCAAGCGCAAGGCCATCTTTATCTACCCTTACTACCTCTGCCTTTCCTGTAAGACGGGAAAATGGGAAATCCCTTGTATCGTCCCTTGGCACTGATAGGGATATATGTAAGCTATCATTGGGCTTTATGCTTCCTATATCTATATCTACTACATATGCCCCATTAAAGCTCACATTGATCGTAACTCCATCCTGGGCTTCTTCTTTCCCATTATCTGAAGTACGCCTGAGTGTCATAGGAAGAGACAGATCTAACCTTTTAAATCTCCTCTTCTCTGCAAAATCACTTGATCTCATGTTTCACCTCCTTCCGTGGCGTTACTTAATGCAACAAGTCTACCACAATGTTTCAAATTTTTAAAGTTTTTTCTAAAGTTTTTTATATGCATGTTCTCCTTTCAGCGGTTCTGGTAACTTTTTCACCAATACCTTCGCTATTTATATGCGTAAATGCCTCTTCATTAATAGTAAGTAAATATGCATCTCTATTAAGTTTTTCAACCTTAATCCCTTCTGATTTGAGAATTTCAAAAGGTTCTAAAGTTTCAAATGCATTCCATATCAAGGCTCTACCACCTGGTTTAAGCACTTTATGAAGACCTTTTGCAAAACGACGTAACATTGCTCCATCTACATCACCATCATGGTATTGCAACAAGGAAGTTTTCTCAATCGATCCATTACGTATTCCTGAAAGTGATCCAAATGCAGGCATGTTCCAGATTACAAAATCGTATTTCCGATTAAAACGCGGATCCCCTTTTTCATCAATTATGTTGTCGCCAACAATTGTCTCAACTTCAAATCCTGAATATTCTGCGGTCAATTCTGTATCTGCAACCTCGAGTGGATTTATTCCAATAACATCAATCTTATTTTTTGTCTTAAGCCATGCAAGCCACGTATCAATCCCTGTCCCAGGTCCTACCACTAGAACATCTGCTCCTTCGTACAATCCGAGTCTCGTGAGAAGTGCCCTAAAATATCCTTCATCCTCATCAATATTAAGTTCGCAAGTTGTAGGAAATGGTAATATCATAGTCTTCTCGTATTTAATTTCTGGCTCTTCTTCAGACTCAAAATCAGGATCAAATGCATCTAGCATTACTTCTCCTTCCGATATATCAGCACTTAATACTAAGTAAGGAATATGAAGCGACGTACCTGAAGGTAGATCTATTATATCAAGTGATCCAAAGTTTGAGTCTCGATAGACCTGTATCTTCTTTTCTAATTCAGGCTGTTCTTTTACATATTTTGCCCATAATTCTTCTGCCCTAGGGCCTTTAAGCGGAGGAATTTCAAAGTAATATCGAGAAAGATTAAGATACCTGAGGTTCATATCACTGATCTCTTTGTCCGCAGGAGACAAGCTGGTCCTTTCTTGAGAAATAACTGGGAAGACTGCAACTAGATAGCCTTCAGGGCTATAAAGGAAATCAAAGGTTGTAAGTTGTACTTTTCTTGGATCTGCCAGTTCTTGTTGGAGGATTTCAATTCCTTCTGTAGCTACTTCGACAGTGTGCCTTTTGGGAAGCTTAAACCTCTTAACTTGCAAGCCCATCTCTTCCTCTTCCCATTCACGTTCAAGTGTTACGCCAGGTATATTTTCGGATTCTAAAAGATTGAGTGATGCAAGGATCTTTCTGGCAGGAAGTTTATCAATCTCCACGCGCCACGGTAGCTGCGGCAGGCCTGATACATAAGACTGTAACCAGTTAAGTTTTTCAGGATTCAATTCGTAATCTAGGCGCCATCCCCCCAGAAAGACTTCTCCTTGGGCGATGAGCTTCTTGAGTTCCTGTAAAAACTTTTCTGGATCCCTATTAGCTAAGTCTTCTAATTCTTTATAAGGTTTCAAATCAGTAATGGACTTACCATCAGCACCTCTCAAAAAGATCTTAAAAGGTTTCCATGACCCTACGGCTAAATAAGGTTCTTCTGCTCTCTCTGCAACATATTTAATAGAAACACCGCTTTCAACTTCTCTCTCGATAAGTTCCAAAACCCTCTCTTGTTCTTCTTCTAATAACTCAATTCCAAACCTATTTGAGCCTGCTGCAATTCTCGGGTTTGAATATCTAAGTCCCATTACACCTCCTACTTTTAATCCATTAAAGTCCAAGCCAACTCTATCTTTTAGGTCGCAAAGCATAATATTAAAAAGCATATAATATACGCCGTCATGAATTCTATCGCGATCTGCTCGCCCTATATATCCAATATAAATTTTGCCATCTACATTGGTAACTCTAATATTCATAACTTGACTACCGTTATACCGGAGGTTGTAATCATAAGAATCTCTATGTATTAGTATACTCTCGATACTTGACTCAGCCGGTATTCTCTCAATACTTAACTCATACTGAAGCCCTACTTCACTTTTAACTTGAGCCCTGAGCATAGAGCCCTTTTCCGAAAAATCTCCTACAAATTGGTAGGATGGTCCGATAGGAGAAGTTTGAATTTCATTAGGATCAACTGGTTCAACCAATTCCTTTGCCTCTGTAGTCTGGTTTACAGCGCTATCACCTTTATCGCTTTCTAATTTAATCTGTTGCTCAAGAAATTCTAAGGCCTTCTCTGGAGTAAGTTCATACCAGTGAGGGAAGAAACCTCTATGGCTTATTGGTTCAAATCCAATTCTACTTACTAAACGTCGACCATCCCTAGTTTCAGCACATACTAGCGTCCTACCATCAAAGCCTTGGAATAGATAATCCCTAATAGTTACTGCCATAAGTCTTGATGCAATACCTTTTATTTGTCTTTTTCGACCTCTATTCCAAGAAGCAAGTTCTACTATATCTATATAAGGCCACCATGCCTTAAATCCCTTAAGATCATACCTCCAACCAGAAGGAAACCTATGGCTATGTCCTAATACTCCTTCGATTCTCTCTTCGCCTTCAGAATTTATCGTTATAAATTTATAGTCAAAACCTCCAGACCTTAAAAAAGATCTAAGATAATGTGTAGTAACTGGGATTAGTAAGCTTCTATTCTCGTAAGCGAACCATTCATTAAGCAAACGTTTATCGGATTTTTCAAATGGTTCAATGCGCCATTCAGTACCATCGGGCAGTAGTCCTTCTGTTTTAATGAGAGGTGCTGCATCAAGTAGTTTTTTAACTGTCTTCGCTTTGCTATCCTCTATTGCCTGTTGAAAGTTCTGGAGTTTCATCTTTCTAACAGCATTTATATTATTTACTTTAAGTATCCCTGTTGCGCGATCTCCTATGCTTCCCAAGGGGATCTGTGGGTCTTGGTCATCAGTCATTGACATTAACTCACGTCTAGTTATTATCTTTGTCCCAGGAACTCGATAGACTCCAACTTCATAACTTTCACGATCATCTTTAAGATGTCGAGAATGACCAATGCCTCCTGGCTCAACAATGTAATGTGTACCATTCTTTCCAAACGCAAGTAAAACATTATAACTTTGTAAAAACATATCTATAAAAGTCGCCATATCCTCAACGCTCATAGATCTAAGATCTTTATAAAGAGCGCTCTCTGGGTCTTGGGCCATACTATTTGGATATGACAGACTACGATGAAAAACATAATCAGCGTCAAAGTTTCTCTGGTACCATCTCTTTTTATGACTTGAGCGAATATGCCTTTTAACTTCACTCAGTTGATCAGGATCAAGCGCATTAGCACAATGTGCTTCTACTACCAAAGTGCCAAAATTTACGCCAATACTCTCAAGTGGATTAGCCATAACCTCATCAAAGTAGGCCTGTGCCTTTTCAACAACTTCTTCTCTTGGGTCTATCCGGAATATTCTTACAGTGCAATTTTCTGGATCTGCTTTTGGCTTATCTGATTCCGACAACACCTTTTGCCTCCCGAGGAGCGTTTCGTAGAGTATTTGAAGTATAGTGGTTGTTCCAATAGTATCTTGACCAATACCAACACAGTAGATATTGAACGTTCTATCCGATCGGTCTGTCTTTTTTCTGACAAGCTCTTCGATATCTCTCTTTATAAGCTCTAACTGATCTTCCATACTAGAAGCATCAGGCCTTGATGCATCTCCATTTGGCATGTGTCTATCCCTCGATATTAGCTCTCCGAAAACTTTATTACTATAGGCGTCGGAATATCTAAGGCGCTTTAACTGGGCTCTGATTTTACGGTATATAGAGGGATTAAAATCAACGACTCCAGCGTATTTCTGCGCTCGGCGAACCATAGTAGCTACAAAGTCACGATTTGCCTTCCCTATACTATCTTTTGCGATTGTAACGCCCTGCGCCTGGAGTTCACGTAAATGTCTATCCAAGAAACCCTGACCTCCTGAGTGAAAATCATTTACCTCGATCATATACACAACCCATTTTCCTTCTTCCTTAACTACCATCACATCGACTCCCATTAAATCTGTAGAATGTTCAGAATCACCTAATACCTTATCATCTCTCATAGCATTCTCAATTGCCTGAAATGCCTTTATTGAAATCTCTTCCACCTGCTCTTTTATCTCTCCTAGTTCGATCTCGGAGATACCCAATTGAGACGCGACTTCCTCAATTGTGCA
Organism: Candidatus Omnitrophota bacterium; assembly: GCA_042570105.1. Classification (GTDB taxonomy): domain Bacteria; phylum Omnitrophota; class Gorgyraeia; order Gorgyraeales; family Gorgyraeaceae; genus JBHPHW01. The sequence goes on along the minus strand of JBHPHW010000001.1, from coordinate 41,619 downwards.
CACTTTAGCTGTCTTACTGATATTAACAGCATCTCCTTCTTTATCAATGCGTACAAGCATATTATCCATATCACTAACAATAGGTTGATCGTGTTGATCGTGCGAGACAAAGATCCTGAGGTTCCAGTCTTTTGGTCCATCTTCTTCCATCACAAAGGGAGGCTTAATGCGCTCCTGCATGATTATGTTTTGCCCTGCCTGTAAAAGTTGTAGTGCCTTATCAGTAGCTTCATCCAGATTTTGTTCATCGAAAAATAATACATCGTCTCCGTGAGCTGCTCGATTAGGCTTTAAAACAGCTTCTTCAAGTTTATGTCCTTTTAAGAATCCTATTAACATCTCTTTTATACGACCCCTAAAAGTGGGATCGTCAAATTCTCTCATCTCTTTATGATCCTCTTGGGTCATGATATAGACATTATCTGCGTTCTTGCGTCGTTCAACAAGGCTAGCGACCCCACTATCTCTCACTATGATCGCAGAAGTCTCTGGCAAGCTTATGCCGCTCTCTCTAAGAATGAGGTCTGATATATCTTTTTCTTCAGTGTAATCTGTAATACTACTATGGCCACAACTAGGAACATTCACTTTACTAATGTATCCATCAATTCCGCCTTGGAAATTTGCAATGTAATGTAATGTCAGAGGTTCATCAAACCTCACTAGCTTTAACGCTCTATTATGAAACATAATACCTTCACTCACAGAGATAACCTTTTTACCATTTACCTTCTTAATGCTGACCTTTGAGCTGTCATGGATAAGAACCATGTTTGCATCATCCCTATTATGTCCTTCTTCTAAGAGTGATAAATAATCTACGTCTAATGGGTGATACATACTGGCATCCACACCGATATTAACAATCTCCTTCCCTTTTCGGACTATTTGTCCCTTTTCGTGTTCGGTGGCCACGCTTGGTGCCGAGTAATAAAACCCGCTTGTGTCAACCAGCGCAAGCAATGCTGCAAAATCTATGGGCTCACTTTTATAAAGACTCCCGAGAACATCTGGCGCATTCTTAAGGCGGGAGATACGTGTCTTAAATCCTGAATCCTCCCCCAGATGCGATAACAAGATTTGAGCAACCATGGCGTTACGCTCTTCTATCTTACGGCGAATCTTATGCGAGACCAAGCTTACCTGAATAAGATTCCTTACGACCAAAAAGACGCCCACCAGGCTATTCCATATATGATCCACTGCACGCAAAATATAATTTCTTTGAGCTCTTATTGCTCTCCAGCAATACATGTAAAATTCTTCCGACATGTGGTTCATCAAGTCCAAGCTAAAAGGCTTTATTCGTGCGGCAATATTGAGAACTGGCACTCCTGCTGTTGCATATCGATAGGGCTGGAGAAATCCATCATAGAGTTCCTTTAAGTCATTGCTGTTAGATATCATGCCGTTCTCTTTAAGATGTAAAGAAAGATCATGAAAAACCATAAGAGAACCTAAATTCTCCATAGTAACACTAGAGTATCGTGAATATGCTCCGTGTCTTGCCATCATCGATACCGCATCGAATACTGCCTGGTCTTTAAGGGGTAAATTAAAGTCTATCTCGCTGGACAATCTTTCAGCAATGCTTCTTTGGAGTCCATTTGAAGCTTCAGCGCGTAACTCTGAAAGGATGTATCTTCTGTGCTCTTCGATTAGTGGATTAATAATCTGAAGCGCACGATCATATTCCCTTGACTTCATTAGACTCACAACTTCCTTGATCTTCTCTTCTAAATCCTTTCCAGCTATAAGTGTAACGCGCCCCACAGTCCACCTAGCTGCAATCGCACTGAAGAACTTATGTGAAAGGATGGGCGTTATAATGAGAGGAATAAGGGCCAACATATTTGTTATGTCTGTAAAGATGAGAATAAGAAGGAGCGGCGCTACATTCTTTACAAGTAAGAAACTAGCAACACCTATATTTGCGAATAGTTCTTTCCAATGTCGTCCTTCCCCAAACCACAACAACTTGTGGAAGAGCTCGTGAATATATATTAAGAGCTGGTTGTAAGGACCTATGTGGCTGAGTTTGTCTTTATCAGCATATATCTTTCCATCTTTAACAAGAGAGATAGTAGGCTTTCCATTATAGATACCATGCTTTATTGTCCGCTCAGAAACTTCGAGTTGGTCCAAGGGCTCTGCGTTTGAAAAGGGACGCAAGAGACCTCGATTTCCACGGCCTGAGAATAAACGCACTATACGGGGATCTACAGCAGCACAAAACTGATCTAAGTCAACCATTGCTATTATTGTAGCAAATCCTAAGCCACGCCATGATACAGGTAATGTGAACAACGCAATCATTGCAGCTAAAGAAATAAGTCTTACAAGCATCCAGGTGCCTCCTAAACTAAATGTCGCAGAGGAACCTTTATCACTTTTGGCCCCAATCGACATAATGCTTACCTTATCATCGTTTTCAATAAGACTATCAAGCCTTGCTGCTTCATCGTTAATATAAATATTAACTTTAAGATTACCCTGGTCGTCTAAGATCTTATCTTTTATTTCTAAAGTATCTATAAATTCTCTCACAGTTATAGAAAGTCCATGATAGACAACTGATGCAGGAAGACTTTTAATAGGTTTCAAATGTTCTAAAATCGTCTCCCCTTCTTCAGTCGAATAAACCCTCATTGTTTGTCCGTCTCTTATTATCCTGACCAAGCCCTTTGCTCTTAACCTTCTTGCAACTCCTCCAACGGTATTTATAAATGCGAATAACCCTAACTGAAAAATTTCTTCATATGTCAGCCCAGGGAAGTCTCTGGCTACTTCCAGGATAGTCTCCTGGTTTGTAGTAATAGGGGTTTTAGGAGCCTTTCCTTTTTCATAGATTCTAATTTCCTTTTCAACCCTCACTATTTCGATCAAACCCTTTTGTTCTAATCTGGCTCTATGCTTATCTAATGCTGCTCCAGTAATTTCTACCCTTCTTGCAAGTTCTGGGCGTGTGATTCCAGGGGTTTCTTTAACTATATCAAAAATTTCACTTTGCCTTTTGGAAAGAACGACCTTGGGAACTTTACCTTTTGGATAGACCTTTATTTTTCCTTCTACTTCTATTGTTTCAACCTCTCCTGATTGCTCTAACTTTTTTACATTATAGTTAGTTGTGCCCCGAGGGATTCTTAGCCTTTCATCAATCTCTTTTAACGTTAATCCGTGATTTCTCCTTACTAGCCTGAGTATTCTTTCTTCTCTTTGCGTAAGAGAAACCTTCGGAGCTCTACCCTTTAAGTAGACCCTGGTACCTAATCCTGTCCTCAGTATCTCAACCTTCCCTATTTCTTCTAATTTTCTTAAATTAGAGCTAACTACACCGTTTTTGTATCCTGTCCTTTTTGCAATGGCTGCTTGCGTTGTGCCACGATTTTTCTTAACATCTTCTAGAATCGTCTCTTGTATTACTGTAAGAGGGCTTTCAGGAGCCTTATCTTCCGGATATATCCTATAACCCCTACCTACCCTAAACATCCTTACTAAACCCACCTCTTTTAATTTTTTTAGATCTCTTCTGACTGTACCTTCGGTAACTTTTGCCTTCTCCTCAAGTTCTCTTTGAGATATTCCCGGGTTATCCTGGATCGCTCTGTAGATTCTCTTCTGTCTTTCAATAAGAGGTACCTCGGGGACTTCACCTTTGGGATAGATCCTGTCCCACTTTAATAGTTTTACTCTTTCAACCAAATCTAACTCTTCTAGTCTTTCTGTATTAATTTTTATTGTGATTGGCGTTAATCCTATCCTTCTTGCAATTTCTGCATGCGTTAATCCTGGCTTTTCCCTTACTAGTCTGAGTATTTCCTCTTCTCTTTTTGTAAGAGCCGTCTCTGGAGTCTCGCCCTCAAGATAAATTCTAGCCTCTCCTCTTACTTCTACTTTTTTAATCAATCTTCTTTTTTCCAACCTACGTATGTTGTAACCTACATTAAACCAGGGGATATCTAATTCCCTTCCAATGTCTGCGCCGATTAGTCCTGGTTTTTCTTTAATGACATTTAGGATCCTTTCCTGTATTCTTGGGAGGACAATATCAGGCACTTTACCTTTTGGATAGATCCTGTTCTGTCCACCTGCTCTTCTTTTCTCAATTAAACCTTCTTCTTCTAATTCATCTATGTCCTTGGAAAGTGAAGAGCTGGGAATCTTTAGCTCTTTTTCAATCTCTCTCTGCTCTGCTCCAGGATTCTCTTTAACAAATCCCAGGATTTTCCTCTTTCTTGCTCTAGGTATAAATGCAGGGAATATCATCACGATTATCCGGATAAATCTAAGCATCTCTCTTGTCTTTGTTTGATAGATCTTCCATATCTCATTATCAACATCTTCTTCAGAAATTACTGAAAGTTCTCTAATGAATTCCATGCATTTAGGGTTTCTGGTTTGCCAGTATTCTCGAAAGGCTTGCGCTACCCCTAGTTCTGCTGCCCTCTTAGGGTCCTGTGCCATAATTGCTCCAGGGAAAGCTAAGCTTTCAGGGTATCCTTCTTCAATCTTTTGATTTACTGATTCGATTATATTGGAAGAATACCCTTTTCTTGAAAGTTTGTCCCCTATTGGTAGAAAATCTTCTCTTGCCTCCAGGAGACTTCTGTCAGATTTAACCTCGATACTACTAATAAGAAGTTCGATCCTCCTACTTACTATATGAGGCAACTCCTTATTTATAGTTTCTATTGTTTCTCCATAAGCCATTAATATTTCTTTTTCTTCATCTGAGTAGGGGATAGATCTTCCTTGTATTCTAGGCTCAGAACCACCTGTGATGATCGGAAATTTACGGTCTCCACCTGGGCGGTGACTGCTCTGAGCTATAGAGGGATATTTTTTCCTCTGATATCCGCGTGCTCTTCCTCCCCCTAATCCCAAAAAGTCTAAAGATAAAACATCTGGCACTCCACGATTTGTGTGAGGAGTGGTCGTCCCTCTATTGCCGAATAAGAGAGATAATGGGTCAATGTCTTGAGGTGTAAACGGTCCGGGTAGCAACATTCCATTTTCTAATCTATGGAATTCGCGTCCACGTGCGGATGTGATGGCTAAAGGCCGCTCAGGTTGTTCGGATTCTTCTGCCCTACTCCTTCTCCCTACCTTAATCTGAGGACGGCCTTCAGACTCAAGACGCTGATTGACTTTTGCAAGGTTATTTGTTGAGACGCTGTGTATATTGATCCTTGTAGCCTTTCTTATTGTTTCCCGGGACTGTTTTTGATAAGCCTGTTCTGGATCTTGCGCGATTAGGACAAACCACCAATTGTAAATAGCATCTGCAGCATTATTGGGAATGATAAGATGTCCGTCATTTTTCAAACGTTGATTAACTTCTGTAAGGTAATGGGTAATAGTATTTTCTTTGACGCTTACAGCTTGAGCTATTACTTTTCGGTAATGTATCTGATAGACCTTTTCTGGATCTTCCTCTATTGCGATACGCCACCAATTGTAAACGGCATCTGCTACTTTATTGGGAATAACCAGATGATCGTCATCCTTGAGACGCCGGTTGATCCCTGCCAGGTTATGAGAGACAGTTTTTGGCTGGACTCCTATTGCCTTGGCGATCGCTTCCTTGAACTGTACTTGATAAGCCTTTTCTGGATTTTCTTTTATCAAGGCAACCCACCAGTTATAAATAACATCTGCCACATTATTGGGAATGATAGGATAACCGTCAGCGTTCAAATGCTGATTGACTTTTGCCCGGTTATTGAAAACAGTTTTTGGATCGACTTCTACTGCCTGGGCGATCGTTTTCTTGAGCTGTATCTGATAGACCTTTTCTGGGTTTTCGTGAATTAGAGCAACCCACCAGTCATACATCTTTTGACCTAAGGGAGTAAGGGATTTTCTCTCCTGGATTCCTTCTGAGATGCGTGGCGCAATAGCTAACTCATCTCTTGACTCGCCAGCTGCTGTGGATTCGAGCTCTTTCTGATCACTTATTTCATAGAAAAACGCGATGACACGTTGGATTTCGTCTTCATTGTCAAACTTGTTGAAATTGGGCTCCACGAACGTCAGGCCATGATCTTTATAAAATGCCTCTTCTATTCCGGTAATCTCCTCAAAAACGACCAATCTATCGCGTTCTTCTGCTGATAAATCATCGTAGTCTTGAACATCGCGCTCATTGACATACCATTTACTCCTATCGCGCGGATTGTGTACCCACAGCCTCCTATCAAACTGGTGGTCTGTGAAACTCAAATAGAACCGCCTACTACCTATCTTTAGCTCGTTCCAGTCATGTTTCTCTGAGCTACCCTTGTGTATGTCGGCTCGGACGGCTGAGATTTCAATGTCCTTACCGAAACGCTCCTTAACAATCTGTAACATCGCGCCTGAAGACGCCATACAGCAAATGGGATAGCGGTACCTCTTTATGGGGTAGCTGTACCTCCCTATTGGTGGGGTCGCTGGCTCAATGAATGAAGTCCCCTCACGCAACGCCTCTTGAAAAGCTGGGTTGATCTCATGGAAAAATATCTCGAGCGATTCACATACAGCTTGTTCTAACTCATTCATCTGGCTATCTAGCAGGCTAGACGAAGTTTTCTTCAATAACGCAATAGCTTCTTGGATGGCTGTTGGATTTCCCTCACGCACTTGGTCAACGAGCGTTGTCATATGAGATTCAGTGGCATTGCTGCCGCCTCCCCTTTGCTGATGTTCCGGATACAGCATGCGCTCTATCTGATCATCAAACAGATTCTCCGGATGGTGTTGTCTGGCACCTCGTGGCAGTTCACTATCCACTAGCGCAACCAATTCACCTTCGGGGGCCCAGGTACCTGGTCCAGCAACAGCCACTAGAGGCTGAGGCGTACTCTCCTCACCACCCGCGTCTTCTCTATCAGCATCAGTGGATTCAATATCTTTTACATGCCGCCTAACCGTGGTTCCTGGAATCTGCGTCCTTCTTGCAATTTCTGTTGTTGTTAATCCTGGGTTTTCTTTTAGTATTTTTAGGATCCTTTCCCGGGATGTAAGAATATCTGCCGGGACTTCACCTTTCAGGAAAACTCTAACTTCTATCCCTACCCTCCGAGTCTCGATCAGATCTTTGGATTCAAGCTCTTCTACATGCCGCCTAACCGTGGTTCCTGGAATCCGCGTCCTTCTTGCAATTTCTGTTATTATTAATCCTGGGTTTTCTTGTACTATTTTTAGGATCTTTTCCCGGTACGTAAGAACATCTGCCGGGACTTCACCTTTCAGAAAAACTCTAACTTCTCTCCCTACCCTCCGAGTCTCGATCAGATCTTTGTCCTTAAGCTCTTTTACATGCCGATTAACCGTGCGTATTGCAGCCTGTGTCCTTCCTGCAATTTCTCTTGCTGTTAATCCTGGGTTTTCTTGTACTATTTTTAGGGTCTTTTCCTGGTTTGGCGTGTCTGGAATTATGCTTTTGATCAAGTCCCCAAATCTAGTTGATTGTTTTATTCTAGAAAATCCTTTTAGTATTTCTAGGTCTCTTAAACAAATATTCCTTATCTTATCGGTTATATCCTCTATAGAAACTTCCTCCATCAATCCTTCAAGAAACTCTATGCACTTAGAATTTCTGCCTTCTAGGAATTCTTGTATGGCTATTTCTATCCCTAGCTCTATTATATTTTCGGGGTCTCTTTCCTTAAGCGCCAGGAGAGAAGCCAATCTTGGCGGATATCCGTCTTCGATAAAGCCTTCTTGTCTGCCTAAAAGCTCTCTAGCTTCTTTTACGGGATTTTTGTCTCTGGCTACTCCATCGGCTATAAGCTCAGGGTATCCTTGTTCTAAGAGTCCTCCCCTTATCTTCACGAAAAATATCTTTCTTGCCTCAGTTATTGTACTTACATTGAATTTAACCAAGATACTATTCCAATAACTCTCGATTTGCCCACCTGCCTTATCCAACTCTTCTGCTACCTCTCTAGGAGAATCTCCATTGGCCCTCAATATCTCTCTCTCAAGATCTGACAAAGGAAGAATTGTCCCTGTTTCCTCTAGGTTCAGGATTGACTCTTCTGTAATTTCCTCTATCGATTCTTTTAATTCCCTGTTTATATTAGAGATATGCGCCTCTACCTCACCTTCTTCTATGCCTAATTCGCTGGCTATCTCTCTATTTGAAAAACCCTCATCCATAAATGCTACTATAGCATCTTCCTGTCCATTTAAGAGGGTCCTGGTTATAATGAGTAACCTATCTATTCTGCGTACAAAATTTGCTATGTTTAAGTCTTCGATATCACCTCTCTTGGCTCCGATTATTATGGTCCTTAGTCTAAGATCTGGGTCACCGCGGCTAGTTGTTTTAAATTTCCTGCGTATAGCTGAAAAAATCGAGGTAGTAATTTTTTTTACTGGAATTTCTGTTTCTTCAGCTATCTCTCGATATGTCTTGCCCTTTGCCATTAAACCTAATATATTCCTCTCTGTATCATCTAAAGAGTCTTCATTTTCTCTCTTTACTAAACTCCCACTCTCCCTTTCGAGAGGAGAAAGCTTCCCTTGAAGAGCACTAAGTTCAAGGCATAACGATAGCTTTGCTTGTCCCTCTTTGCTATAACTAAATTCAATATTAACCCCAGGAACACCATCTTTGTCTGGAACCACTTCTAAGATTATCCCATTGCCGTAAAGAGGATGCCTAATTCTGTCCCCAGGGGCAAAAATATGAGCTGTACCATCGGGCAGTTGAAGTACAAAACTTTCCTCCGAACCACCTGAAATTGCAGGTTTAATCAGACTTGCATCTTTATCAGTTTTAAGGTGCACCCTGTTCGCATTTCTGATACCTGATTTCTCTATTTTAAGCAATCCTTTAGCTTCAAGCCTCTTTACTGCGCTACCCACTGTGTCTACATGTAGGCCTGTCTTCTTGGAAAGTGCCTCCTGCGTCAGATCATTTTCTTCTCCAAGTGCTTTTAGGATCTTCTCATCGGTTGTCAAAATATCTTCTGGAACCTCATCTGGCAAATAGACACCAATCCCTCCCACTACCTCTTTTGTCCTGACTAATCCTTCGGACTCAAGGATATCTATATGTCGCTTGACTGTGGTTTTAGGGATCCCTGCCTTTCTGCCTATCGTACTCTTTCTTAAGACCTTTTCGGGATCTTCTCTGAGTGCATTTAGGATCTTTTCCCTGGCTGTCTCTTGAAATTTACTTGGCAAATAGACTCTAAAACCCCTTCCTTCCTTCACTATCTTAACTAATCCTTTGGATTTAAGAACGTCTACATTCCTTCTAACAGTTGATTTCGAAACCCCTATTCTGCGAGCAATCGCTTTTATTGTTAAACCCTGTTGTGGGTTTTTCCTGAGTAAAGCTAAGATCCTATCTATGGTTAGTAGGGCATCTTCTGGAACCTGTCCATAGAGATATACCTCAACCCTTCCTTTTACCCTCGCTGTCTGAACCAGGCGTTTAGATTCAAGTATCCTTATATTTCGGGTAACTGTACTCTCCATAAATCCCGTTCTTCTGGAAATTTCTGCTTCTATTAGACCAGGATTTTCCTTAACCGTGTTTAAGATCCTCCTCTGGTTTGGCGTAAGAAGAGGCTTCGAGAGTGCATCTTTAATTAAATCTCCGAATACATCCGAACTCTTTTCTCTAGCAAACATCTCTATCGTTTCCGGACTTAGAGAACAAATCCTTATTATCTCCATATTAATATCTTCTTCAGGAGCTACCCTTTCTAGTTCTCTAAGAAATCTTATAGATTCATTTCTCCTTTCAGGGGAAGATGCCTCATTCAAAAATTCCTGCATAGCTATCTCTGTGCCCAGATTTATTGCTTGTCTAGGTGAGCGATATATAATTGCCCACGGAAGGGCTAAACTCGGTGAACGTCCTTCATCGAGGCGTATTTGTATTTCATTGAGAACTCTTCTTGCCTCCTTCCAGGGAGTCTCGCTCATGGCCGCCACATTAACTATGGCTTCCGGATACCCTTTCTTTAATAACTCTCTCTTTATTGCGCTAAGATACATATCTCTTGCATCATCAAGTGTATCAAACGCTACCCAGGCCTCTTTTAGCTTGGAAAAAATACTCCTTTTTAATAATAGTATCCTACTAGGTAGATCTATGCCGGTCTCTTCGGCCAATTCTTCGCTAGATTGTCCACGAGCAGTCAATATAAGCACCTCTTCTCTTGAAAATCTTACCTTACTCTTCCCTCCATTTCCTGGTAAGCTTACTGTCACGCCATTTTCATCTCTTTCTGCTGCTATCTTTGTTGTGGGTCCGGATAAAACTCCTCCGACCATGAAAAGGCCTGCAAATGGCAAAAAGGCCATCATGTTACTTTCGATTGAACTAGATCCTAATTTGAATATATCAGGGAGAAAGGGACTTAAGGCATCCCATCCCAAAACGCCACCCCAGACAAGATATATATGTTTTAGAATATTCCCCGGCATACAATATAGAAAATATTTTAATAGCGGGTACCTTAAGGTACCCGCTATTATGCCTGCAATATCAGCGAAAGGAAACACAGGAGGCAGCAAATACATAAGAAAGATAAATGGACCTCCCCATCTTCGCATCCCACCAGATATTCTTTTATATCCCCATACTTTCTTAACTACTGGCTCGCTACTGTAACCAAGGCCATAACTTGTAACCTGACCAAAAGTTGCTCCCAGTCCAGCCAAAAAAGCTATTAGCCAAGGATTGAATTCTGTGGCTAAAGAAATAGCTGCTAAAATACCCGGTCCAGGAACAATTACTGTCAAATTATTAACCATTGAGATGAGGAATGCTCCCAGATAACCAAACTCTCCCATTACCTCCTTTATATTACCCTGATATAGAAAAATAGGAAAAGAGACGCCAATTACTAAGAGTACGATTCCTATCTGAAGATAATATCCCTTAAACCAATCCCAGAAGTGTCCCCACCACTCTACCAGTTTTGGCGACAAGATATATCCCCATGCACCTATAAGCACTACTGCAGAAAAAATACCCAGTACTAAATTTAAAACATCCTCATAGTCACCAGTGAATCCCGACAGAAACAAACCAGCTATTACAACTGATGGAACAATTAAAAATCTCTTGAGCCTGCTAGAAATCTGTCCCTTGCGAGCTACGAAATTCTTTCGAAGTATCACATCCGTCCCGAGACGGCTACCATCCTTAACGATCGCATGGGCCTCAACACTGAAACCCAACTGCTCAATCTGTCGAATACCTTCTCCATCACCTATCCATCCATCAGATGGAAGAGGTCTGGAGCCTGGAACCAGTCTGGGGGATTCCAGCTCTGTATCTGACTGTCCCACCGCTTCATCAATAATATGAAATGTCAGTCCGTCTGGCGCGATATGCCACGTGACAATGGCTAAATGTCCTGGTAGGTGGTCGCTGCCCCATATCTCGGCATTCTTAATGGCTTCGTGCAATGCCTTCTCAGCGCTCGAAACAATGTACTGCTTCTCTCTTCGCAATGCATCATCAAGAGGCTCCAGATTGTCACTGACAATTGTCTTGATCAAACTAGACAATGATCCCCACGACAATCCCCAGAACGTCGTCCAATCCAGAATGACAAATCCCCCTTGCGCTTCGTTCCGAATCTTTGTAAAGTCTAGCCATTCCCGAAGCTCGGTAACATCAACGCCCTGGGATTCTTCGACCCACTCCACTAACTTTCGTCCACGCTCACTCAGCTGCGAATCGATTATACCTCCCGATTTTTTAACTGCAAAAATACCAACTTTTATAGCATCGGATATTTCATCAAATTCATACGGCAAAGGACGGACTACAGCATCTAAACCTAATTCCCTTAAACTGCTTGCGCATTCCTCTGGGAGATCCAAATCGTCTGTTATATTTACTGAAGCAAATGTACCTCCATTTCGTAAAGCAGAATAAACTTCTTCAAAAAGCCTTTCCCTTTCTTCTTCTGAGAGATACGGTAAAATCTTATCTGCGCGGATATAGGTAAACGTATCTTCTGGAAATCTCCATTCATTAACATATGAATAAACTATTTTGATATTATTTCTACCGTAGATACGTTTGGCAGTCATTAACATAGCTATAACAAATGGGTCATTGCCCAGTAATGTTATTCTTGCAGGACTATCCCAATTTTCTATTATATTAAGCCCGCTCAAACCAGAACCTATATCAAGTACTTCATCATCTTCTCCAAAAGTAGGTAGTTTTATTAATTTCCCGCTTTTCTTGGCATCATCGAGCTGCGCATACCAATAAGCATAAACCTCACCAAATCTTTCTGCATATTCGTATGTAATATGACTGTTTTTCCAAAACCTCTCAACAACCTCTGATCCCTCAAAATCGTTAGATTCTTTCTTCCTGTGGACATAGATTGCTCTGGAAAGCTTTATAATTACATCGGGGGATAAATCCTTTAAATATCCCATACCTAACCAGCCATATTGACTTAATTCTAACAACAAATCTTTTGCTTTACGAATCCACCTAGCTGATACTTCACCTGGCTGGAGAGCGTACCAATCGACTAATTCGTGTAAACCTAGTACAATCAAATTGTTCTTCATTCGCCTAAAATGTCTTGAACCAAGAAGCACTACAAACGTAACATCGCTTTTATCTGGATTTTTATAATAGGACAAAATCTTTTTTGACATATGAGCATCTCTTATCTCCAGTTCTTCCTCGACGACCTCCATGCTCATCTGAGAAAGAGTTCCTAAGAGCGCAATAGCTTGCCCCCTCGCATCATCAGTAACTATGCTTGGTACATTTCTTAAGCGGTCTGAATCTAGTCCTATTAATTCAACTTGACCACTGTCGAGTAATTCTTTGTGGCTGAAATACAAGACACCTGCGATCTTTGAATAAATGGAAATTATTTTTTCAAAGATATCGGAATTCGCATCAGTCCAATCAATTCTTTTCCTCTGCATTATTATTCTTAAATTTGCTATGTTTTCTGGCATTTCTTGTAAAATTTCTTTTAAGGCAGAAGGATCTTGCTCTACGCCGACGGCTACTTTTTTACCCTGCTTTACATATTGAAGGATTTGCTCTACAGCCCTTTCAGTCCCTTCCAGAAGAGGTTGATATTTCTCCAAAAGTCCAAGAACCTCTTTTTTATTCTGACATTTATCTAAAGCAAGTCGAAATTCGTTGATAGTTCTATTATCAAAATGTCTAGCAGTTATTAAATGAACTTGGCCTATCTTAACCTCTCGAATTCCTCTTTTAATCCACAGCAAATCGCAGAAGATCCCCCAAAGAATATAAGGAATAATATGTATGGTTAATTCATGTAGGTAAACTGCGTATTGTAAAATAGGATTAAGATTGGTGAGCGCTCCTTTATTTACATAAAGGATGCCTGAGTTTGCATAAGCAAGATAAGGCGAATTTTCTTCACTGGGAAGGGCATTGTGGAAAGGTCTTATTAAGGAATGCGGCCCAGCACGGATAGTGCCAGTGGAAATCTGATCCTCCAGCCTCCTGAGATTACGATGAAGGGCATAAAGGATACCGTTAGTAAAGATAAAGCTCACTCCCAACACAGGAAGTATAATATAGAGGATATTCTTTAATTCGGGTAATTGCGATGCTAGTCCAATTAGACCAGCTGAAATAACAGCACCTAATCCTGAAGTGACCATAGCCTTCCGCGTCCAGCTGCTAGAGATAGGATGCTTCTCATCTACTATCCCCTGATCAACAACGTCGATGCGCCAGATAGCATTAAACTGTCCAATAGTGAGATACTCTCTAACCAACTTCACCCAGTGACTGAACACCTCGCCGTTCGTATCCCCGAAGCGCCGCAATTCATCCTTCAACACTACAATATGTGGTGACCTTCCAAAGATGGTATCTCCTCCCATAAAAAACCCTGTAGGAAAGAGTGTGTTTACCCATCGATGCGTTAGTGGTGATTCGCGCAATGTAGCCCCAAAATCCATCAAATACAGCTGGAACTGACCATCGGCATCAACCATCACTCCGATGTTTTCTAGGATATTAAAATCATAGAGCAACACACCGAGACGCCAGAGCTTGTGATTGAGTTCAAAGAAGTCCGTAAGTAGTTGCTTCGCTTCATCGATTCGTCCTTCATTAATCAATCGTTCCAACATCTCACCACCTGTGTAGTCAGCCCGCTTTTGCACTTCAAAGGAGTCAGGAGAAACGGTTTCCTGCTCACCGGCTTTATTAGTAAACGTCAGCGAAACACCGTGACTGGCAAGTGACTCAATTTCCAAAATCGTCCCAGTGTCCTTCAGAATCTCCTCTGCGGTCCGATTGCCCTCTTGATAGCCTTCAAATGTTCTCCTGACCGCAAATTGATATTCGAAGCTTTGGGGATCAACGTCCATTCTGTCGTACGTGGCTCTGATTTCCTCCCTATACCTCTGAACTTTGATGACGTAATCAAGACCCTGCCCGGTCAACACCCTCACCTGTTGTCCAGCCCCAATCTCCTGTAACTGTCTACCTGTAAGATTTTCCGTAAGAGCTGTCTTCGCAAAATCTGCCAATACGTCTCTCACGCGCTGGCGCATACTAACATTCCATCCCAAACTACTCCCCCGCGTAAGATCTGCAATCTGACGCAGATGCTGTTTAGGCCTTCTCTCCCGGTGGCGAATGATCCTGTATAACTGCTCGATCTGTTCATCGGTAAGTGACGTCGTATCTACGTTGACCTCTTTTAGCGCTTGTCGCAACTTCTCAATGACACGCGGCGTAACCGGTAGAGGGCTCTGCCGTACTTCTCCCTCCTCCTCTGCCATTTTTAAAAGATCAACCGACCAGACTGGTCCATACTGAATACCTTCTTCAGTAATATGTCCGCCAGCTAGATTATGGGTATGTACTGTTAAATATAGATATTTATAATCCTCATCCTCAAAATCACATTCGATATCTACTCCCTTAATAGGTAAGTGGAACCTTTCTTTTATTTCTCCAGTTCTTGCATCAACAATAAAAACTTTATCTGGAGTTTCAACTAATAGCCACGATAGACGATCTCCTTCTCCAATCCATCTGACTCTATCAACAACCTGCATGGCTAAAGGAAGCTCCCATAAAACTTTTACATCTTGCTCATCTCTAACAAAAAGGGTCATACCCCTATTAGAGGTGACCAAAAGTTTATGCTCCTTCTCATGTGGCCATAATCTGACCCACATTGCATCAAGGGTCTTCTCTGTAGTAAAATCTCCGTCTTTAAAACTAAACCTGTAAGTCCTAGGTCCTGATCCTCCAATATAAGCCCTTCCACCTAAAGTTGCCCTACATCTACCATCTAATCCCCACCGAGCTTCAATTTTAAATTTAGGTTTCCCCATCTGACCATAAAGTCGCCAATCACGACTACAGTGTTTCATATTTAAAACATCGGGTAAGCGTTGTGCGTGACCATCTCCAAAAATATGGAAGAAGGCTATCTCGTTATCCTGCGTTCCATTTGGAGCCCTTGGCATTTCTCTTAATTCCTTTAGGAGGCCTTCGCCATCTTTCCAGCCTGGATACTGGCGCAAAAGACCATGTATTACTCCAATCGACCCTTCCCAAGTTAAATAAGGCGAATCATTACATCTTTCTATAATCTCCTGTCTGAGTCTCTCCAATTGCTCCTTGATTTCTTCTGGTGCAGAATCTTTCACTTCTAATAATTTGGGAACCAGCTTTTCAAAATCTTCTGCTTCAATCCACCAGCCCGATAGACTACCTATATCCCATTCAGGATAAGCTTGTAATACCGGATAAGGTACATCAAAATTCTTCTCCAAGGCCCATTTAAGATTGAAACTTTGTAGACTTATGTAACCTTGAGGATCTAAGAAATATATCGTAGGATCCTGGATTCCACTACAGGCCACATATCCCCAGCCAAAAGGAATGAGATCTGAGGATTCACCCAAGTTCTGGCGAAAATATTCTAGTCTATCATTTGCTGTTACATCTGAACCTGGTAAGTCAGCAACTAGAGTATTTCTTTCTCTTATATCTTGAATAATCGATGGTATATTTTCCTCTGGAATGGCTCTTTCTTTCGCGCGAGCTTTGAAATCCTTTAAGAATACCGATACAATTAAGTAATGGCTGCTTAAACTGAGGTAAGGTGCATTCATCCATTCAAGTAAACTTCCTCTTTCAACAGGGTCAAGGGAACGTTTTTCGACTACCTCAGATAAAAATTCAAGGGAACTCTTTAGCATCACTTCTCGTGTTGCGTGTCGTATAGGTTTTTCAAAAATTACATCGAGTTTTTGAACAAATTGATGTCTCCAAGCTATATTAAAAAATGCTTTACCTTTAACTACAAATCCATCAGGGGTCTCTTGTGCCGAAACGTTATCCTGAGAACTCTTGCCACTACGTCTATTAATCTCAGCTTCTAGGTGAGTTTGTCTTTCAAGTAAACCCTCAGCCCATTTTGGCGGAACTCCTCTTTCTTTTATCTCGTTTAAAATAGCTTCCAATCTTTCTAATTCTTTTTGTGGGAATATACGTAATGTCTCAGGATTAATAATAGTCCTTACCACAAGGCGTTCTATGTCACCCCGACTACAACCTTCTTCTAGTGCTAAAAAAAGATAGAACATAAAAACCTCTCGACTCCATTCTTCTTCTGAAAGAGGTAATATTTGGCCTTCTAAATCTTCATCTATTTTCTGCTGGCCTCTCCAAATCTTTTCTAGAATATCTACAGCCCTCTTAATAATCGGACGGGCCTCATTAGGAGAAAGGTGTTTTGACAGTTTTTCTAAATAATCTGCCCAAATCCCATGAGGAACAAAATGATAAAATTGCATAAAAATACTGCGTAAGCGCCTATCTTGAGAAGACGATTGCCAGAAAGAAACCTCACTAATAACAGCCAAGCCTTCGGAATCCTCCAACCCTGGAGGCGGCATGTGAGAAATAATACTTGTCACTAATGGGAGAATAACCATGGAAAAAGATCCCATATCTTTCTTCATCATCTCAAGACATGTCTTGGCAATTTTATTTTCCAACCCACCCAAACGTATTCCCATATTCCTATACCAATGTTCTGCACAAGAAATCGAAATAAAACGTTGTCTCTCATCACGTAGAGCGCTAAACAAATACCAATTATCCTCTTTGCTTAATTCTTTTATGAGTTTCTCTTTTTCCCAAAGCTCAGACAGAAACTTATCGATCGCTTCTGAATCCACCAAGCCCTGCTCCCATTCCAAGCAAAGCTTATAATATTCATAAAGGGCATCTTCTTTATTTTTATCAAAATGCAGACCATCAAATCCATGAGCAGTTTCCGATATGCGCCGATCTGAAACATCTCTACCCTTTCTCATAAAACTTTTACTATCATATAAATTTAATACATGCCCTAACCAAAGTAGAGGCGTTTCCCATTCGCTAGAATCGCTAAAATCAGTCTCAGGCTCACCTGCAGTGTCTGGTAGGATATCTAACGGCACAACCGCAGTACCTATCGTCCCACCGGCAGGGTCTGGTTCTTTCCCACCGAGCATCATAAGAGGGCTTTGAACCTGCAGTGTATACGCCTCTGCCAAACCTCTGTCAATTCCTAAAGCTATAATTCTATCTATTGCCTCTACTTCACTTATCTCACCAAGTATAAATCCTGCCAGGATTTCACGTACTTGCTCTTGGTGGCTATCTATAAGAATGCTATCTACGCTAAATCTTCGATCTGAACTAAGTCTTGAATAAGAAGATTCCGATGAGTCAGTTACAGGATCAGACGTTTGCTGCTTAGGCAGTGAAATCCTCGGAACTACTCTAGTTCGTCTTCGTGTAGCTGTTTTGCCTAATAATCGTGGAAGTCTGCGAAAGTCTATGGGAACACCCCAGACTTCTCTGAGGTAGTCAGCCATAAGCTCGAGTGTTGCATCAAATCGATCAAGCTCTCTCTGTAATAATACAGTTTCCGCATCGCTCAACGTATCAATCTCCGGCACGCCAACTCCTTCTAACCAACGAGACCAAATACCTGTAGAAGGCTTTGACTGGTCTAGCCTCGTTCTCTCCCTCATCAAGTCCACATATAAACTAGGAAACCCTTCTTTTGCCCAATACTCGTATTCTTCTTCCTTATAACTTATACCGCGACCCCATCCTGATGAGCGAATAAGGTCATTTAATCGTTCATTAATCACAGAATCACGGACAACAATCAAGCTCTGTCCAAACGGCACATTAAGAGCAAGTTCTCTATTAACGTGCAATAGCAATGGAGCAAGTGCATTGAGTTGTAAAATCCATTTTTCAATGTCACTAAAACTCTCCCCTGCTCGCCAATCTACTAAGACATAACTCTTGGGTCTCACGCCAAGAAGGGTAGGTGCCACCTGCAACAAGTACAATGCGTTCTCTGAAGGACTCTCTTCATCCCCCGGTGAGCTAGACTCAACGGTAATCAAACTAAAATGCCTACGATACAAGGATTCGTCTATAATCTCAAACCGTTGAATGACGCTATCAATCTCTTTTTCTGTAAAAATGCCGGACATATGCAGTTTTGCCTTGCGTGTGAATGCCGTAATGCGTTCATCTATGTGGTGCGGTTTCCACTGCGGAATCAAAGGAGCAACTCTTCCCTCTGAACCATCAGAGACAGTACTCCAGAATTTTGCTGTCATTTCTGCCTCGTTATTCCATAAAGTAACGGTCCGAGTAACTTCCTTGTGTTGGGGTGATGGTCGACTGTAATGTAAACCCAAGACATTTTCGAAGGGTGGATGGTCGTTAATCTTTTGCTGTAACGGCGGCAGAGCCTTCATCTGTGTGCTTGTAGGAATTAGGATTTCCTTTACACCAATCTGATCCTTAAGAAGTTCTAATGCTGTTAGCGCTTCACGATGCCACCCTTCAACCTGACTCCGCTCTCTACTTGCCCATTTCCATATACCTGGATTTACTCCTATCCAGGGAGCGATCAAAACAGGTTCATTATGCTCATTGGTTGCAGCAATCAGTTTAATGATCCCAAGAGATCCTTGAAGTTGTTCATAATCTAGCCCTGGCAGTTTGGCATTCAGTTCTCTATAGAGGGGCGTATCTCCCTTCAAAAGTACATCAACCCAAAGTACATCTTCCCTACGAGGTAAATCTAAGATATCATTTTCTCCCATAGTTGAAATAACGATCTCGAACTGACTCTCGGGGTCAGCATGTAATATATAAGGTAATCTCCGCCAGACCGCATGAAGCAACTTGCGCTGTTGTAGCTTTACATAGGCTATGGTATCTAGTGATGGGCGTTCGGTTTCCTGCCATGGCTTTAATACTGGAGGCTGCAATTCTTCGGTAAAGTTAATGCGACCACGGTAGGTTTCTTGGAATTTGCCAAATGGAAATCCTTTTTTATTCAACACGCGTTGAAAGGTTTGATATAGAGATCGTAAGCTATGTGGCGGATCAGTGCGCAATAGCGTAAGGGCTTTCTGCCAAAGCGCCTCGTTATCTTCAAATACCGGCGTGAACAATAAACGTTTGAGACCTTCTTCGACTTGGGTATCCCAATCAGCAATAACTATTGGCGAACCATCAGTGCCCGACTCACCAATTTGAGATAGCTCTGGGAATATTTCTACTAGCTTCTCCATATTGTCAGGTTCAGGTGTTCTTATATCCATTTCCCAGCGTTCTACTGTCGAGTCATTAACATCACATCTCGATGCCAACATTCCCTGAGTCAAACCTTCTTCATTCCTAAATAATCTAATTTGCTTACCGAGGGTTAATACCTTTAATACCTCACTTCTCTCTAAACCATACAAAATCTCACTTACATCTACGCCTAATATTTCTGCCAGCTTTTTCGTTCGCTCAGGGAGAGGGATGCCTTTCATCATCGATGCCAACTTACCCTTAGCTAGGCCTTTTTCATGTCTGAATAGTTCGACCCGATCACCTGGGGTTAATACCTTTAATGCCTCACTTCTCTCTAGGCCATGCAAAATCTCACTTACCTCTACGCCTAATACCTCTGCTAATTTTTTCACTTCATCGGCTCTATGAATACCCCTTCCTTTTTCCCACGCCCCTACTGTACCATTCACTCTGATGTCACATTCCGATTCCAGCGCTCTTTGGCTTAAGCCTCTTTCATACCTAAATAGTTCGATCCGACCACCCATGGTCAATACCTTTAATGCCTCGCTTCTCTCTAGACCATACATTACCTCACTCACTTCTACGCCTAATGCCTCTGCTAATTGTTTCATATTGTTAGGGTTGGGTATTCTTATTCCACTTTCCCAGTCTCCTATTAGCCGAGCGTTACCTTCATATCTCAATGCCAATTCCTCTCGAGTTAAGCCTTTCTCATACCTTAATAGTCTGATTCGACTACCTATAGGTAGTCTATCGAGCACCTCGGCCCTTCCACCTCCATACATCAGGAAAGAAACCTCTTTTCTAAATATCTCACTAGCTTTCTTAACATAACTAGGCCAGATCCTTTCAGCCACCCAACCTATATATCCATATCTTTCTTCAGAAACCCCTAATTCTTCTCGAAGTTTCTCTTCGCTCCATCCTCTAGTCCTTGCTTTGGCTCTAATCCTTTCCCTGCACCTAACAACCCAGTTCAAACTGTACATCCAAACAAGATGCCTTCGGATCATATCTTTATAACTATTGACTATATCCACACTTACTCCACTCATCCTTGCAATTTCCTCAGAATTATAATATTCAATGTATTTACCATCTATTATCCTCCATTGATACCATAAGTATAACCTTCTGACCTGTTCAAATTCTTCTTTGTGCTCGTCTCTAATGACAGCTTCTATATCAATATCTTCCTGTGCAAGATAATCTAATGCTAGTACTGCTAACTTCTCAATACCATTATCTCTTGCAACATAAGTATCCAGATAGAAATGAATAAGCAAGGGGCCTACTAAACCTGGGGAATTAAGCCTTTCGTCCAATAGGGCTATCTCTTCAGGTTTTAATTCTTTAATGGCGTGCTGCCAAATACGTTTTTCTATACCTGTCAGTTCATAAAGCGATTCGGTCAAATCCGCTTCAAGCTCAGTGCCTGATCCGCCACCTACCCTATGAAAAATCTGTACCACATCGCCAGGATTAAGCTCTGTATCCAAGGCCTTAGCTCTTTCAAGCACCTCTCCATTACGGGAAATAATTATCACCTCTCTAAGATCTCCTTCGCTATCTAAAATTCTACGTCTTATGTCAGAATATTTTACTTCGAGATTATCGATTAAATCTCTCAATGTCTTGCCATATTCTCTAACTCGACGTAATTTAGTGGAAAATCCAACTAGATTAAATAGATAGTCAAAGGCGACTTCGACCTTACCATCTTCTATTTGCCCCTCCTGAGTTACTAGAGGGAACTTGCATGCGACAAGAACATTTTCTGAATGATGAGGGTGCGAGTGGATTTTACTGTGGACAATATCCAATCCTGCTTTTATGGCTGATTCTTCTTGTTTGTTAATAGTTATATCTCTAAAAGGATCTAATATGGCAACAAATGAACCTGGTTTTAATATTCTAGCTATTTCTTTCATCAGCCATTCCTGGTCAATAGGTTCCCCATACCTCTCGCGCCCCATAATCCCAAATGTATTGACCATAGTCACCAAATCAAAACTATTATCATTAATATAGGGTAAAACTTTCTCAACACGACCTATAATATCGTTTAATCCTTGATTGTTAGTATCCTTCATCTCAATTCCAAATGGTTCGACTCCCATTTGACGAGCGAATAATAAGGCTGATCGATCTCTTCCATGTCCGATCTCAAGAGATATTGCATCATCAGGAAATGAAAAACCCTTCTCTTCCATTGCCTTTCTTAGCTCAGTCAAAAGCAGTTCATATCTATCAGACATCTTTATCTGTAACGGTGGATACACTGAAAAGAGAGGATTTTTGGGGAGTAAGCGTATTCCATCTGGCAGAAGACCGGTAAATACTCTCTTAATTAATTCGTTAGAGAAGGATTTTGTTTTACCATATCCCCACCCCCTAGATATTCTCCAGCTAACTTCTCTTCGTAAATCTTTAGAGGTGTCTCTCTCTTCAAATTTAGCCAATGCCCACTCTGCTACTTTTCTTCTCTTTTCATCATCATGATCTAAGTATGATTTCAGGATTTCTATGCTATCGTACTCTGGTATAAGACCTAGAAACAATATATAAAGAAGAGAGTAGCTAGATTCTCTTGCACGATTCTGTATTTTCTCAAATCTCTCCCTCATGCTAGAGGAGAGGAAAGGTATGCCATCAGCGTTATAATGTACAGCCAATGGTTCATTAATATCACAAGAAGCTACAAGAAAATGAGGATAATCTGGATTCCTATGCTGGATAAACCGATCGAATAGTTCAATAAGAGGAAGACCTGCTTTACGCTCGAGATGATATAATGTGTTAAGACCAAAAGTAATATCATAATCGGATTCCAATAAATAATCAAACTGCTCTGGCTTAGCTATGTCTAAAAACTTGGGACGGACCCACTGACGGAGCACTTCCTTCACTTGCAGACTATTAGGATCATCGGAATGTTGGATAAAAAATCTATCTAGCTCTTCCTCTGTAATAACACGGCTTCGGGTAATTTGATGCCTCTTATAGATACCTCTTGAAGCCCGTAACAACACACCTAAATTAACATCATATGCATCGATCTGAATCTTCCAACGACTAAGCCGCCAACTCTCAAAATCTTCATCAATCTCTCCTTTTTCCTGTAGAACTCCATGAAGTATTTCTAGGGCTTGGTAGATTCTGATGGCTACGCTATAGGCCTCAGAACCATCTGAGGCTGTAAAATGTGAGCTACGTACAATAAGGTCCTGATCCTCCCATTTTTGAGGCAAAAGCTCACTTAAGAATACTTCGAGATCCCACTCCTCGCCATTTCTAAAAAACCATGTCTCTGTGGAATTGGCATCATCAATTCTAACGAGAAAATAGAGTAGCTCTGAGATTTCCTTCTTTGCTCTCCTTCCTTGCGATTGGATGACAAAATTTCTGTATTCCTCTAATGAATAACCTAGACTCCTCGCTCGAGTAGCTAGAACAGGTAAAAGTATTTGAGCTGCTTTTTCAAAAAAATCTTCATCTTTTATATATTCATCGTAGTGTTCGTATTCAAGAGGATCCTCATCTCCTCCACGAATTTCGTGAGACGTAATCAGGTGATGAAGGATATCTTCAATATATCTTCTTTCTAAAAATTCATTCTGGGTTGATACATTCCCTGATTCAGAACTTCCCTGATCAGGAACAAACGTAACTATCCACAACAATGGAATCATAATTATTAATTTGAAGTATAGCCTAAGTCTCTTCCACTTCCCTGAGAAAAAGGCGTTACAGGCTTTTATAGCACTCCATACTGTCTTGTAAGCATGATATACTGAGACTACCAATTCATTCTTCCTATTCAATTCTTTATGAATTAATTCATGGTCTAAGAACCAACGTTGTGCATGATGAGGTAGATGGCGCATTGTCTCTTTGTGAAATGCAAGTTCGCCATTTTCTAAGAAAGCGCCAATGCGAAAACCATTGGCTAAGGAAGGATTTTCGGGAAGCTCGTAACTGGATTTTATTTCCTTAATCAATCCACAATCTCCTCGGAAGAGTGGTACCCATTCATGTGTTGCCATAAATATTACTAGCGACTGATAATAATGAAACCCTGCACCTATAATAAAAGCTAACAATCCTACTAATAGCCCCACGATGGGATTAGAAAATAATAAGAATGTAACTACGCCACCTAAAATACCTGGAAGACCAAAAACACTACCAGTTAAAAGTGCATTTTTGCTAGATTTCGAACCTTTAGGTTCAAGACGCTCATCATTAGTATCGTCCTCTGCCCTGAACTTTTCGACGAGGGTCATACACTCTTGCGCAATCTGCTCACTATATTCAATTGGCAATACAAGACCTCTTTCTGCAACGGGCAAGGCTCTTCTAAGGTACTCCTTTACAAGGCCCAAGACTTGCTCAATATGGCCTTGCAGCAACTCTTTGTCATCAGGCGAGAGTAATTCGTGATCACTGAATAACAAGCGTTTGTAATGCCTCATGAAGTACTGCATGAAGGATGAGTCCATGATAGGCGAATCCGGCGGCAATGCATCAAAGAATTTCAAGAGTTGATAGCGTACTCGCTGAGAGTCGACTCTTACTGGAGAGCTTTTTGGATCATCTTCAACCATGACCACACCCTTTGTTACCATCGAAAGTACAATGCGATAAAATAGGTGAATTTGTCCCACGTCATTGTTAGCCACTATAAGTTCTAATAAATGGTTTAACCATACTTCATCAATCATTTGGTTTAGGCCAATCGCCATCTTCTTCATCCTAAAAAACATCTCTTCAGTAAGCAGACCACCTGCGAGTTCGGCAGGCCCCTCAATAGCATAAAATACCTCACTATCTACTCCGTCATAAGCTGTAAGACTGCGGAATAGTAATGTCCTGGTTTCTGTTGAGACATCTTCATGTCTCAAGTACTGGAGAATTTTATTCGGTTCTACCTGACCACTTACAAGTGCCTGCCATAATAGTGTCAAATTCTCCTCTCTAGCGGTTTGCAGAAACTCTAGCTTAACTTGCTCATCGGACCCGTTGAATATTTCGATGAGACGATTGACTCTATCGTCTTCTACTGCAGGTATTGCATCGCGCTGACCCTGAACACTCTTTGGTGTCTTCAGACGGAATGAACGGAATGGATTTAAAAGTACCCCTCCATCAGCAAGGGCAAATCTGAAAGATACAATAGATAAGGAAACTAAACCGGACACCATTGAAGCTAGCATAACAACTACTACTGGAAAATGATAAAGGGATTGGTACCAATCAAAAAGCATAGACAATCTAAAAATCGTAAAAGTTCCAATCATAGCTAAAAGCGCCACAACTAGACTTACAAGCGGTCCAGCGATTTGGACCTTTGGATGTTTGATCGGCTCATTTTTAGAATCTACAACCAGGAAGGTTCCGTTATACTGCCCTTCATACCTAATATTTTTATCTCTAAAGAGGAGCCGCGCAGCGAAAACATGCCCTTTCCCGTGTAAAAACCCTGCTACGTGCGGTGCCCCTAAGGCAGTACTGAGTGAACACATAAAACATGAAAAAGCCCAAATTAAAAAGTCAGGGATATCAAACCTATAAAAATATAGAACCGCTATAGGTACTGCAAGAAAAACACCCATGAATATCGCTTGCACCCTTTCGAACACATTCAACCGAGAATCATTGTCCTTAGATTCTATTGATTCCAGTTTGGATTTTATACGCTCCATGGTTTCGACGTATTGCTGCCAGAGCTCCCAAGAAGTTTGTCTAATACCAGCCAGTTTCATTACTTCATTGATGCCATCGATAATGAGCTGCACTGATTGAGGCGACGGCGGAGATTCTGGATCAAGTCCCAGTTTTCGAATCAGAAATACCCCATCGTCAATGAGCCGCTGCATATACACTGTTCCGTTTGCCAGGCGACCTTCAGGCAAATTCTCAAAGAATGAGATGAGTTTTTGGCGTACTACAAATGCACTTTTTCTCGTTGCTAGCCCAGAACGTACGTGAGGCTCTATAAAATCTTGAGAACGGCCAGTAGCTGCCATACCAAGCACACCATGGTAGAAGAAACTAATCTTAGCGTCTGCGATATTAATCATTAAAGCCTCTAGAAAACCCTCAAAACGCTCCTCATTGAATTGGTTCTGAACTAGCATTTGGCTAGTTCGCCCCGCGAACTCTTTCATATATACTTCCTGCATTACATTAAAAAACGCCTTACCGTGAGTATTAGCAAGCCAGAGAAAGCCGAGCAAAAACAATGATTTGACTTCATCTGTAATACCATCTTGTCTCATGATACGCTGTACCATCTTCGAACCTGGGACACCCTGGTTGAGTTCTTTATCCCAATATAGAGTCAAGCGGGCTAGAATGGCTACCTTTTCCGACACTGGAACATCTCTACCTGTCTTCTTTAGCTGCTCGAATAACTCATCTTGCGGTTCGTGTGCTAGCGTCTCAAGAAATGAAAAGGAGGGTATTGTATCGTCTGCGAGTCCAGACACGCCATGATCGAGAAACAGTGCTGCTTTGCGCCATTCATCAGAAAGCTCTGTCGTATCTCTTTTGAGAAAATCCTTGTAAATTGCAGCGCCGATACCATGGACCTGGCTAGTAATATCTGTTTTTTGATCTATATACAAACCCCATTCATAGCCCCACCACTCTCTTTGGAGGGCATCAGCAAACTCGAGGATCTCTGCTTCTGTAAGCGCATTTACCTTGTTCTTAAGGAATGGGTCTATAAGTTTAAACATCCAGACCTCATATGCCAAGGTGAACATCTCGCGCTCCCACATAAGCAGGCCCTCTTCAATCACAAGCTTATTGGCCCCTACAGCCTCTCGTATCTCATCTTCGCCCAATAACTCTTTCATATTGGCATCTGATTCCATTAGAGGTATTAATTCTATATTGCCCTTTACTGGATCTCCCCACCACTCCTCAATATGTGCCTTGTCAGTCTTCTTAACAGCTCTACGAAAGAGGATCTTGGCCCGTGTCTGCTGGATCGGATCAATTTCCTCCAACACGCCAATGATCCAGTCAATGAGAGAGACCCTAAACTCAATGCCCCACTCAGCATCTGGCGCTGTTGCAAGATCCACCCATGCCTCAAGCAGTTCATCTTTTAGGTAGGGTTTCTTTCGCCATAGACTCTTTAATTCTCCAAGGACATCTTCTGCACTCATCTTTTCATCACCCTCTGCCTGTAGAGCGAGTCCCCATGACGCTGTCAATTGGACGCGCGCAGAAACACGGAACAAGGATGTTGTTGCATCGAGTCGTTCCATCAGCTCTTCACGCGAGAGTTCTTTATACTCAAGTGTCTTTCTAAACATCTGCATGAATCTCTTCCGCCACTTTTTAACCTCCTCAGTGACATCCGAAGGTTTGCCAACATGGCCAAGAAGTCGTCCTACTAGTATGATTTCACTAAAGCTATTCTTACGAAGCGGGGAGTACTGGTATAACTTTTCCGAGAATAGTTGCGCAAGAAACACTTCCAAGTCAGGCACACTCTCGAGCAACTTCTCTAAAAACGTTACGACTGACTCAAAACCTGGCTTCACGCTTCCAAACCGCGACGGCTCAGAATCTATATTTTCTAAAAGACGTTTCTGTAATAATTCTACCCGGATGAAACCATTGAGTTTTTGAATATCAATCTTCTCGCCATCACTAAAAGTCTGGCTGCGAATTCCTATGCGCTTATAGAGTGCTATATATCCCTCGGTAATCCGACTTTCTAGTTCCTCGTCTCCATCCACGAGTGCCTGCCATAAAAGTTCGGGATGCTCAGTCCCTATGTCATATAAGAGGCGCAACCCAAGATCCTCATTGGAAATCTTCAGAAATTGACTAAATATATTCAGTCGCTGTGTTTCATCTGCTGTTAGAATAGCAGTCTTTAAAAGACTCAGCATCCATCGATAGACAGGAGATTTTCTCATCTCACCCTTCAACAACTTAAATAGACGCTCTCTTAACGACGGATCAAGGATAACTGGTTTTAGAACTTCTTCGTCCATATTTTGAAGCGCTCCACTGATCCTTGCGGCCGGGAATCCTTTAAGCACTGATAATATAGTTTCAGGGCTTTCAGCCTGCTCCACATCCAACTTGAGACTCCATCTCAATCGAATCTGATCTTTGACTCCTCCGCTCCATTTACCTCCCCTCATACCCTCGAGAAGGATCTCTAATGGTTCTCGGAGTAAAGGATTTTGTTCTAGCAATGTAAGGGCATCAACGCGCCCGCTAACCTTTAAGATAACCTCTCCTTTGCTTTGCTCCAAAGTGGCCAGTTGATTATGTTCATTGCCTGTAAACTGTCTCATCAAAGATGCATCAAGCCGAGCTAACGCTACTACTGGTTCCTGTCGGAGCTGTGCGATAAAGTCTCCCTTCGTCGCCTGGATAGCAGTTTGTTCAACTTTTATCTGTCGCTCTTGTGCCCCTGTATCGATAGATGCGGGTTTTTGTTCTTCAGGTCTACTTGAAGTATCAGGTATAACCGCAGGTGGTTCCAATAAAGCAAGTCCCTCATTTACTAATTCAAGTAACTCTTGTGCATCTTTAATTTCACGACCGCTGATACCTTCAAACCTACGAAACCCGGCTTCAAGTTGGCCCTGCAGATTACGTAATTTATCTGGAGTCCCTGTATCAAGTAACTCTAATCCTCCATCTACAATCTGCCCAAGTTCAGCACGCTGTTGCTCCTCGAGGGCTTCGAGGCTCTCTGGCACTTGCTGTGCGTTCTGAGTAAAATCTTCTTCTAAATCCTGTAGTCTCTTACGAAGTTTTTCAACCTCCTCATCTGTTACAAGTACTTCAAGCAATCGCAAGGTCTTACGAGCTGAGTCCAATGAACGCTGCGCCAGATTCCGATGCGCTCTGGCTCGTTCAAGCGTCTGAAGTCGTCGTTTCTCCGAGCCAGTGATTTTATCCATCTCTTGACGCATCTCCTCTAAACGTTCCTCTATGGTTGTGAGGTGTTGATTAAACAGATCACGTAGCTCGCTCTTTAGCTGAGTCAACCGGCCACGTGCCCTATTGAACCGTGTACGAAGGCCAGAGAGTCTTTGGAGATGTTCCTGTAGGGTCTTTCGTGTGTTCTCTGCCCACTCTGTGCGATCCGAAGACCATATTACACTGTCCAAGGCACCCAACGCAGCAGTAAGTAAATCCCTAACTTGTTCGAGTCTCTCGGCATGTTTAGTTATCACTGTATCACTGACTTCTTCTCTAGTTGCATTCAACTTTTCGACTGAGCTTGTCCTAATACCTTCGCTAAATGACTGAATTTTTTCACGAACAGAGCTAAATTTCTCCCATGCCTCCTCAGCGTTTTGAACTAGCTTTAATCCTGCCTCTTCAACTTTCGGACTCACTCTCTCCAACTGTCCCTGCTGGCTCTCTAGCTTCGGCCGAAGTGCTTCCAGATCTTCTGGAATATCTAGCCCTTCAAAATCGTCCGATAACACCAATTCTTCCAATGTAGTCAATGCTGTTTCTACTTCCTTCAACGCTTCTGTCGCAGTAGCAGACTCTGTGAAAGCAACCTGAAGAGATGCAGGGTCTTCCAGTACACCCTTAACTTTATCAAGTGCTTCCGCACTTGTTCCCAGCTGCTTTGTAAGACCATCGGTGGCTATAGTCAATTTTGGTTGAATTTCTGATTCTAGTCTGGCAAGTTCTGTCCGGGCATTGCCTAGTCTAGTTTCATACCCTTTAAAGTTTTCAGGAACCTCAAGGCCTTCAAAATCTTCCGATGATACAACACCATTGAGAGTCGTAAGAGTTTCTTGTGAGATCTCTTTTAAGGCTACTGCGGCAACTGCGCGCTGTGAGACAGCTTGCTGGAAATTGACTGGTTCTTCTTCTAATGCACTAAAAGCCTGTTTAATCGCCTCGCTAGCAGTCTTCAAGTAACCTACAAATGGCTCAAAGAGAGCGCTCAACTTCTCTTGGATTATTCCATCAAGTGTATCAAGACCCATCTGGATTTCATCCAACTGAGGCTGGTATATCTTTCGCTCTTCCTGCTCCTGTTCCAACGAGTCCAATATAGTTCTCGCCTCACCTATGGCCTGAGCTGCTTCTTTGCGCCGTGAGATAGCTATCCGCAGTTTTGGCGTGCCTTCATCCAGTGCGCTAGAGGCTTCCTTTATCGCCTCGCGGGCAGTATCTAGATGGTCTTTGAGTACCCCCCCTATTGTTGATTCAGCAAGAGCATCTCCAAGTTCAACAAGTCTAGGCGGTTTTTCCTCGCGACGGCCAATGGCCTGCACAAGGTCTCTTCTTTTTTCAACAGAAACTGCACCTAAAAGAGCCTCTATTGCTTGAGGTTGTATGGGTGCTGGATATCGAGGATCATTACTCCCAATCATTAAGTCAAGAATCAGCGCAACTTTTTCATCTGGAGCCAACACATCACTCTCAATAGCTTGAGGAAGATAGCCAACAGGATCTCGTAATGCTCTCTGATATAATGGCTTTTCTGATCCAGGCGCTCCTTGTGGAAATCCAGGTTCTCCTCCTGAAGGTGAAGAAATTTGTCGAGGGCCTTCTGCTGCAGCTCTACGTCTACCTTTCTTTTTCTTTTTTGTATCATTACTACTATCTTCTCTTTCCGAAGGATGTGGCCCGTCATGAAAGACTATGCCGGAGTCCCCTCCAACCAGTCCAAACAGAGGAAACATTAATCCAATAGTAACAAGTCTCCTGAAAGAAACTTTCTCAAACCACCGACTAGAACCGGAACTAGATTTCTTCCTCGCAACTATAAGATACATCTTATCCTGGCCAATATGTGCAGATGTGATTGATTGCGCTGCGATTTCTGATGCGGGATAACCAGTAGGTATTTCATCACCATCATATTGCTTTATTATTTCAAACCCTGACTTCTCTAAGAAACCTCTTATAGACTCGTCCGCATAATCCTCTCTACTGCTGGCAAAGAAAAATAGTCCTTCCTCTCGTAAAATTCTCTCTGCCTCAGGGAACAATTTGTAAGGATCCATATAAGAAGGGTTAGGATAGTTTATAAAGACAACATCAACGCTCCCCTCATCGAAATCGGGAATCTTTTTTTCTGCATTTCTAACTAGAGTTGGCACGCCATAAGAAATAAACCCCAACCTTCTTACACCTCTATCTGAATCTACACATTCTATATCAATCGGCCTTTGCCAGAGATGAAGTGCTCTATATCTAAACTCTCCTTTGCCTGAAGCTATATCTACTGCTCTTACTCTATCTCCTCCTTGTCTAATAAGTGAATCTATATAATGTAATATCTCATCGTCATCTTCTATAGTAGGGAGTTGGGCTAGCTCATTAGTTCTGCCCTTTACGCTTTCCACTATCATTTGCGCTTGTTGCTTTACTTCTTTATCTGGATCTTCATTGGCGAGCGTTTTTATCTTTTGGATCGTCTCATCATCAACTATTGCATTAAGCATGGTCACTGCGCCAAACCGCATTGCAGGGTCTTCACTCTCAATCCCTTTTAATAACTCTTGCCTATATAAAGGTTCGTTTCTTTTTGCGTAGAGAACGTCTATAACCTCATCTCTAATTTCCTCCCCTTGTGTTTTAATGAGGGGTAATAATGCCTGGTATATCCTTTCATCATCAAATCCTCCAAGTAACAAAACTGCTTTTCTTCTAATCGATAGAATCCTGTGGCCTAATGCACGTATAATCAAACCAACTGCAACAGGTGTCCCGATCTCTCCTATAAGATCAACTAGCTCTTCACATAAGGGTGCAATAGCATCATCTAATACCTGCCCAAAAATAGATAGGGCAGTTTCAGGATCTAATTTAGCTAGTTCCTTTGCTGCTTCTTTCTTTGCCTCAAGCGATCCCCGCGTATCTAATAATATTTCTCTAAGATCACGCGTTTTGACGTCAGCTGTAAGGATCGGTTCCTCAGGCCCATCCCCATGTAACCCTCGCATTGATCTTGCGCCAAAAGGAGTAAAGGGAAACATACCTCCTTCTATCAGCCCCCATCTCTTGGCATTCTCGTGGGCTACAGCGAGATAATCTATTTCACCAGTTTCTTCCCATATTCTCCGCGCCACCCTCTCACGTGCACCAGCGCCATGCAGGCCCCTTTGACCCCTCTGGCCTGTCCCGTCTTTCCTTAATGATTGCCTTTCAATAAATTTGAGCACATCATCAATCTCTCTATGTAGCCTATCTAAATTCTCTGCATATCTCCTAAACTTTTGAATAACAAATTGATTGACCCTCATCTCTTCTTCTAGTGAACTAATCCTTAGTTTTAATTTTTGCAAGTCGTCTATACCTTCTTGATCCAGAGAACCTTCTTTCTTTCTTCTCTCTAATCCATCCCTTTCTCTCCTAAGTGGCCTAAGTTCTTCTTGTATTTTATTATGAGTATCTCTTAGCGATTCAAGTTCCCCGCTAGATGGTTTTTCCTGTTCAGGCAGTCTATTCAAATTATCAATCGCACTTGATACAGCAGCAATCCTTCTCTGTAGATATTGGTAACTTCTCTCTTCCACTACGCTAGTAAAGTAGTTCTCGTAAAGCTCTGATACTAAATCCCCTGCTCCTTCTAATGCAACGCTTCTCGCTTTTTCTTTTACAAGAATCAATTTCTCTTCTATGTCAGAATTTCTTATATGAAGATATATGGATTCGAGTCTCCTATTCACACCTTTTTTAATCTCTTCTATCTCCTGTCTTCTTGATTCAATATTCTCTATTGCCCTTTCCAATTCTTTTAATGCAGCATCGATAGCGCCTTCTTCGAGCTTACCCAGGGCAAGTTCTAAATTAGAAGAGGAGCGCTTCCTTCCTGTCATTCCACGCCCTCTTTGGGCCCAAGCAAAGGCATTCATCAAAGACTCTTCTACCTGCTCTTGAACATATCCCGGTAGATCCTTTCTATATTCAGATAATCTCTCATGACAATACTCTAGATCTGCCAAATAATGTAGAATCGTCTCATAATCTATCTCTTGACTAGCAAGTATATGGATCTGGCTTCTCAATGCTGTTGGCCAATCTTCATATGGGATATCACGCCACTGTCTTTCTTTTGTCTTTGCACCATCAGGAAGCATGAGGGTAACCCATCTTTGCTGCCGTACGGTTACCCTTCCTTTAGGATTTTGCTCGTCTGGCGCATATACCTTTATATCCAGGTCTTTATATAAAAATGTATCTATGACCTGGCCATAGTATCCAACAATCCGAATCTTTTCAATAAGCTCAGTCATAGTTTCTCTTCGGCGCTGCCATCCATATTCCGCAGATATTCTTTTGGAGGTCCTTCTTGCCCCTCTTATTGCGTTTATCGCTGCTACTAACCTACGGCGGTCAGTTTTACTAACCTCAAGCCAGTCTGATGCAAGGTCTAATTGAATCCCGAGGCGCCTTTTAAGCAATTCCACAATCTCCTTGTTTAACTCAGTTAATATTGCCTCATCTCTTACCTGATAGGCCTTTCTGAATCTATTTTCGAATGGTCGAATTTTACTGCGGAGCTTCTCTGACTGCTCAGCGCGAGGAAGCTGGCTAAATTCATCGAGAGGCAGCTGGGTAGGTTCATTCGGTTCCTCGCTAGCTTCTATTTGTCTAGAGATTGCTATCAACCTGTCGTTAAAAGGCTGAAGTCCTTCCTGGTAAGCTAACCTTATCTGACGTTCGAGGCGATAAAGTGTATCAGCGTAGGCATCAAATCTAACCTCTTCTTCTCGGCGATCCTGGCGTATAGTCTTTGGATAAACTTCTCCCGAATCCAAGAACTCTCGCAATTCCCTAATCACCTCTTTTAATTCTCCAGGATCGATTATATATCCACCCTGACCAGGAATACTTTGTAAGCGTTCGCTCAATTGCCTAATCCTCGCTTTACCTTCAGAGCGCAACCTAAGTAACTCATTATATAGGGGTAGGAATTCGTCTATCACTAACTTAAGCTCCCTCTGTTCATCTCTATTCTTTGCGACCACCGTCTTGAATACTGGATGACCTTGTCTTACAAGCCCCTCTAACCACTCCTGCCAATTTCTAGGTTCCGTAAGACCAGGCATTACATATCTACTGAATAATATATGTAGGGCCTTTTCATCACGATCTAAGGCAAGATTTATGTAATCGTTAATATTATCATCCGGCTTATACTCCATGAAAATATCTGTATCCGGAAAACTAGCTTTAATGTCATCCCTAAGCGCATAAAACTCTTTTAATATCCTCGAAACAGTTTCAGGAGTAGGAGTAACGTTTAGCAACATAACTAATTTCATAAAGAGACCTTTTTCTATATTAATGGAGCCTTCCCTGTTCTTCTTTAACAAATAGCTGGCCACAAGAAGAAGTTTGTCCATCAGCTCTTTGTATTCCAAGTATTTAGCAAAGTTCCCTTTAATTAATCTCAATATATAACTTAATTGTCCATTCTTAACCGTTTCCTGGCAGAATCGAATAAGCTCATAAAAATCTACAGGGAAATTATCATCCCAATATCCTTCAATCGGACTTTTGAAAATATTATCTAAGGCATACCTAACCTGTAGCTCCTCCCATAATTTCTTTACTTCTATGAAATCTTCATTTGAGATATCATCTTCATGATAGCCCCCTTTAAGGTCACGGTCTTCGTGTTCGAGTATTATCCTTAAAACATCTTCTTTTTCTTCGGCCTGGAGTTTACTTAAGGTATTGATATGTAAATATATGGAATTCTTTTTTGTTCCTGAATGGGCAAGTACTTTTGCATTTGCAAATACGTCATCTTTTGCTACGTTATTCTCTGTTAAGAGAAGTACTAAACGGTGGGTATGGAGTGTTTCTTGAGAGGAACTTCTTGCGGTCTCAATAAGAAATCTCAATCTAGCCTTGATTATATCTATATCTATATCCGAATCAGAGCGGGCTAAATACCATGCAAGTTTCTTCCGCGCATTGATCCTTGCTTCAACATCATCATAATCAAACGCAGCGATAAGTTTTTCTAGAATTTCATCATCTGTACCTGCAAACAATTCATCAATATCTGAAACCTCAGTTAAATCTATAGCAACTGCCTCACCATTTTCAATTGCCATTTTTATAGCAGACTCTACATTCCCCTGCGTAATGCTTCTCTTCTTAAGATTTTTTGCGTATCTCTCGGCTTTACTATCATCCTCTCCATCCCCAATCCATCTAAACTCATGACCGTCAAATGTAATGGGACAGCCTATAGTAATCAAATGTGATAGCTCGATGATTGCTTCTTGTGTCCATCGTGGCCCAAGAATACCCTGTTGGAGCAAGCCACCTACAGTAAGTCTGCCAGTTTCTTGGATAGACTCGGCAATCTCTTCTATGTCCTCTCTTGCCCAACCTTCTATCATGCTTCTGAGCTCTGAGTCTGGGAAGTCCGGAAATTGTTCACGGAGTGCTGCCATATTATATAACCTTTCAAGCCACTGCCACTCACCACTAGTGTGTCGAATCCCAACCCATTGGAATACGGTACCACCAAATGCTATAGGGTGATCTGTTGTAATCAAATCTGCGTGTTCAATAAGTTCTTCCGGTTCCCAAATCAGACTCAATTCCAGATTATTGATAATATCCACTGCTGTGATAGGACGACGGGCCCTTTGGATATACGAGACAATCATCTTTATGTCATCTCTCGCCCATTCTTCAACCATAATCCTAAACTCTCTTTCCTTTAGACCTGGAAATTCTCGACGTAGAGACTTAAGACCAAGCGTCATATCTTCAAGCTGTAACCACCAACTGCCGATAGCCTCTGGCCTAGGCTGTGATAGATAAGTGGCTGACTCGAATTTATCAATAGTACTATGAATATGCACAAGTGTCCCTCGGTCAATGTTAGGATGCCTTCCGGTTTCCAACCGAACAATCAAACCCTGATCTATTTCTCCAGCGTCAGCAAGGTCCAACTGAGTCAAACGCATAGACTTGCGACGCTCGCGGACTCTAGGACCTAGTAGTATATCGACCTTTGCATGCAGATTAGCGAACGTAGCTAAATCAGGTAGGGTTTTACCAGTTTTATCGGATTCCACTTCTCCGATAAATTCAGGGCTGAGTGCACTAGCTTCAGCGAGTTCCTCTATAGTTATACGAGCTGCTTCACGGCGTTCTTCGAGTCGTGGACCTTGAAGTTCATCGATCTTCGCATGTATGTTTTTTAGAATCACGGGGGATGGGAAAGATTTACCAGTTTCAATATTACCAACTAATGTCACACTTACTCGTGGAGCATCAGCAATTTCCCTTTGGGTCAGACGGGCAGTTTCACGGCGCTCACGAAGTCGTAGGCCTTGAAGTTTATTAATGTTCGCATACAGATTAGTAAGCGTATCTGCTTCGGGTAAGATTTCGTCAGATTCTACTTGTCCGATAAGTTCTGGGCTGAGTTTACTGGCTTCAGCGAGTTCTTCTACGCTTATACGAGCTGCTTCGCGGCGCTCACGAAGTTGCTCGCGCTGCTCCCTTAGCCCCTCTCTGGCTATCAAACCTGGAAGCCTATCAATTGCCGAATGCAAGCTGGTAATGACAGTATGGCTGCTGAGGGACAAATTTCTCTCTATTGTACCAATCGCGTTGGAGGTGATATCGGCAACCCTGGCAACATCTTCCCGTGTCAAACCAGCATCTCTGCGACGCTTGCGTAGTCGGGGGCCTTGAAGCTCATTGATCTTCCTATGCAGATTAGCAAGTGTAGTTGGATCAGGTAAAAGTTCACCAGCTTCCACTTGTCTGATGAGTTCAGGGCTGATTTCACTAGCTTCAGCAAGTTCTTTTATACTTATACGAGCTGCTTCGCGACGCTCACGGAGTCGTGGGCCTTGAAGTTTATCAATTGCTACATGCAGGCTGGCAATGAGAGTAGGATCAACTGCGTACCAGTCTGCCTCCACAGTACTAACTCTAGATGGATTGACTCCGGCAGCACCAGCGACATCAGTCTGGGTTAGCTGTGCTGCTTCTCTTCGTAGTCTCAGCGTCGACTGTGTTCTAGATATCTGATCTCTGGATTTAAACTCTCCTTCTCCTGACCCACCTGCGACAGGAATAAAAAGTAGAACCAATAACCCCTCTAGATCTTGTGATAATGCCAAAGTCTCACTTAGCTCTTTTATGGCTCGCGACTTATCGCGCTGTGGTACCTGGATAAGTTTCTCTGTCAAGAGCCGTATAGCTGAATCAGGCAAAGCCCTCATAAACTCCTCACGGAGCTCTATAAATGCAAAATCAATCATAAATGGGTCAACTGCCTTCTGGGCTTCTTCTAAGTAGCGCCGCGCATTAGATACCAGCCATATAGATTTATCAGAGGGATCCTGTGTAAATGTTAGATGTGGGTATCCTTCTAAGTTTTCCTTGAGTTCTCCTGAAATACGTGTGTTATATAAAAATGCCTTTGTCAACTCATCTGGGTCTACATCATGTGCATCAGTTAAGTCAGCATTAGTAAAGTCCGCATTCCATAATTTCGCACCAGCTAAAAATGCGCCCTTTAAAATTGCATCTCGCAGGATACTACCTATGAGTATCGCTCTTTCTAATTTTGCCTTTGTCAAATTCGCTCTACTTAAGTCTGCCAATGCCAATACCGCCTCATTTAATCTAGCTTTCTCCAAAATTGCATCCCGCAGGACAGCGGCAAAAAGTCCGGCTTTTTCTAACATAGCTCCGGTGAAATCTGCCTTGACCAACGTTGCCCATAACAGAGTCGCTCTAAAAAATATACTGCCTTTAGCAATCACTCCGTCTAATTCAGCCCACTGAAGATCTGCATCTGTGAAGTCGTGTCTATCTAAGACAAACTTCTTAAGATCTATACCATCTAAATTACGCATTAACTTGGCAATTTCAATTTTGGAAGAACTATCTCTGAGTCTCTCCCTGATATCATCAAAACTCAGCGATGTGTGATGGAGGCGTGCTGAATCAATTAAAAGTACTTTATGATTTTTATCAACCATAACATTCATCGAATGAGGGTGTCCATGAACTAATCCTATACGATTAAGCCCGCGAAGAATTTCTCTGACTCTCTGACTAATTTCTTTGTGTAAAGAAGGTACCATAATAGTATAACCATATGCACGTAGATCCACTTCATAGTACTTGTCCCCTACCCGAACTGTAGGCACATAACCCTCTGGCCGCTTAGTAAATAATTCACTTATTGCATCTGGATCTGAAAAATCCTCCACATCCTTTTCAATAATCCTAAATCCAGAGAGATGATGTTCTAATACTCTCGATAGATTACCTCTACTACCCTGGATTGGATCTATAGGGTCTCCGTTCTGATCAACAGTCTTATATTCACCTAAACCGTGTTCACGAATGTAATCAAGATGTGCCATAACATCCGGGTCATCCCATGTAGGCCTGGCAGGGCGCTTCAATCTCTCTTCCCCTAAAGACACCCGATCTACGATCTCCATTATCTCAGCAACAATTCCGTCCTCGTCCATGTTCGACGAATCTATTCTGATTGCGCGAGGAGCAATGGTTACAGGGGCATATTCTCTCTTTTGATCCATATCATCTCTTTCTTGGAGACATCTCTTAATAGCAGAGGTAATCTCTTTAATCACCCCGTCCTCACCCTCCTTGCGCTTCCTTTTGTATTCCTCTTCTTCATCTCTAACATATCTTAAATAAGCATCCTTTAATCCATATATATTCAATACCTCTTCTGTCCTGCGCTCTGCCCTGACAGATAAGCGAGCATCCAAAAATATGCTTGCATCCGCATCTGGAGCTATCTCGGTTGAGGTAAGGCGGCCTTCCAACACTATACTATTCCCGCCCTCTACAAAACTTCTTACAAATTCCCTCACCTTTGCTGCAATCACAGATCTAACTTCACGAATCTGAGAAACTAAGGCAACATCATTAGTAACTTTCTCATCGGTGAATATATCCGTAACGTCCGCCTTATCGTAGTAATAGACATATTCTCCACTATCTCTCTGGCTGTAGCTGAACTTTCTAATATCTATACCCTCTGCCAATTTTAATAGCGCGGCAATTTCGTTATCCTCCATATCAGGTCTTAGTTCTATTTCTTCCTGCAAGGCTAATAAGGTAAGCAGTCTGTATACCTCTCCATAGGAGAAATGAATAGTTCCTAATCTTTTAGCAATCTTCTCAGCTGCTGGCGTCTTACCCACTCCAGAAGGCCCATCTATTGTAACGATAAGGCCTCTTTCTTTAGTGGAGGTGATATTTTTCATAAATTCGTTAAAAAGTTCTTTGATCTTTTCTGTATTTAAAACAACACGGCGCATTGCCTCTCTTTTTTGCTCATCCTTTAAATCTTCGGATAGTAAGCCAGATATCACTCTTAAAAGACTCGAGGCACTACGAAGTTCATGAATCTTTATCCTTGAAAACCTTTCTTTAGATATACTTTTCACATTTTTAGGTTCAACAAATTCTCTGGATAGGCGGACTGTAAACGTGCTCCCTTCACCATTTTTGTTTTCTACTGATATAGTACCACCGTGCATCTCAGCATTTATCCGCGCTTCATATAACCCAATGCCTGTCCTATTAATACCTGGTTCTACATTTACATCGGGAACAATATAACCATCCCTAAATATATTCTTTCTATCTCCCTCCTCTATTCCAATACCGTTATCCTTGACTCTAACAATAAAATGTTTCCCATTTTTATCAAAGCTAATTTCTACCTTAGCGGCCCCATATTTAATGGCATTATGGATTAATTCTTTAAATATGCTACGTACAATCTCATTTACACCTTGGATAGTCACAGGCTCATCAGGGACTTGAATCTCAACTATATCTTTCCATTCTTCTCTATCAACGATTGAATGTATAATATCGCTTACATTAAGCTCTTCAGCTTCAAATTCTATGTCCATCCCTTTAAATATACCCCTAGCTTCTTTGACTGCCCTATTGAAACTTGGCCATAACTTGTCTCTAATAAGTCCTTGTTGTTCTTCTGTAAGGTCGTCAGCACCATCTACTTTACTAATATCTTCTCTTATCGCTTCTAATGTCTTTTCTGCCGCACTTTGTAAAGAAGCTTCACCTCCGGATCTATTAGCCTGTGTCGCCTCATGCTGAAGATCTAATCTCCTAGTAACGATTTCAGCAATTTTTCCCTTGGCTTTAATAATTCTATGCTCGAGCTCAGTATCAGTCTTTCTTAATAGCTTTAGCTTACTCTTAATGTCACGTTTTTGCCTAACTGTCAGTTCTACTCCCCACTGAATATCTTCTTCCACTCCCAACAAGGCAAGTCTGAGATTGTGAATATCGAATATACCTAATCTATCCTCTGCAATTTCTCCTAACTTACTAAGTAATCTTGCTACTCGATCAGCATGCCCAGGCTTTAGCCTTGACTGCATCTGTCTGCGGGCCTCATTTTGAAAGTCTTCCTTTGCACTATCAATACCAAGGGTCTTGGCAATTTCTTCTAACTCTTTCTGCTCCTCTTCTTCATCCTGCAAAGTAATCCAGCCAGCTACAAAGGCCTTGGTAAGACGAGCGGTTTCATTTTTAGGAGGGGCCACTTCTTGATTTTTATAAGAGGCTTCTATCCAGCGGTCAGTAACAATGGTATCTCTTTTCCACCTAACTAGCATCATATCAAGCGGCCTCGCTCCAAGTGCCTCTACTAAATCATCGACATGCTCTCTGTGATGCGAACGTCGCGACTCTCTCACTGCTTCCAATAACGTATCGAACTCCTTATCATCTAACTTCGTAACAAGCAATGTAGCAGCAATTTCATTGAGTCGACCTGTCATTTCATCGTCAACTGGATACCTCAGCCATGCTTCATAAATCAGTCTGGTGATTTCCTTCTTCTCTGGCCTAGTTAACTCCAACCCTACTCCGGCGTCTTGCTCTAAGGCCATAACCGCCTGCTCCAAGAAATCGTTTGGAATGGGCCTTTCTCGAAGACATGTTACTAAATTCCTAACATTCTTGGGATGGATATCTTTTCGATATTCTTTTCTTGCGGCTATAAGTTTTTGCTGGAATTCCGGATCCGAGTCTTCTGGATCTATCCCAAACTGCTCGAAGAGGTTTAGTAATACCTCGTGAGCTTCTTCGATAGGCCTACCTTCCCATCGCACCCATTGTGAGATCATTGCTTCTATGATTCTGATTCTCTCAGCTCCTTCAAATACTTCACTTTCGAGTTCATCCAACAAAGTACTCAACTTCTCTGAATCTAATTCTTCTTTTCCTAGAAGAGTTGAAAGAGCTGTGAATTGTTCCTTATATATTCTTGTTCGTGCTTCTTCAGCAAAACGACGAACAACCAACACAGCAAGTGGCCATCCCTTGAGAGTGGGGGGTCCTTCGATAATCGGATCTTTAACTTCCAATCCTCTGAGCATACCTATGAAAAACTCCTGGATTTGTTCGTCATCTTCTCTTATTGTGGCCATTCGGTAAGCCATAGCCTCAAGCAACTTGCGGTGTTCAGATGGACTGAGACTCGCCACACGAAACGCTAATGGTGAATGAACATATCTCCAGTACTCCTTTAGTGTAGGGAGTCCGATTGACCCAGAATTTTCTTCACCCAAATACTGGATGAGCGCGCTAAGGTGATCCTGGAAATTCATTGCTGCTAAAAAGGTTTCCTGAAGTTCCGTTAATTCCAAAGCAGTAAATACATCCACTATAAGTTGCTGTATATCCTCCTCAAGGCCCATCTCCCATTGCCCTACAACATATCTGACCAGCTTAGCCCTTTGCTCTTCGGTTACACTCAATCCACTTTCTCTATAGAGGTCGGCTGCCTCGATAGATTCGACACTGTGAGAAATCCTGACCGCTCGCGAAAGCGCAAACATTACTTCATCAAAAAGGTCTTCACTTGATTCGTCTGACCCGCCAGCCACTTGAGGCACAACAACTACTTCATCCCCAAGTTTAATAGCTGTCTCAAGGCCTTGGCGAGTATCGATATCCTCGTCATCGATATATAT